>JAVBOX010000169.1:0-24717 GCA_031550095.1 Eubacteriales bacterium
CAGCTCTTTTCGTGCTGCTCTATGTCGCTCTTGCGGTCGCTGTAGCGCCGCTACGGCTTTCTCCAGGCTCCTTGATCAGCGCGAAAATCTCTCGCAATGCCGGCGACGCTCCTTTGTGCGGTGTTGCCTTAAAATACCACCCATCGTGAGGTGAAAATGATGGGATTCCAAAGGGCCGAAGGTCCTTTGGCAGGGTCCGGGACAGCGTCCCGGCGTTCCTCCCTATCACGACAGCCCCTTCCTCCAAGCTTCTTGATCAGCACGAAAATCTCTCGCACTGCCAGCAACGCTCCTTTGTGCGGTGCCGCCCAAAAAACGAAAAAGGCGGGCCTGTTCAGGTGTTCCCGTTCAGGCCACTTTTCCCTGTTTTCCAATGTTTATAGCAAAGGCCGATGTACACAATGGGCTCGTCCGAATCGCCGGTATCGATGAGCACCTGCGCTCCCTCTTTGACGACCATGCCGCTCCGGTCAACACGGGTGTTCATCGTCGCCTTGGCGCCGCACCAGCATAGGCTTTGATCCAGCTCCGAAAAGGAATCCGCGAAGCGCAGCAGCGCACTGGAGCCCGGAAAGAAGTTACCCTGAAAATCCGTCTTGAGGCCGTAGCAGTGGATTTCTAGCTCGTCGGACATGTCGGCCAACTCAATAACCTGGGCTTCGGAGAGAAACTGGGCCTCGTCGATAAAGATGTGCTCCAGCTGGCCCGGCATACGCGTCTCCAGCCAGAGAAGCTGCTCGCGGATGCTGTGATCCGGCGCGAGCACGATATCCGCCTCGCCCTCCAGGCCGATGCGGGAATGAACGATGTTGACACCCTTGCGCGTATCCACGGAAGGCTTCACCAAAGCGCAGCTGTACCCCTGCGTGCGATAGTTGTACTGTTGCATGAGGAGCATGGCGGTTTTAGATGAACCCATGACGCCGAAGTAAAACCGGAGCACTAAACCACCTCATATTCGAGGGCATGTTGACACTACCGCTCAACGCCCATCTTCCCTTGTCTTTTTGTGTCTGACTGTGTTGCTTTCCCTCGAAATACTCTCGGTATTCCTTCGGGAAAGGGCCTTGTCAGACGAAAAAATCCAAGGAAATCTGAGCATTTCGGATAGTGTCAACGCGCCCTAGCATGGCGAAACCTTTCCGCGTTGGGTGCATAGAACTTCTACCCGCGAATCAAAAAATCCTCTCAAAGACGAGCCCAAAGAAGAGCTGATCGCTGAGGATCAAAATGCCAAGAATAGCGGTATAGAGGCCAAACCACTTGAGGCTGACCCGCTGAATGAGCATCAGCATCCACCGGATGGCCAGATAACCGCTGATCGCCGCGGCGATGATGCCCATCACCGCGGCAAGAGGTCCGCCCTCAAACGCGTACTCGCCCACGGAGAGCAGATCTTTCAGCTTGAAAACCAAGGAGCCCAGGGTCGCGATGGCGCTCATCATGAAGGAAAACCGGGCCGCGTTGCGCTTGGTGACGCCAGAGGCCAACCCGCCTACGATGGTGGAGCCGGAACGGGACACGCCGGGCAGGATGGCGAATGCCTGCATGATGCCCATGGTCAGCGCCTGGCCATACCGGATATCCGCAACCTCGCCCAATGGCTGCGCACCGTTGGCCCGCCGCTTTGCGCGCTCGGCCAACCAATCGGAAGCGGATAGCAATACCGATGTGATGAGGAAGCTAAAGCCAAGAAACCAGCCGGAAAAAATGGATGCTATGGCATCGTCTAAAAGAAGCGTGAATACCACCGCGGGAATTGTGGCTACAATCAGCAGACGAACCACGCGGCTTTTGAACAGATGCCGGAGCATTTCCATCCAGTCCCGCCAGAAAACGGCGAGCACCGCAAAAAGCGTCCCCACATGGAGCAAAATTTCAAGGAGCAGCCCTGTTTCAGGCATGTCAAACAGCTTTTGAAAGAGCACCAAATGGCCGGAAGAGGAAATGGGCAAAAACTCGGATAATCCCTGGATAATACCCAGTACGATGGTTTTGATCATGGGAAAACTCCTCCTTATGATGCGCTGTCAAAACAGAATAGCGCATCTCGCGCCAGAGTATACCCCTTCGCTTGCAATGAATCGCGGCAAAAGCGAAATGCTCTTGGGCAAGGTTGGGAAAGCGTCTTTACGAGGGGTTAAGGGGCACGCGCCTCAAAGCGGAAAGCAAGTGCTTTTCAAGAAAGGCTGCCGGCCCTTTTGTATGCGGGCCGGCAATCGGTGGAACGCGAGATACCAAAGGTCTGTTCCCGACAAAAAAGTCTCAGCTGAGAGGATCTTGGGAAATACCAGCGCTCGTCTATTCCTGCTTAAACCTTGTCCATATGTCGCTATAAATGGGCATCGCATCCCCAACATCTTGTATGAATTCAGTATCGCCCAACTTGCTGAAGTCAAAGATCTTCGCCATGGTGTCCACATATTCCTGGGAAAGGAGAGGCTCCGCCGCCTTGTTGCAGTTCATGTACCACTGGCTTTGGGCGATGGTGGCGCCGATTTCCGGTCTGAGCAGGAAGTTGAGGAACTGGTGGGCATTGTCCGGATGGGGGGCCTTTACGGGGATGAACAGGTTGTCGATGCCAAAGCCCATACCCTCCTTTGGGTAGACCACTTCCAGGTCCGGCCGATCCTGCAGCGCCCAAATGATGGCCGGCGTAAACATGTAGCCGATGGATGCCTCGCCGGAGATCATGACCTGATGGGTGGTGTTATAGTCCAGGACGCGGATGTTGGGCTTGAGGAGCATGAGTTTTTCCTCGGCAGCCTTCAGCACCTCTGGATCGGTCTCGTTGAAGCTCTTGCCCATGGTCTTTAGGGTGATGCCAACGACATTGCGGGCATCGTCCATGACGGTGACGCTGTCCTTCAGGCTCTCATCCCAAAGGCTTTCATAGCCGGTGATCTCGATATCCACCAGGGCGGGATCATAGAGAATGAGGGGAGTTCCGGCTACATAGGGAACCGTGTACTCGCTATTTTCGTCGTAGAACTGGTTCAGGAACCGGGGATCGATGTTATCCCAGTTGGTAAGCTTAGACTTGTCTAGGGGCAGCAGAAGCCCCTGTTTTTTGGCGATGTCGATGATGTAGTCGCTGGCCAGGATGATGTCATAAGTGCCGCCCTGAACAGCCTGCAGCTTGATGAGCATCTCCTCGTTGGAATCAAAGTAGTCGTAGTTGATCTTGATGCCCGTTTCCGCGGTAAAGGGTTCCAAAATTTCCGCGCCATTGATGTAGTCGGCCCAGGTCAGGATGTTCAGGACCTTCTCTTCCTCAGCGCCGGCAGGGGCGCAGGCGGAAAGCGCCAGCAAAAGAGCCAGCAGGACGGGGAGCATACGCTTCAAATCTTTGACCTCCTTTTAAAATAATTCCGATGATTGAGTCAGGTCTTCTTGGTGCGAATCCACTGGGAAACCGCGACAAACATAAATACGATGCCGAGCATGACCGTGCAGAGGGCGTTGATCTCCGGGGTTACTCCCACCTTCAGGCTGGAGTAGATCCGCAGCGGCAATGTCTGGGCTCCGGGGCCTGTGACAAAAAAGCTGATGATCACATCGTCCAGGGACATGGCGAAGGCCAACAGCATGCCTGCCAGCACGGCCGGAAAAATAAGCGGCATCGTAATATCCTTGAATACGCGCCATGGCTTTGCGCCAAGGTCGCGCGCAGCTTCCTCCAATTGGGGATCCAGGGCCAACAAACGGCCCTTGACGATGATAAAGACATAGGGGACGCAGAAGGTAATATGGGCCAGCACCATGGTGAATATGCCAAGGGAAAGACCAACGAATGTAAAGGCGATCAGGAAGGACAGGCCCAATACGATTTCCGGAATCATGATGGGCAGGGTGGACATGCCCTCCATGAAGCCCTGAAGCCTCAGGCGCTTCCGGGCCAGCGCCACGGCGCCCAGGGTTCCGATGACCGCGGAAGCGGCCACGGACACAGCGGCGATTTCCAGGGAGTTGGCCAGGGTCCTTGCGATTTCCGCGTCCTTAAAGAGCTTGACATACCAGCTGATGGTGAAACCCGACATCATCCCGCTGTTTTTCGAGGGGTTGAAGGAATACAGCACGACGATCAAGATCGGCACATACAGGAAGATCAGGACCAGCGTCATGAAAACGATGTGGAGCGGGCTGTTTTTTCGCATATGGCGGGCGCTCCTTTTAAAAGAGGTTAGGGTCGCCGCCCGCGCGCTTTTGAAGCCAAAGCACCAGGGCCGTGAAGAGAAACATGGCGACGGCTAGGGCGGCGCCAAAGGGCATGTTTCGGGCGCGGAGAAGCTGATCCTGAATTAGGTTGCCCATGATGACCATCTTGCTGCCGCCCATAAGGTCCGAAATGAAGAAAAGACCCATGCTTGGAACAAAAGTCAGCGTAAAACCGGACAGAATGCCCGGAGAGGTTAGCGGCAATGTCACCGTCCAGAAAGCGTGGCTTGGCGAGGCGCCCAGATCCCGGGAGGCTTCCACGGTGCGCCAGTCCATCCGTTCAATGGCGGTATAGCAGGGCAGGATCATAAAAGGAAGCATGGTATAGACAAACCCCAGCAAAACCGCGCCAAGGCTGTAAAGCATTTTTAGGGGCCGTTGGATCAGGCCTAGCGAAAGGAGCAGGGCGTTGATGGGCCCGTCAGCCCGAAGCAGGATCATCCAGCCATAGGTGCGAATGAGTGCGCTGGTCCAGAAGGGCACGATCACCAGGATCATCAGGAGCGTCCGCCTCTTGGGAGACGCCTTGGCCATGCAATACGCGAAAGGATACCCCAGGGAAAGGGCGATGACACAGGTTACACCTGAAATCAGGACGGACCGTCCGAAAACCCTCAAGTAAACGGGGTCCAACAGCATTTTATAGTTGGCCAAGGTAAATGTGTCGGATATTCCCCAGGTGGCGTCCCGGGCGAAGAAAGACACTCCTACCACATAAAGAAGGGGCAAGGCGATGAATACCGTGGCCCATAGGTAAAGCGGGATGCAAAGCAATGTTTTTTTCGTTCGCATGGCGGCCCCTCACAGGATGACGGCGGCGTGCCGCTCATCCCACCAAACCTGAACCGGCCCTCCTGGCTCCAAATCCGGCCGAGTCTGGTTGAAAACGGTCAGGGCCTGGCCGTCCGGCAACAAAAGGTTGGAGCGGAGCATGCCGTTGGCAAACCTGTATTCCAACAGAGTGGCGGGAATGGACCACTGGCCCTCGGGCGCTTCCGAAGCGAAGCGAACCCGCTCCATTCGAAGGCACAGGGAGGCTGCCTGGCCGGGGCTGGGCACTACGCCCGAGGGCATGACCATGGGGATGGTCTCATCCCCGACGCGAAGGACGCTTGATCCTTCTATTTTGCAATCCAACAGGTTGGTTTGGCCAATGAAGGCGGCTGTAAAGCGGGTGGCTGGCTGCTCATAGATTGCCTCCGGCGAGCCCACCTGCTCAAAGTGACCATCCCGCATGACAGCGATGCGGTCGGACATATTGAGTGCCTCTTCCTGGTCATGGGTGATATAAATGAAAGTAATGCCCAAGGATGTTTGCAGCTGTTTGAGCTCCGTCTGCATTTGGCGTCGAAGTTGGAGATCCAAGGCCCCTAAGGGCTCATCCAGCAAAAGAATGCTGGGGGCGAGCACAACGGCCCGCGCAATAGCGACCCGCTGCCGCTGGCCGCCGGAAAGGCTGTTCGGCATGCGCTTCTCATAGTTTTCCAACTGGACAAGCCGAAGCATCTCCGCTACTTTATCCCGAATTTCCGCCTTGGGGACATTGCGAAGGCGCAGACCATAGCCGATGTTTCCGATTACATTCATATGGGGAAAAAGGGCGTAGTTTTGAAAAACGGTATTGACGTTGCGGCGCTCGGGGGGCAACTGAGTCACATCCTTGCCCTCCAGCAACACCCGCCCGGCGGAAGGCATTTCAAGCCCCGCGATGATTCGCAAGGTGGTGGTCTTGCCGCAGCCGCTTGGGCCTAGGAGCGTTAAAAATTCGCCTGAGGAAACAGAAAGATCGATGCCATTGAGCACCTCTCCCTGGCCAAAATCCTTATGAATCCCTTCAAGCTCGAGTATCGCCATCACACATCTCGCCCCTATATTGTTGACAGTTTCCGTCAAGTATAAGGCCGATGGATTGGCATGTCAACAGGAGAAAGGGCGACTTTTCTGAATTGGAAAAATGTTAAATTTTATGGCGAAAAACCAGGGGCTTATCCCTCCACCATCAGCGCGGCGCCGATAAGGCCCGCGTCGTCCCCAAGGGCCGCCGGACGGAAATCCACCGGGCATTTCCGGGCGCCATGGGATAGGCGGTAGAATTCCTCAATCATCCCCTCGGTCATCCGCTTGCCCATCTTTAAAACGCCGCCTCCATAGACGATGACGCCGATGTTCATCAGCTCATAGAGATTCACCAGCATTCGTGCCAGATAGGTGACGCCGTGCTCCACAATTTCAGCGGCCAGGGCATCCCCTTCCGCGTAGGCCATGCCGATGTGCTCACAGGCGATGGCCTCCGGGGAGCCCGCGTAGGTGAGTATGGCGCTTTTCCGCCCCTGCCCGATCCATTCCCTGGCCAGTTTCGCCAAGGCGGGGCCCGAAGAGATGGACTGCACCACGCCGGCGTTCATCCTGCTGGTGCCGAAACCCTGGGTATCGCTGACGAAGATCTGCCCCAGTTCCCCGGCAAAGCCATGGGTGCCCCGGTACATCGCCCCATTGAGCACAAAGCCGCAGCCGATCCCAGTGCTGACGGTCATATAGGTCATGTGGCGGGCCCCGCGTCCGGCACCTTGCCGGTATTCCGCGAAAGCGGCGCAGTTGGTGTCGTTGTCAACCCAGACGGGAACGCCCAGCCGAGCCTTTATTTCATCCCGGAGAAGGACATCCTCCCAAAGGGGCAGGTTGGTGGCGATGAGAACAGCCCCTTGATCATACCCGATATGGCAGGGAAAGCCGATGCCCACGCCACAAACGGCGGCTATCTTACAGCCCGCTTTTTGGAGCAGGGCCTCCACATCCCGGGCCATACCGTTCATAGCGTCCCGGGGGGCCGCCTCCGCATCGGTCTTCACTCGCAGCCGCTCAATGAGGCGCATATCCTCGTCAAACAGCCCATACGCAATCTTCGTTCCTCCAAAGTCGATGCCTACGCGCAGCATGGGAAGCCCTCCTTTGTTTTTACAAGACCCTGACTTTGTCCAAATACCCGGGGAAAGTGGCGGAAAACCCGTCGAGGATCGCTTGCCTGAGGATTCGCCGCTGGTCGTCATGGATTCGCTCGGAAGCCTGAAGGGTCACCAGCATCCCGCTGACCACATCCCCGCAAAGCTTGGCCGTGGATTCCACCGACCGGGAAAATCCAAAGACCATCCGGCTGTTTCGGCTGTCTCCCCGGATAAAAAGATCGATATAATCCTGCGCCAGATAGCGCAGGTATTCCGTAAAAAAGGCGTCTCCATCTGGGGCCAGGGCCATGGTTTTGCGAAGTTGGGAACCATTAAGCAGCTCCTCATATTTGGCGTCAAGCTCATTTGGTGAATAGGCGTCGGGCTTTTCAAGGACATGGAGGAGATAGCTTTTGATGATGGAGAAATCTACATCTCGGCCCCGCATGGGCTCATGGAGCCTGCCGTGATAAAGAAGGGCACGGTTCGCCTCAAAGCTGTCGGGATTGGCGGACAGCGCTTCCTGGATCATCTTGAACTTCTTTTTGGGGTTGCGCTCCTGCGCAAGGCGGGTTTCCAACTCGGAGGCGGCCTTATTCTCTGAAGTTTCCAGCAGTGATTTGCCGCAGTAGGGGCAAAGGCGGGGGGCTTGGCCCTCCGGCACCTGCATTTCCCCGCCGCATTTGGAACAGTGAATGGTGCGCATCATGGGATCCTCCTTTTGGCGAAGAAATTTTGCAACAGGCCGGCGCATTCCCCGGCAAGCACGCCGCCATAGGCAGGGACGGTGCCGAGGCCCAGGGCCGCGTCCTCGGTAAGGCGATAGACGCTGCCGCAGCATCCCGCCCGAGGATCGGCGGCGCCGAAGACGACCAGAAGCGGCCTCAGGAGCAAAATGGCGCCGGCGCATAGCGGGCACGGCTCAAGGGTCACATAGAGGGCGCATCCCCCCAGCGTTTGGGCTTTCAAAACCCCAAGGGCCTGACGCATGGCCAGCAGCTCCGCGTGCATCGTGGGATCGCTGCCGGCTTTGCAGGCGTTGCCCGCGCCGGCGATGGCTTGGTTCTCCCTCACCACCACCGCGCCTACGGGCACTTCATCCCGCGCCGCGGCTTCCCGGGCGTATTCAAGGGCAAGTCCCATCCATTTATCGTGGCCCATGGGCCCTTCCCTCCAGCCAAATGAGCAGCACCGTGACATCCGCCGGAGAAACCCCCGAGATGCGGGCCGCCTGCCCCAAGGAGCGGGGCTGGGCCTTCTGCAGCTTCTGCCGGGCTTCCAGGCGGAGGCCGGCCATGCTCAGATAGTCCGCGTCCTCCGGCAGCAACCGGGTTTCCATTCGGCGAAAGCGTTCCACAGCGGCATCCTGCTTCTTTAAATATCCCTCATACTTGATTTCGATGAGGGCCTGATCCAGGATGGAAGGCGGAATCTCCGCCAGGGAAGGATCCACCGCCATGGCCGCGTCGATCCCCGTCTCCGGGCGCCGAAGCAGGCCGTCCAGGCCCTTTTCCCGCAAGCGGCGCAGAGCGTCCGCCGTGGCGGTCCGTTTGGCTTGGGCCCCGCGGTATCGAGCTTCGCTGGCTAACCCTGCCCTATGGCCGATTTCCGTCAAACGCAAATCCGCGTTGTCCTGCCGCAAGAGCAGGCGGAACTCCGCCCGGGAGGTCATGATGCGGTAAGGCTCGTTGGTGCCCTTTGTGGTCAGGTCGTCGATAAGGACGCCGATGTAGGCCTGATCCCGTGTCAGAACAAGGGGCTCCCGCCCGGTTATGAAAAGGACGGCATTCATCCCCGCCAGCAGGCCTTGGACAGCCGCCTCCTCATAGCCGGATGTGCCGTTGATCTGTCCGGCGAAGTAAAGCCCGGTAAAGCCCTTGGCCGCCAAGGAGGGATCAAGCCGCGTAGGGTCGATGCAGTCGTACTCAATGGCGTAAGCCAGCCGGAGAAGCGTGGCGCTTTCAAGCCCCGGAACCGTGGCGTACATGGCCCGCTGAACATCCTCCGGCATGGATGAGGACATACCCTGCACATACCACTCAAAGGATTCCATTCCCTCCGGCTCTAAAAAAAGCTGATGGCGCTCCTTATCGGCAAACCGGACGATTTTGTCCTCAATGGAGGGGCAGTAGCGTGCGCCTGTGCCATGAATCATACCGGTAAACATGGGTGACCGATGGAGGTTGGCCCGGATGAGGGCATGGGTGGCTTCCGTGGTCCAGGTTAGGTAGCATTGAGAGCGGTTTTGCAGGGGCTTGTCGGTCATAAAGGAAAACGGGATCACGGGTTCATCCCCGGGCTGGGGAGTCATCCGGCTAAAATCAATGGCGCGGCCATCGACGCGTGCCGGGGTTCCGGTCTTAAAACGGCGAATGGGGAAACCGATGCGCTCCAGCGCCGCGGACAGCGCGTGGGCAGGACAGAGACCCTGAGGGCCCGCGCTCCACCTGGATTCCCCCACGATGATTTCACTGTTCAAATATACGCCGGTGGCGATGATCACGGCCTTGCAATGGATCGCCGCTCCCGTCAAGGTGCGGACACCCAGCACTCGCCCCTCCTCGATGAGGAGATCCACCACCTCAGCCTGGAGCAGCAGCAGCCCGGGTTGGGCCCGAAGGGCTGCGAGCATCCGCCGCTGGTAAGCCCGCTTGTCCGCCTGGGCCCTCAGGGAATGAACCGCCGGCCCTTTGGCGGTATTGAGCATGCGAGATTGGAGCATCGCGTCGTCAATGGCCAGACCCATTTCGCCGCCCAGGGCATCCAGCTCCCGCACCAAATGGCCCTTGCCCGTGCCGCCAATGGCTGGATTACAGGGCATCAGCGCGATGGAGTCCAGGTTCATGGTCAAAAGCAGTGTCCGCGCACCCATCCGCGCTGCGGCCAGCGCCGCTTCGCAACCGGCGTGGCCGGCGCCGATCACAATGATATCATAGGTCCTCTCATTCATGCGCATATTATATCATGAAGCGGAAAAGATGGGAAGCAGGGCAAATCATGGACAGGAGGAGCAACAACTCCATGGATTGAGGTTGATAGCCGCTACAATTCATGCTATGCTACGGATATGGATCAAACCACCTATGGCGTAATCGCCAATATTGCCAGCTATTGGTTCGTGTTCCTGATGTTGATCATCATCTGGCGCGCGATTATATGGTTGCGCAAAGACGCCCATCGGAAAGCCATCGTTCAGAGCATGCTGCCGGATGCCGGGTTTATCGGTGAATGGGTGGTCATGGAATCGGATGTTCCCACGGTTGCCGAGGGAATGGTGCTGAACGCTTCCCGGGATGGATGGATTGGCAGTGCCCGAGCTTGCGATGTGCGGGTGAAAGCCCGCGGCGTGCCCGTTCGCGCGGCCCGCTTCGTGCTGCATAGGGATGGGCTTCATGTGCTTCCCACTTACCGCGACACCGTGGAGGTGGATGGAAAGATGGTTCGCCGGGAAGCTGTTCTGCGCCATGGAGCCACTTTGGCGGTGGGTGGCATCACGCTGCAGCTTCGCCTGTTCGCGGGCATTCTTCTGACAGGAGAGGTTCCTGCGGATCAAGTGGCTAACGGGAAGAAGAAAAGAGGACGGAATGACGGGCCGGTGGAGCTGGGCGATGGAAGCTGGATTCCGGAAGAGGTCCGTGGGGATCTCCCGAAGCCCAACCTGATCATCAAAAGACATAAAAGCAGGAGAGGGCCAAGTGGCACATAGAAAAAAGTACCGCCGATCAAAAGATAATAGTAGAAAGAAGAGCCGCGGGGACAAGCGTAGCGCCACAAGAATGACCCTGAGCGCCATCATGCTCTTCGAGTTCAGCGCTTGCCTGCTGCTGACGCTTCATGGCGACTCCATTGACTTTGTCGCGGCGGGGCTTGCTTTCGCGCTGCCGATCGTCTCCTGGTTTTTCGTCAATGTGATTGCCCGCAAACTGAATGCGGATCTCATGCTGGCGATGCTCATGAACTTTCTCTGCGCCCTGGGGGTCATCCTGCTGTACGGCCTTTCCCCAGAGCGAGGGCTTCGCCAGGGAACCATGTTCATCCTGGGCATCGCGATGTTCGCGGTGTGTTCTTTGGCGGTGCGCCTGATCCGCGACTGGCGCGCCCTCTGCTGGCTGATGATGCTGGCTGGCATTACCTTGCTGCTTCTCCCCGTGGCCATTGGCCAGGAGACCAACGGCGCGAAAAACTGGTTTGCCGTTCCCGTCATCGGCACCTTTCAGCCTAGTGAGCTGATTAAGTTGGTCCTTGTGCTAGTTCTAGCCCAGTTTTTCAGCGGGATGAACGGGCTTCGGAGCATGCTGCCGGGGCTGCTTTTTTCAATGGCGTGCTTGGCGGCGCTGATGCTGCAAAAGGATCTTGGCACGGCGCTGATGTATTATGCCGTAACGCTGCTGGTGTATTGGACCGCTTCCTCCAACCTGCCCATGGCTGCCCTGGGGGGTTTTGGCGGCGTTGGGGCCGCGTATTTGGGATATTCCATGTTCGCCCATGTTAAGACCCGCGTTGCCATCTGGCAAAACCCTTGGTCCGATGCCCTGGGAAAGGGATACCAGCTGGTGCAGGCCCTGACCGCCATCGGAAGCGGTGGGCTGATCGGCCTTGGGTTGGGCATGGGCCAGAGCCGCGCCATTCCCGCGTATTCCACGGACTTTATTTTTGCCGTGCTCTGTGAGCAGTTCGGCATCCTCATAGGCCTGTGCGTCGTAGCCCTCTATGTGATCATCGTGCTTCGGGGCGTGACCATCTCTCTGCAGGCGCGCACATCCTTCCATTCGCTGCTGGCCTTGGGCTGCGCGTTGCTCATTGGCATTCAGACATTTGTGATCATCGGCGGCGTGGTGAAGCTCATCCCCCTGACCGGCATCACGCTGCCCTTTATGAGCTATGGCGGCACCTCCCTGGTCTCCAGCATGGGGCTCATGGGCTTTTTGTGCGGTGTATCCGCCCAGAACGCCAAAGACCGCCGGGAGGATGAGCGCCTAGCCAGTGGAAGGGAGGCGCTTCCGTGAAAAAATTGCGCCATAACATTCGAATCATCGCCATCGCCGTGCTGGCCATGTTCATCGGCCTGGGGGGTTATTTTTCCTATTCCGTCTATTTTTATGGAGGGCGCTGGGCCGCCAACGTCTACAATCCCCGGCTGAAGGATCAAAAGCAGCGGGTGACCGCCGGGGATATTCTGGACCGCAAAGGCGATATCCTGGCTACTACCGTCAATGGCTCCCGCATCTATCCATCGGGCGAGAGCACCCGGCGGGCCGTTTCCCATGTGGTGGGCGACAGCGGCGGCATTGTGGGCAACGGCGTGGAGACGTTCATGTCCAGCTACCTGCTGGGGTTCAAAGCCAATGTTTGGGATCGGGTGACACAGCTCTTCTCAAACTCAACCCAGCGGGGTGACGATGTGCGGCTCACCATTGACGCGGAGCTTTGCAAATACGCGGCGAGCCTGCTGAAGCCCTATGAAGCCGGGGCGGTGGTCGTTCTAAACTACAGGACGGGCGAGATCCTGTGCTCCACATCCTACCCGGATTTTGATCCCCGGAATATATCAAAGACCATGCAGAACACCGTGGACAACGGTGCGTTTGTGAACCGCGCGACCCAGGGCTTGTATCCGCCAGGATCCACCTTTAAAATCATCACCATGGCCTCCGCGCTGGAAAACATCCCGGATGTGGTTACACGGGGCTATAAATGCGCCGGCACCATGCTAGTGGACAGGACGACCCTGACAGAGGCGGGAAACCAGGTTCACGGCGTCGTGACCATGAAGCAGGCGTTCGCCCAGAGCTGCAACACAACCTTCGGCGCCCTTTCCCTGGAGCTGGGCTATGGAAAGCTCGCAAACACCGCCTCTGCCTTTGGGTTCGGTGATGATTTTTCATTTCGCGACATGGTGGTATACAACTCCCAATACCCGACTACAAACCAAAGTCGGGATGACCTGGCCTGGTCGGGAGTTGGGCAGGGCCGGGTGCTGGTGAGTCCTTTGCACATGGCGATGATCGCGGGCGCCATCGGCAACGATGGTGTCATGATGGAACCAAGGCTGATGATGTCCGCCACATCGGCCCGTGGCGCCGCCCGCGGTCTGTGGGCCTCCCGGGTCTATAAGCGGACCTGCGGCCAGACCACAGCGGAGATAATCCGGGAATTCATGCTGTCCACCGTTGAGTCTGGCACGGGAACCCAGGCCAAGATAAGCGGTTACCATATAGCGGGAAAGACCGGAAGCGCCGAATCCAGCAATGACAAGACCATCAAAACGCACGCGTGGTTCGCCGGATTTGTTACGGAAGGCAATCATCCCCTTGCCATCGCTGTGGTCGTCGAGCGCGGCGGCGGTGGCGGCAGCGTGGCGGCGCCAATTGCCCAGAAGGTTTTGACAAGGGCCATCAACATTGGATATTGACCCAGGAAGGCTACGAAAGACCAAGGTCGGTTTATGCTTTTTAAAGTGGACGGCGCTGTTCTTGGAAGCTGTTTCGCTGGGTAGAGACCCAGGGCCCCTGACCCTGGAGATCGTCGAGGGTTTGCCCTTGATAATCCTTCACTTCGCCTCCCGGCGGGACGGGGGGTTCTTTTTTTAGCCGCGCCGCACCTGATGCACTTTCGTGCCTCTGACGCGGCTTATGAGAAAATTATTTGCGCAAAGATGGGTGTCTGCGAAAAAGAATGGGGTCATTTCGTTGAAATTATGCAACAGTGCTAGAAATGAACGAAATGATTCTATCCTGAAAACTCTTTTGTGGTTGCAAAAAAAGTTAATATGTAACATCAATGTAACGCCATCCCTGTATACTTACCTTGTTCCTTGGAACAAAAAATGAACAGAAGAAGATTAGGGGGAATTCCAAATGAACTTTTTGAAGAAGATGATCATCACCGCCATGATGCTGGCGCTTGCTTTGACGTTGTGCTTTGCCGCCGCGTCCGCCGATGATGAGAATCAGAACACCGATGAACCCAATGCCGTTGTCGCCGTGAGCGAACCCGTTTCCGGCGCTGCCGCCGCCGCTCCTGGTGCCGATGAGCCGGTTGTCCTTCCTCTAGCCGCCTCCCTGGCGCCTCAGCAAGTCGTCAAGCACAAGGTTTCGTTCCTCAACTGGGACGACGAAGTGGTCTTCAGCCTGGAACTGAATGACGGCGAAAAGATCGAGGTTCCTGCCCTTTTGAATCCCATGAAGGTTGGGCACAACTTCCTATACTGGGCCGATGTGACTTCCATCCTCCATGAGGAGTATGAGTTTGGAAAGGCCGTTCGCGGGGAGCTAAACCTGAAAGCGGAATTCGAGCCGATCCCTGTGGTGACCGTGGAAGAAACCGAGGAAGAAACAGAGGAAGAGGAAATGGTCGGTTTGGAAATGGCCGCGGTAGAAGAGGAAGAGTTGGAAGACGATGAGGATGAGCTGGAAATCATCATAATTGATGAGGAGGACCTGGAGTCCGCTGGAATGTTCGAGCTGGAAGACGACATCGTTCCTTTGGCCGGCCCATCCACCCTCCAGAGCTTACCCCAGCGCAGCGTGAAGATCACCTCCAACCTGGGCGCTTCCGTCAACGAGAACGACACCATCACCCTTCGTGGGGAGCTCATCGGCTTTGACGGCTGTGAAGTGACGCTCCAGTGGCAGTTCAACAACGGAGCGGGCTGGACCAATCTGGAAGGTGCCAATGACGTTACCTGCTCCTTCCCGGCCAATTCCGACACCCTTAACTGCGACTGGCGTCTGGCCGTCTCCACCGCCGCCTGATCTATATAAACGGCAACAACACCACCGCCCCCACGCCATTCTCCAGCGGGTTGAACCGCAAAAGATGGGCATGGGGGCGATAACTGTGAAGAGGCGGCTATGCAAGCAAGAAAATCCGCTTGAGGAAGCTTTGCCCTACAGAAAATGAAACACCACGGTGGCATAGAGATTGAAAACGAGCAGGGCGCCCATGAGGATCCCATCAAAAAGGCGAGGGGGCCTTCCGCCGCGAAGAAATAACAGGTAGAAAGCGGGAACCGTGTCGCAAAGATAGCGCGTTCCGTACTGCCACCCTCCGTTTGTCCGGTGGGTCAGGAGGGAAAGGATGTGGATCAGCGCGGTGCCAAGAAGCGCGATGTCCAGCGGGTCACTTATCCGGCGGAAGCCTCTCCACGTCATCCGGAAGGTGCCAAGGAACAGCATGGGGTTGGTGAGGTACACGGCAAAGCCCGTTACATTGGGAAATGAAAGAATGCCGTCCACAACGCTGGGCATACGGAAAATTGCTTTCAGATTGATGGGCAAAAAGTGAAGCGAAAAGATAGGGTCGCCGGAGTTGGTGTATTCGGGCAGGAAGCTATGGCCAAACTCCAGCGGATTGCCAAAGCGAACCCAGTTATAGGCCCCATAGGCGCATGCGACGCAGGCAGGGACGATAAGGTAAGGAAGCATCCGGCAGAGCGTGAGCGGGAAAGACCCACGGTCGGTTTTACGGTATAGAAGGAACAGCAGCACCGGCACATAGAGCGCGTTAAGAGGCCTGCATCCAACGGATAAGGCAATGCAGACCAGTCCCATTGCCCATCCCATTGGGCGCGGGCCATCCAGGAGCAAAAACGCCAGCATGGTGAAAAGAAAACCCAGCAGCTGCGCTTGAAACCAAACGCCGCCGCAAAAGCCGCTTCCGGAAACGGCCAAATCCAGCAAGCTGCCGCCTAAGGCGACAAAGACGGCGCAAAAGGCGGATTGACCTGGGGTGAGACGTCGGCTGGCAAGAAAAAAGGCGGCGGCATAGCCCAGGAGCAGGTAGAGAAGGGTCATCAGGCCGCTGGGTGTGCTTTCCCCAAAGAAAAAAGACAGGAGCCACATGGGGATGGTGGGGACCGGCGGGAAGCTGACGTAATATCCGCCATTGAAGACAGCAAGCTCCAGCCACGGGCGATTTTCTGTCAAATTGAAAGTGCCCTCACGCCACAGCATGGCCTGAAGGCTATAGCTGTCAAAGACGCTATGGGCCAGGAAATCCGCGCCGGTTTTCCGGGAGGCCCATAGAGCGGCCAAGAGCACGGTGATAAAACCCAAGGCCAGATACAGAAAGAGCTGAAATCGGCCTTTTTGAAAGACGGATGATTTCATGGCGTCCGCAAGCGGACATCCTGCCCGAGAAAAGAGTACATGGAAGCGCTTCTCCTGTCGAAAAGGCGGGAGCATACCCGCTCCGTGTAACGGCGTTTCAGTTCCTCCGGCATGAGGTTAGTGCTAATCACCGTGTGCCGCCCGGAAAGGCCTCTCTCATTCAGCAATGTAAAGAGCTGCTCAATGGTGATGTTGGGGATCATGGGCTCAACGCCCAAATCATCCAGCAGCAAAAGGGGTATGCCCAGCAGCATGGAAAAAGCCTCCGGGTCCCGGTCAAAGATGGCGGAACGCATCCGCTCCGTAAGCTGATAGGCGGTCAGCTTTAATGCTTCCCCGCCGCGGGCGGTGACCCGATTGCCGATGCAGTTCATTAAAAAGGTTTTGCCAAGGCCGGACATTCCAATCAAAAGCATGTTGCGGCGCTGCGTGTCCGGGAAGGCGTCCGCATAGGCAAGGCAGAGATCTCGCAGGCGCGACGTGTATTCCCGCTGGGAGTCGACGCGCTGCAGCGCTGTCATGGGCGCGTCGGAAAAGACCCGCTCATCGTATGCCTCAAAGGTTTCGCTTGGATTGATCCCATTGTCTACGGAAGCGGCCGCGAATCGCCGCGCACGCTCCTCAAAACAGGCGCACTTCACCTGAAGAGGCTCTCCTACCCGCCCGGTATCCCTGCAAACCGGGCAGCGATACACGGGCTGCAGGTAATCCTCAGGATATCCCGTATCACGAAGCGCCTTTCGAAGGTTTGCCTGGAGGGATGCCATTTCCTCAGCCAGGGATGCGCTGATGGACATCGCGTCCGATGGGTTTGCGAACGCGGTGGCGGCGCGGGCGTGAAAAATGCGGCTGCGCTCCTGAAAAAGCATTCCGATGGCTGGATTCTGCTGGGTCGCCAGGGCAAGACGGCGGGCTTCTTCCGCCCGGTTTTCCGCCCGTAAGCGTTCGTACTCCGCCTCTATTTCCCGATAAACCCTCTCTCGCATCAAATCACCTCAAACAGAGCGTTGAGCTCCTCCCGAGAGTACTCCCGCTGGGTGTACTGCTGGGCCGGAACGGCCTTAACGGACCTTTGGGGAGCCTCCACCCGCCGGGAATCCACCTGGGAGAGGTAGCGCTTTGCGGCATCCAGGGTTAGAGCGCCGGCGGACTGCCACATGATCAAGGTTTTTTGGAGGGCATCCAGCTTTCCACCCTTTCTGGCTACCCGGGTTACAGCCAGGGCGATTGTCTCCTTTTCGAAGCCGGCGTGTAAGAATCCATCCAGCATGGACCTTGTGTCGTCGGTGGGCGAAGTGCCCCGCATGCCGAGTTCCCGAAGGAGTTCCTTAACCTCCGCGTCCTGTTCAAGGCTTTTTCGCAGGTCCTTCGCGTCCCGCAAGCCGTCGCAGCGCATGCGCTCCAGGATGCCGTTTACATAGCCGAATGTGGGCACGCCTTTTGTGGTCTCATCGCAGGCGGCCAGGATGGTTTGCAGGTCAAAGCCCCATTGTTCCGTCCACTTGGCGTACAGATCCTCATCCGGCTCGGATATGGCGTGGCGCTTGCCCAGCTTCTTGTAAACTTGACGAACAGCGGCGTACCGGTCCGTGGATGCCCGGGACATCATTTCCGCGTCGGCGATGGTGCGAACGCCGGCTTCCGCCCAAACGCGGGCTTCCCGGTCCAAGGACTTGAACTGGAACTTTTTTCCGCGGACCTTGATCTGGCCGGAGACCAGCATCAGCACAACTTCTTCCGGAAGTCCGAGGCCTTCGATCCAATCGTATACCCGCTCAAAATCCTGGGGATGCAAAATGCGGTCGGAACCAAACTGGGCCTGAAGGCTGTTGTTGAAATCGGCGTACCGGTAGAGGCCGTCGTCCTCCTGAGCGCGCATCAGCTCAATTTGCTTTAGATTCTCAAAAGCGTAGGCCGGTGGGTTGTCGCTGACGCGGCGGACAAGGCCGATTCTCTCCCAATAGGAAAAGGCGTTTTCCACCCGGTTTTCCTCCATGCCCAAATCCCGGGCGACTGTTTTCAGAGAGGCGCTCTGTACGGGATGATAGCACTGCATGAGCCCATAAAGATACGCTTTTACAAAATCGCCGTCCGCTCGTAACATATATTCCTGAATGAAGAGGTTTTCAACCGGGGTCACGTCGAACATCGCGAACCGGTCTGAAAATGCGAAGAGAGCCACATCATCACCTTCTTTCGTGTATTGTACCCAACACCGGGAGGATTTGCAAGGAGCATGCCGGCGATATAGGGCGGGTTTCCCATGATTTTGACGGCTCTGGGAAAATGTCAAATTTGTTAAGTCAGCCGGACTTCGATTTAACAAGCAATCCCATTGTTTCAAATATAGTAATGCACGTGCTTTGTTGAATAGTATGGAAAAGAAATCGGAACCGCTTGATAGAACTGGAAAATACCGGGAGTCGGATTGTTGAGGAGTTTTGTAACAACTATCCCCCCGGGCGAAATAAAGTTCATTAAGAAAATTTTAAAAAAAATGCCAAATGTAACCAAAATGTAAGAGTGGCACGCTATACTGAAGCAGTAAATAGCGGGAGACTGTGCGTCGGTTTTCCCAAAGGCACAGATTCTCGGCTAATAAACCAAAGGTCAGAGCGGAAAAGCGAAGATATTCTTGCTCTGACAAGACAAACAAATGGGGGGATAAGAATGTTGACACTCAAAAGAACAAAACTGGTGGCTGTGATGATCGCTGTTCTTCTTGCGTTGCCCTTTGCGTCGCTTACGGCGATGGCGGACAACGCGACGGATGGACCGGGAACAACCACTCAGGGGACCGGAGCCCCCGTTTCGGAAGGAACGGATACACTCCCTGTCTCAGATGGCCAAGAGCCGACGACCCTGCCCAACGGCGACAATGAACCGGAAACCCCGCCCAGTGCGCCGAAAGAGGCACCAAAACCGTCGGGAAACAACACGAATGACGCAGCCCCCGATGCTCCCAAGGCACAGGAATTCAAGGTTACATTCATTAACTACGACGGCGATGAGTTCTATTTTGTAATGGTTGAGCAGGGCAAGTCTGTCGCGGCGCCCATCTTCGCCCCGATGCTCGATGGTCATGTTTTCCTGGGGTGGCGCGATGTCACGACCCTGATCGAAGACGAGTGGTTCGACTTCCTCCACACACCGGTAGGCGGCGAGCTGACCATCGTGGCAGTTTATGAAGGAGTTCATTCCATTTCGCTGGAGCCTACGATGACGGAAGAGGAACCAGGAGAAGGCGCTTCCGGAGAAGGCGCTTCCGGAGAAGGCGAAGAGTCTTCGGAAGATGGAAACGAAGTTCCGTCAGATCTTTTGGATGGGCATTCGGTCCTCGGCGTCCGGGAAGAAACCCTTGGCGGACAGAGCATCCTCATCATCGATGATGAGGAAGGCAGCGATGAGTCCGGGGTGGATGGCATGTCTGAATTCGATGACGAAGAAGAGGATGTTCCTCTCGCGGGCCCGACGGCGCTCATAAGCCCCCTGGAAGGGCTGCAGGTTCAAATTTTCTCCAACCACAGCGAGTGCGTCCAAGAAGGTTCAACCCTCGCGGTGTGGGCGGAGTTAAGCGACAACAGCAGGATCTCCGAGCTTGCGTTTCAATGGCAGTCTTCCGAGGACGGCGTGAACTGGGTCAATGTGGAAGGCGCCAACTCTCTCCGGTATGAATTTTCGGCCACAAACGAGACGGTCAACCTCAGCTGGCGCATCGGCGTTTCCGTGGTGCCGGTTGCCGTTGCCCCGGTCGTTGTTGCTGAAAATCCCGTGCCTCCTGTTATTTAGTCGGAGCGGTTACGAGCTTGGGTTATTGCCAGGGGGATCCTGGCTGGAATAACAAAGGTTTACAAAAGAAAAGCGATGTTTCGTGAATTCATGTACGACAGCGAAATGATCATGGGGGGATATCTCAAATGAAGTTTAACTGGAAAAAGTGGCTCGCAACTCTCCTGACTATTCTAATGATGATGGAGTTCCTGCCTGGATCTGTATTGACGGCCATCGCCGAAGGAATCGAATACTTCGGCGGGTTGTCCTTTGACACGTATTACACTGTGAAGTTCGTCCGCCATGACGACTTGTCAGGCGAAAATCCAATCGTTACCCAGCTTGTTGTGGAGGGAGGAGAGGCAACCGCGCCTCAAGCTCCCACCCGCGAAGCGACAGCCGCCGAGGGCAATGTGGCCTGGCGCTTTGCGAGCTGGCAAAGCGATCCGGCGGGCATCGCCCTGAATAACATTACCGGGGACGTGGTTTTCCGTCCCACCTATACGATGCTGCAGATGGCCGCTGTTACGGTCAATTATCAGCTGGCGGCGCCGGACACTTCCGTTACGCTTCCGCCGGCGGCGATCCTGTATTATCCCATTGGGGACGCGGTGAACGCGTCGGTGCCTTCGCCCGCGCTTCTAGGCTATCAGCCGAACCAGGCGACGGTCACCTATGCCGGCACGATGCCGGCCGCGGGCGTGAACATTACCGTTACCTATACCAAAGTTGGCAACGTGGCCTATACGGTTGAACATTATATTGAGAAGGATTCCGTGGTTGGTGAACCGACAAGTCCCATCAATCCGGCCCAGTTCGACCAGTATAAGATCGGCGGTACTCCTGTCATTGATACGGGCAGCACCTCCTTTGGCGCCATTATCACCCTGCCTGTCAAGGACATTCCCGGCTATACGGCCATCACCCAAGCGGTGGAGCCCATTACCGGGGTGACCACCTATAAGGTTTACTACAAGCGCATAACCAATGTTATCGTGTTTGACGGCAATGGCGAAGGCGCTAGCTACACGGACCCCATGTTTAAAAAGTACCGCGATGCCATCACCTGGCCCACCCCCACGCGTGCTGGATTTACCTTTGCCGGCTGGTATGATGACGCGGCGGGCAGCGGTACGCGGCTGGATGACGGCGTTGGAAAAATCACGACGATGACGGCCACCAGCATAACCGCTTATGCCAAATGGACCGGTAAATCAAATACAGCTTATACCATCGTTCGTTGGGTGGAGAGGCCGAACTTCACGGGCACGCCCAATCCCAGCAATCCGCTCGACTACATTTATTACAATGAAACCTCCACTTCTGGAGTCGCCGGGACTACCGTGACCCTGAATGCCGCCAACTCCGGCACAGTCTACGGACAAGGCGCCGCCAGCAGCAAAAAAGTAGCCACTTTCCAATATGCCGCGCCGACGGTGATTAAGGGCGACGGCACGTCGGTTATCAATGTTTACTTCCAGCGGGATATCTTTACAATCAACTTTGCAGCCGGCGTGGGCAGATTCTCTGACAATTCTACCTCAAAAGTCATATCAGCCAAGTACGAGCAAGAGCTTGGCTCGATTTGGCCCGTGGGCGATTTGGCTCCGAAGAACGGAACCAATAACATGCAATACTGGGTGGCATCCGGCTGTATTGTTACAGGCAACTGGGTTACGAAGAGAATGACCTTCTCCTCGGAAATGCTTCCTACGGGCACCAACACCTCGATGACCTGTACCGCAAGCTATTTCTCCTCAACAACCTATGATTGGATTGTATCCTACTACTTCGAGAAATTACCGGAGCAGGCCAACGAACACCAGAACGCCAATACCTCGAAATGGTATGTAAAGGACGGCGCTGGCGCTTTCTCGCAGACGATGTTCACGACGAGCTCAACAGACCCCAACCTGACCGGCAAACAGATTGAAGGCTTCACCTACGCCGGCGATACTGCGGCAGGCCGGGTGATCACTACGTCGCCGAGGGAGATCAAGCTATATTACAATCGCAATCTATTCAGCCTCTCCTTCAACAAAATGACCAGCAACGCGACCGTCACAACTCCGACTACCATCTCCTCGCTGATGGTGGGCGACCGTGTGACCCGGGTTACTCCCGCCGCGTGGGTGGCCGGATCAAGCCCCACTTTCACAGAAAGCGGCGTTGTGTATACCTTCGACGGATGGTATAAGGATGCCGAGTACACCAAACCCCTTACGAACGCTGACACCATCCCCAACGGCAACCTGAGCCTGTTTGCCAAGTGGAAGACCCCCAATGTGACCATTACCTTTGGCAACCCTGGGGACGCGTGGTATCAGCAGATCGTCATCCCGGCCGGCAAAACATTGGCCGACATGGGCACCGCGCTGCCCACCGCGGCGCGTCCGTATTACGTCTTCTTGGGTTGGTACAACGGTAACGCGGCTTTCACCCAGTATACCCGCGTCATTACCGACATCCAAGTGCAGCCTAAGTTCCAAGGACAGGTAACCTCGTATACCGTGCGATATCTGAAAGGCGGCACGAGTGAGGCCATCCGTCCGGATAAGATCGTCAATGGATATATTGTTGGCGATATCATCCGCATTCCGCAGGATGAGTCTGCGCCGACGATCGCGGGCTACACGCTGCAGAGCGTCACTCCGGCTGGGCAGTTGACCCTGGCGAACGCGGCCGCGAACATCATTACATTCCGTTACCGCGAGTTCGCCGGATATGAGTATCAGGTGCTGTATTACCTGGAGGGCACAACCACGCCTGTTCCGGGCATGCCCGCAACGGCTGTATTAAGCAGCCAAGCGTTGCGCCTGACCCTCTGGTCCAAAAAGGACCCGACCGATACATACTATCCGGTCAAGGAAAATGAACAGGTCACCTTAGACGCAAACAGCGTTACCACCGTCATCTTCTATTACAAGCCTTACACCAAGGTCACCTATCAGGAGCAGAGCATCCTGGCCGACGGTCCCAGCGCTGGCTATGTTTTCTTCAACGAGTCGAAGGACGCGAAGATTGGTCAGACTGCGACCCATAGCGATACGCGCACCACGTTCCCCTATGGCGGCAACGAATATACCTACGACAGCGCATGGCCTGGCTCCCTGAACAGCGCCACCATCACGAGCGCAAGCAGCAATATCGTTCTGAAGCGCTATTATGTGGGCGTTCGCACGATTACCTTCGTTGCCGGCGCTAACGGTTCCTTGACCGGCACCTTGGTCCAGAAGGTAAATAACGGATCTCCCTGGTCCGCCGTTTCCGTGCCGACCCCGGTGCCCGCTAGCAACTATTACTTCGCGGGCTGGACGCCGAGCTTCCCCGCCACTGTGACGGCGAATGCGACGTTCACCGCCAATTTTGCCCAGAAGATGGATATCACGGTCCGTTCCAAGGGGCTTAACACCACATATAACGGCGCGGCTCAGTCCGTGTCGGGATTTGAGGTGCTCAACTCCGGCGGCACGGTGATTTCAAACCTGACGATCACCGGCATCACCACCTCCAATCCTTCCGAGACGAACGCGGGCGACTACACCAACACAATCGGAAACCGTTCCGCAATCAAGATCACGGAGGGCGGAGTCGATGTAACGAACCGGTACAATGTCTCTTATGTGGAGCAGAAGCTGAGCATTGCCAAGAAGCCGCTGGTTGTCTCCATCGTCAATGAGACGGTGCCTTTCACGGGCAGCTACATCACAGGCCGCTTCACTCCCACCACCACCGGCATTTCCGGCCATACGGTAACAGGCACGGTGACCGGCGGCGGCGTGGCGCTTGGATCCTACCCGATCACGCTTTCCAATGTGCAGGTGTGGTCCGGCGGTACGGATGTGTCGAGCAACTATGCCATCACGCCCAACAATGGCACGCTGATCATTGGCAACGCGACCAAAAAGATCGACATCACGATCACCGCGCCAAGCGCCAGCGATAATTATACGGGTTCAACGATTACCAAGAGCTTTACCGATACAGGCGCGACTTATTCCGTGAACCCCCCGCCCACAGGCGGAAGCTTGGTCTACAAGGCCAGCGGCAGCGGCGTAGCGCCTGGGGAGTACCCCATTACATTCACCGAAGGGCCGACGATCATGATTGGCTCTGTGAATGTGACGAGTCAGTACAACATTACCCCCGTTAACGGCAAGCTGACCATCGGCGACGCCACCAAGAAGATCGACATCACGATCAAGGCGCCCAGCGAAACCAAGACTTTCAACGGATTGGTGCAGACCTCGTCGTTGACCACCGACGCGTCGGTGATAAGCGGTTCCCTGCCTACCGGCGGGACCATCACGTTCACCGCGACGGGAAGCGGACAGCTTGTGGGAACGTATCCCATTACATTTACGGCTGGCCCGCAGATCATGGTTGGTTCCACGAATGTATCCGACCAGTATGAAATCACGAAGGCCAATGGTACGCTCACGATCAAGAGTGTCGGAGCGAAAAAGATTCCGATCACGATCACAGCGCCCAGCGAAACCAAGACCTTCGATGGGTCGGTGCAGACCTCGACGTTGACCACCGGCGCGACGGCAACGAGCGGTTCCATGCCTACCGGCGGAACCATCACGTTCACCGCGACGGGAAGCGGACAGCTTGTGGGAACGTATCCCATAACATTTACGGCCGGACCGCAGATCATGGTTGGTTCCACGAAT
>JAVBOX010000029.1:0-9976 GCA_031550095.1 Eubacteriales bacterium
AGAAACCTTTTCCGTCTTGATTGGCGCCCACTTTGGGGACACCATGGGCTCACCGGATTCATTCTCCGCTCGCTTGCGATCCATTCTGGAGTTGGGCTATAAAGTGCAGCTGCTCGTTGATCCCGCTGATCCTGGCCTCCCGCTGCATGTTTTCGTTTCCCTCTGTGCGCATCCGGAAATAGGCGTTCGATTCTCAGGGAACGAGTCCTATGTTCCCGAGAGGGAAATGTGGATTTTGGCAGAGGGAAAGGGATTCCTCATCAGCCGGTGCGTGGCGGGCCAACCTAGATACGCCGCCCTATACACGGACGCGTTTACCCTTACCCATTATCGGGCCTCGTTTCTTTTCCTTTGGAATCGGGCATTGAATCCTTTCGGAAACATGACGCCAGAGGATTTGCGGCCGGATCTTTTTAAAAATCTGATCAATCAGTCCATGGATGAGCTGTTCGATTGGCTGTTGCCTTCCCTGCCGCCCATGACCATGGGGAGAGGGCTTTTGATGGAAGCCCTGGAAGCCAACGGCGTCGCGGGCCGCGTATGGTCCAGGGTGCTAGGTTGTTTTGACGCGTTGACAGGCGTCAGAATGCGGCTTTTTGTTCCTGTTGTCTCCTTGAAAGCATCGCCGGAAACTGCGGATGTGCTATCCCTGATGGCGGGACAGGAGATGCGGCTGAATGGATCTCAGACCAGGCGGCACCTGCTGGATACCGCGGCGCTCCTTCGGGAGGAAACCCGGGTTTCCCTGGTTCCCCTGCACAATGAAATGCTCGCCGACTGGCGGCGGGTCAGCATGTTTGTGATGCGGAATATCTGCGCTGGAATGATGGATTTTTCCACCTTTTCAGTTCGATATACGTTTGATCCAAGAATTATTGAGCACGCCATGGATGTTTTTGACGCTTACAACGGCATGCTTACAACGGAGATGAAGGATTCGCACCATATTGCAGAACTATTAGAGCGGGTCGCGTTGAACCATTTACCTAGCCCATAACAATTCTTTCTGCGTGAAACAATGTCAGTCGTCCTCGTCCTCTTTGGTTTTTTCGATGGCTTGCACAGCGATATGCTCGGCGTTCGCGATCAATTCCGCGTCATGTTGAATGTGGTTGATTTCCCAATGGATGAGGAAATTCAACAGCGCACGCAGGGCAATGATTGCTCCGACCGTAAGAATTTCGTTCCAGTCCCGGGCAATGACCGTACGGAGAATCTCGCCGCCAAGCTTAAACTCTAAACCGGTGGCCATGCTTTGGGCCAAGCTCAGACGGACATTGGGCGTATGGTGAGAAAAATATCCCAAGAAGGCACGGATAGCCCCATGAACAACAATGATAACGCCCATTAACTCCAGGCCATGGATGGTAATGGTGATAAACTCGTGAAAGAATTCCTCAAAGCCGGCGATCCAGTGCATGGGCAACCCTCATTTCAAACGGCGCTTTGTGCAAAACTTTGTGTTTCTTATCATAATACAACCCGGAGCATTTTGCAAATATAAAATGCTTTGCCATAAAGAGAGAGAAAACGCCTTGAAACAGGCGTATCCGTTCGAAAATGGAAGATTTCAGGTCAGTTTTCATGATAATACCTGTTAGAATGCCCGAAAATCAGTTGCATTTTTTTCACCAAAGGAGTATGGTATGAACCGATGGCGCAAGCGATTGTTCTAGCTGGAATATTGGGTTTGGCGTTTGGCGCCCTGCAGCTCTTATTGATGCGCAGGGTGTTATTCACGTGTTCCGGCCTGAAACGCGCTCTGTGGCTTGCGCTTAAAATTCCCCTCTGGGCGCTTGCTTTCACCGGAATGGTGTTATGGTGGGGGATTTGGCCATTGGCGGCGTTTGCGCTCACCGCGGGGTTGCTCTATATATCGGTCACCTTGTTCATCTTTTTTCGTGCGCGAAGAGGGGGATAGGCTTTGCCAGAGATTACCATCATGCCGCACCATATTCATCTTTTTGGAATGGAAATCGGCGTATCGGTCGTTATGGGTTGGTTTGTTGTGCTGCTACTCATTGGGCTGTGCGTGTTCATCAACGCGCGTGTCCTCAAATTCAAGGATCAGCCCAAAGGCTTTCAAAACGTTGTAGAACTTGTCGTGGAGGGCATCTATAACTTCGCCAAGGGCAAAGTGGGCCATAACGCGGACTTTTGTGCGCCTGTGGTCCTAACCTTGATGTGCTATGTGGCTACAGCCACCCTTGTGGAGCTGTTTGGCCTGCCGCCGGCCACGGAGGATCTTTCCTGCACATTGGCGCTAGGCTTGACCACTTTTTGCCTGGTGAACGTCACTGCCATCAAAGAACTGGGGGTCGTTCAGCGCATTAAGCGTATGTCGTCCCCTGTATTCCCGGTTTTTTTCATTCGGCTCATGACTGACGCTGTAGCGCCGATTTCCATGGCATTGCGGCTTTTCGCCAATGTGTTGGTTGGCGGCATCATCATGAAGCTGATTTACGCGGTCATCCCCTTGGTTATTCCCGCAGTTTTGTCCGTCTATTTCAACTTGATTCACGTGGCGATCCAAACCTTCGTGTTTGGTCTCCTGTCGCTTAATTATATAATGGAAGCGACTGAATGAATCGGTGCCTCCGGGCTTGCCCGTGCATATATCCTTGACACGCTGACGAATTTGGGAGGGTAAATCATGAATGCTATGGGTCTTATCGCAATTGCCGCCGCCATTGCGGCGCTGACGGGCATTGGCGCGGCGCTTGGAATGTCTTTTGCCACCGCCAAGGCAACCGAATCTATCGCGCGGCAGCCAGAGGCATCCGGAAAAATCAGTTCTTCGCTGATGTTTGGTTTGATCATGATGGAAACCTGCGCTATATATGGCTTGTTTGTTGCCATCCTGTTGATCTTCGTTCTGCCGGGCAGCATTCCCGCGTGATGCAGCTCTATCTCTCAATGGTTTTCCCTTGAAATGAGGTGTTAGCATGGAAGCGTTTTTGAATCTATTTTCACCGCGTGACATTTTGTTCCATGTCATCAATACGATGATTCTCATTGCGGCGGTGACGTATTTTGTTTATAAACCCGTTCGCAAATTCCTAAAAGGGCGGGAGGATCGCATCGCCGGGCAAATGGATGAGGCTGCCGAGAAGCAACGCAAGGCGGACATGTGTTTGGCGGATGCCAATGCCGCCCGCAAGGCTGCTGAAGCCGATGTGGCCCAATCCCAAAAAACCGGCGCTGTTCGCGCGGAGGAGATCGCCGATCGGATGATTCAAGCCGCCAAAAAAGAGGCGGACGGAATTGTTGCACAGGCAAAGGCCGACGCGGCTGCCGTGAAAGCCGCCGCACAAGAAGAAATTCAGGAACAGGCCTTGTCGATGGCGGTTGAGATTGCCGAAAGGCTGATAGGCCGGGAGCTCTCCGAGAAGGACAACAGGGTTCTTGCCCGTGAATTCCTGACGAAGGTGGTTTGACACGATGCTGAAGGGCAAACTGCTGACGGCTATATTGTTGGATGAAAACACGCTTTATGAGACGGAGCAGCGGTTTTCCGCGCTTCTTGACGATGAGGTTCTCTTAACACAGGAAGTGAACACGGCGCTGCTGGGCGGCATCCGGGTCGAAATCGGCGGTCGGGTTTATGACGATACGGTTCGGGGTCAATTGGCGCAGCTTAAAGGCGCACTGCTGCTCAGAGCCCATGACGCCTTGGAAGGCGTGGATGATCAGAAAACAGCGGCAAACCAGATCCATGCCCTGCTAGAAAAGCAGCTGGATGTTGCCGCGCAGAAGATGGAATTGCGGGCCTTGGGGCTGGTTCTCCGGGTTGGGGATGGCATCGCGACGGTATCCGGGCTAACAGGCTGCCGGTATGGCGAGCTGCTTTCCATGGACCAAAAGGCCTATGGCATTGCCATGAACCTCAATGAGGACACGGTGGACGTGGTGATTCTCAGCGGGGAGGAATATGTGCGTGTGGGCACCGAGGTATTGGGCACGGGGCGCGTTCTGTCCGTCCCCGTGGGCATGACCATGATTGGACGGGTGGTGGACCCGCTGGGGCAGCCGCTGGACGGTAAGGGAGGCATTCAGGCGGAACGAATGCGGCCCATAGAAGCCCCGGCACCCGCCATTATCGACAGGCAACCCGTAAACCGCCCCATGGAGACAGGGCTGATGGCGGTGGATGCCACGGTTCCCATCGGCCGAGGCCAGCGGGAGCTAATCATCGGGGATCGCCAGACCGGAAAGACCTCTGTGGCGGTGGACGCAATCCTGAACCAAAAGGGTAAGGATATGCTTTGCGTATATGTGGCCATTGGGCAGAAGGTATCCACGGTGGCGCAGGTCATCGACGTGCTGAGCAAAGCGGGAGCCATGGAGTATACTTGCGTGGTATGCTCCACAGCCAGCGACTCGGCAACCATGCAGTACATAGCGCCCTATTGTGGGTGCGCCATCGGCGAGCAGTTCATGTATGCGGGCCGGGATGTGCTGGTGGTCTATGATGACCTGTCCAAACACGCGGTGGCTTACCGGGCAATGTCCCTGCTGCTGCATCGTCCGCCGGGTCGGGAAGCGTACCCGGGTGACGTGTTTTATTTGCATTCCCGTCTGCTGGAGCGTGCCGCGCACCTGTCGGATAGGTTGGGCGGCGGATCCATGACGGCGCTGCCCATTATCGAAACCCAGACAGGCGATATTTCCGCCTATATTCCGACGAACGTCATCTCCATTACCGATGGCCAGCTGTTTCTGGATGGCGAACTTTTCCGCTCGGGAGTCCGGCCTGCCATCAGCGTCGGCCTTTCCGTGTCCCGCGTAGGTGGAGCCGCCCAGACCAAAGCCATGCGCAAGGTGTCCGGGCAGCTTAGGCTGGAGTTGGCCCAATACCGTGAACTCTTGGTGTTTTCTCAGTTTTCTTCGGACATGGATAGCGCTACCCAGGACATGCTGAACTATGGCACCCGGCTAAGCGAAATGCTTTGCCAGAAGAACAACGCGCCCCTTTCCAACCCGGTCCAGATTGTGTTTCTCTATGCAATGAGCAGAGGGCTGGTCCCTCATACCATCGATATGGCACTGCTCAGACGATTCAAGGAGGAGCTCCCGGGGTTCCTTTCGGATCAGTATCCCGCCATCCTGTCGCAGCTGTTCGAAAAGCCCGAGCTTACGGAGGGAGTCGAGGCCATGATGCGCCACGCGGTGGAGGACTGGATGCTGGGGGCGACCGCATGAGTTCAATTCCGGAGGTACGCCGCCGCATCCGCGCTGTGGAGGATACGCGGAAAATCACCCGGGCCATGTACCTGATTTCATCGGCAAAGATGCAGAAAGCCATGCAGATGCACGAACGAAATTTGGCGTATTTTGAACGCATTCGCTCGGATATGCGCTATGTCATTGAGAATACGGACGCGGAAGAGGACAATGCGTATTTCGAGCGGCGGTCGGGTTCCCGGGCGGTCTATTTGGTGGTCGCGGGCGATAAAGGCATGTGCGGTTCTTATAATGAGGATGTGCTCCGTCTGGCGGATCAGACGATTCAGGCAGGCTGTCATGAGCAGGTTTATGTTTTTACCATCGGTTTGATGACCTATGCCCATTTTACTCGGCTGGGTATGCATCCGGACATTCACTATTTGCATGTAGCCCAGGACCCAAACCTGATGTCCGCCCGGAAAATTGCCCTGGAACTGTGTGACATGTACAACCAGGACTTGTTCGACGAGGCTTCGATTGTGTTTACCAACATGGAGGCCAATCGCGCCATCAGGCCGCAGGTGATGCGTTTGTTGCCAATTTTAGCCAAGGATTTTCAGGATAGCGAAACTTTGGCGCCGTCCACGATCCATCCGGAGTATGTTCCTTCGGAAAGGGCGGTTTTAGATGCTTTTGTACCCCAGCACATCATCGGCTTGGTCTATTCGGCGTGCGTACAATCCTATGCCAGCGAGCATAATGCCCGTATGATGGCCATGGATGCGGCCACCCGCAATGCGGATGAAATGCTAGATAAGCTAAAGCTAGAGCATAACCGGGCGCGGCAAGCCGCCATTACCCAGGAACTGACGGAAATTATCGCGGGCGCGAACTCTATCTGAACTGATTTATATAGGGTTTGCGCTGATTGTAGGGAGATAAGCATGCAAGGTAAAGTGGTTCGAATCATTGGTCCCGTGCTGGATGTACAGTTTCCAGAGGGGCATTTGCCGGCGATCTATACGCTGCTCTATGTGGAGGGGACAAAGCACAGGGTTGCCGCGGAGGTCACCCAGCACCTCCTGAACAACGCCGTTCGTTGTGTCGCGCTGGAGGCTACCGAAGGCCTTCGCCGAGGTCTGCCCGTGACGGATACGGGAGCGCCGATCATGGCTCCGGTTGGGATGGAACTGCTGGGCCGCGCCATTGACGTGCTGGGTCGCCCCATTGACGGAAAACCGCCGCTGGATGTATCGGAGCACATGGCGATTCACAGAAAACCGCCTTCCTTCATTGAGCAGCAGCCTGTAACGCAGGTGTTTGAGACCGGCATCAAGGTTATTGATCTACTGGCGCCCTATGCCCATGGGGGAAAGATTGGTCTGTTTGGCGGCGCAGGCGTTGGCAAGACGGTGCTCATCCTGGAGCTCATCAACAACATCGCCACGGAGCATGGCGGTTTTTCGGTGTTCACCGGTGTAGGGGAGCGGAGCCGGGAAGGTAACGACCTGCTGACGGAGATGAACGAATCGGGGGTTATCGAAAAGACAGCCCTGGTGTTCGGCCAGATGAATGAGCCTCCGGGCGCACGCATGCGCGTGGCGATGACTGGGCTGACTGTTGCCGAGTATTTCCGGGATGTAAAAAAACAAAATGTGCTGTTGTTTGTCGACAACATTTTCCGCTATATCCAGGCGGGCAGCGAGGTTTCTGCCCTTCTTGGCCGGATGCCGTCCGCGGTTGGGTATCAGCCGACGCTGGCGGGAGAGGTGGGCGCCCTGGAGGAAAGAATATCCTCTACACAGAATGGATCCATCACCTCCGTGCAGGCAATTTATGTCCCGGCCGACGACTTGACGGACCCGGCGCCTGCCGCCATATTCGCTCATTTGGACGCCACCACCGTTCTTTCCAGGCAGGTTGCGGAATTAGGCATCTATCCGGCGGTATCCCCGTTGGATTCGTCCAGCCGAATTCTAGATCCGGCCATTGTGGGTCAGGAGCATTATGATGTGGCGCAGCGGGTATTGGAGGCTTTGCAGCGCTATCGGGAGTTTCAGGATATCATCGCCATCCTTGGCATGGACGAGCTGTCGGAGGAGGACCGCAGAACGGTTCACCGGGCGCGCCGCATTCAGCGTTTCCTTTCCCAGCCGATGCATGTGGCGGAGTTGTTTACAGGCGTCAAAGGCAAATATGTAAAGGTGCAGGATACTATTTCCTCTTTTAAAGCCATTTTGAATGGCGAGGTGGATGATCTGCCGGAAACCGCGTTCTTTATGGCGGGCGGCTTGGATGATGTGCGGGCTAACGCGACAAAGATGGTGAGCTGACATGGCCAATACATTTCGCCTACAGATCATAACCCCGGAAAGGGTTTTCCTGGACGAGGACGTGGAGATGCTGACGCTGAAAGCGACTGACGGAGAGATTGGCATTGCCGCGGGCCATGCGCCGATGCTGGTCTCCACCCAGGAAGGGGAAGTCCGCATCAAACGAGAAGGGCAATGGCGGGAAGCCGCCGCGTCGGATGGCACGGCGACCGTAACGCCAGAGCAGGTGTTGCTGATGCTGCAGACTGTTGAATGGCCAGAAGAGATCGATGAAAAACGCGCACGGCAGGATGAGGAATGGGCTATGGAAGCTATGCGTCAAAAGGGCAGTCTTCAGGAATACATTTTGGCGAAATCCATGCTGTCCCGGGCTATGGTTCGGCTCCGTGTGTTAAAGAACTCATCGGAGAACGACTGATCTATGTTGATGTCTGTATAAGTATACGGAAGGCTGTCGCCAGGAGTAGAACCCAGCGGCAGCCTTTTTTGCAGCACAGACGGCGCTCTGTCAGGTTTGCTGAGTCGTTCTAAGCCCTCAATCAGCTGGGAATGGTCGCATCGCTCGGAAGGCAGATGATACGGCCAACCGTGAAGTCTGTAGGCGTCATGGTTGGGTTGGCCATGAGGATGCCGCCGACAGTCGTGCGGAACCGGGCGGCAATGGTGCTCAGTGTATCTCCAGCGGCGATGGTATAGGGCCCTTTTCCCGTGCCGCAGGTGCCCCTGGAGCCAACGGGCGCGATACAGAGGTTCTGCCCTACCTGGAGGGAGTTCAGGTTGACATTGGGGTTTGCTTGGGTCAGAGCATTGTAGGAGATGTTGTACAATACGAGGATGTCTGTAAATGTTTGCCCCCGGGTTACGGTATGTACGGAATCGCCGGCAGGACATCCCGTAGGTGTAGGGGGCGGCGGTGCCGGGGTCGGGCTTGGCACACAAATCACCTGGCCCACTTGAAGACGTGCTGGATCAACACCAGGATTGGCGGCCAGCAAGCTTGCTAGAGGAATGCCATAGCGTTGCGCAATTAAATAGAAACTGTCTCCTCGACGGATGGTGTATGAGGTGCCGCTACAGGATGTTCCAGGCCTGGGAATGCAGATTACGTCCCCCGCAAAATAGAGCTGCACGTCCAGCGCGGGGTTTGCTGAGAGAATATCCGCCACCGTCGTGTTAAATTGTTTTGCAATGGCGTAAAGCGTCTGCCCCCTTGCAATGGTATAGCTTATGTAGTTATCGCCACAGCCGGTTGTTTGCATCAATATCGCCTCCAAACAGAGATTCCGGTTCATCCTATGTGGAGGTGCTCCGTTCGGTGAACAGTTTAGAGCATCTTTGCGGCGATTATGTGATTGCATTTAAAAGCGTTTCACACCATACGGTGAAACGCTGCTCACAAGCCCTTATGGAGTTTAGTTTTCATCCATCTCCGCCAGGATGCGGCCCATGCTCTCGATCATCTCTGAATCCTTCAGGCGGAACTTGATTTCCACGCGCCGGGAAGCGGCTTTGTCCTCATATCCATTAGCGTCAAAAATTAGCTGGCTTTCGGACCGGCCGTTGGCGGTGATCATGGCCCGGAGACCCTCCTTCTCCTGCGAGGTGAGCCAAATAAAATCATCGCTCATACAATAGGTAACAACCGCTTGGGCACGCCGCTGGGAAAGATCCAGGTTATGTTCATAGGTGCCGTCGCTGTCCGTATGGCCTTCCACGATGATCTCCGCAACAAAAGCGGCATTCTCATTGCTCATGAGCGTCCGGAAGTAGACAGGAAGCAGCCTGGAAAGAAGCGACAATCCCTCGGGCTTTAAGTAGGCTTTGTCCGTATCAAAGAATACTGTGGAATCCATGGTGATTGCGCCGCTGTTTCGGTCCACCGCTACATTCAGGTTCTCCCTTTTAAAGGCATCCCGGAGCTGTTCCACGATGCGGGCGCGGACACCGATCAGCTCGTCGATCCGTGCCGCCTGATTGTTCAGCATGGTTTCCAGATCAGAAACCCGAAGCTGTTGCAGCAAGAGCTCGGTATCCTTGGCGCTGAGGAGAATTTCCCGGTCTTGCAGGTCCTTTGTCGAGGCATCCAACTGAGCCCTGGCTGCGGCGATTTCCTCCTGGTTTAGCTTTAATAGCGCTTCTTGCTCTTCGATTTGTTTCTGCTGAAGGATGAGTTTTGCCAAGGATTGTTCCAGCTCCGCGTTTCGTGAAGCGATCTCCTCATTGCTCAACGTAATCTCAGCTTTTTGCTGATCGATTTGCAGTTGCTGTGAATTCAAAACAGCCCGCATGGTAGCCAGTTCCCGCTCCCGGGCGCTAACCGCTTCTTGGGATTGCTCCAGTTGGGTAGCCTGGGCTTGTAGCTTCGCTTCCTGATTCGCGATTTCAATCTCCCGCGTCTCCTGAAGCTTCTTGTATTGATTAAAGGATAAAAACAGCAACAGAACAAACATCAGCAAAAGCGCCGCCATCATGTCCGA
>JAVBOX010000038.1:0-7613 GCA_031550095.1 Eubacteriales bacterium
TCCAAGGATGAAATGCGGGCATATGTTGAGAAGATGCTTTCGTGAGATGCGCGACACCTCAGTGGGCGACGAGCCCAAAGAACGAACGGGGCGGCGAGAGCTGCCCCGTTCAGCCTATTCAGAATGACACGAAGCTGCGCATGGCTTTGGCAAATTGATAGGAGGAGGTGAAAATCGTGGCAAAAGCCGGCATGAGACGGCCTGATCCCAAAGCGCCCCATGGAACGGAGAGCAACAGCATATCCCATTTCCCCAAGAATGAACAGCCTCCAGTTCCGGAACTGCAGGGAAAGGCAAAGCAGTCAAAAGGGAAGGCGAAAAAGTGACGGGAGAAAGAACACAAAAAACCATTTGAAGCCGGTTTCCGCTTTACCGATTTGCAATAAGGGATTTTGTTCATGATCCGCCAATTCATCCAATCCCTGTCGCAAATCGGTATTAGTTTATAGTTTTATAACGTTATGGGGCTTATCCTCCGATTACCGTTACGATCACTTGGGTCAAAATAGCCGCCCCGCTGCCTAGCACGGCAACGACGACCATCGGTAGATTCCGCCATGCGGCGAGGAACGTTACCAGCAAGCCTACGCCCGCTGTGGGCAAGCTGCCTGTGGAGTAGAGGATATCCGGAAAGGTCATGGCGCTTAGCACCGCGTAAGGCGCGTAGTACAGCACCGAGAGCATAAAGCGGTTTTCAATCCGCTTGCGAAAGAGAATGAAGGGCAAGGCGCGAACCAGGTAGGTGATTCCCGCCATGGCCGACAGATACAGGGCAAAGCGTCCACCGTCCATGTCATGCCTCCTTGGAAATTGGATATCGAACCGCGCAAAAGACCGAGGCGGCCAAGGCGCACAGGATGATGGAAAACCCGCTTGAAATTCCGCTGAGACCCGGCAAATACCGCAGGCCACAACTTAAAAGGGCGGACAGCAGGACCGTGAGGCGGATGGGCTTGCTTTGTCGGGCGGGGGGCAGAATGATGGCGAGAAACATTCCGTAAATCAGGATGCCCATGCCGTTTCGAATGATGGGCGGCAGCAATGATCCGGCGATGGCGCCAAGAAATGTGCCCAATGCCCAGCCGATATAGGGCAGGATGGGGATGCCGAGCAAATAGGGCTTTGTCAAGGCCTCCGACTGACTGGAGGAGACAGCGAAAATTTCATCCGTGATAAAGAAGGCAAAGCAAAGCCGCTCAGGCATCTGGACGTCCTCATCCATCTTCTGAGAGAGCGCCACGGACATCAGCGCATAGCGCAGGTTAATCACCAGCTGGGTGGCGGCGATCTCCGCCAGGGGACCCAAGGCGAACATCACGTTCACCCCGGCAAGCTGCCCCGCGGAGGTCAGGTTGAGCATGGAGATGAGCATTGTCTGGCCGATGGTGAGCCCACCGCTGACGGCGATGATTCCGAATCCCATGGAGACGGAAAGATAGCCAAGCCCAATGGGTGCGCCGTGTAAGAATCCCTTCTTCAACGCGCTCATGGATTAAAACGCGAAGTTTCCGTTGATGAAGATGGGAACCTGCCGACCGTCCTTTGTGGTTCCGACGATGGAAAGATCCGAAGTGCCTACCATGAAGTCCTGGTGAGTAACAGAATCGTTGATCCCCCGGGCGAGGAGTTCCTCCTTGGACATGCCGGCAGCGCCTTCCAGGCATGGATACGCGACGCCAAAGGCGAAATGGCATGCCGCGTTCTCATCAAAGAGGGTATTGAAAAAGAGGATGTCCAGCTTGCGTATGGGGGAATCGTAGGGCACTAGGGCCATCTCGCCGAAGTAAGAGGCGCCTTCATCCACGGAAATGGCGTTTAGGAGAATGCTCTCCTCTTGCGGGGTTCCGGCGTGTATTTCAATGATTTTCCCATCCTTGAGGGTCAAGGAGAAGCGGTCGATTACATTGCCTGCCAGGGAGAAGGGCATGGAGGAGACCACAACCCCGTTTACCCGCTCCCGATGAGGCGCGACGAATATCTCTTCAGTGGGCAAGTTGGGCATAAAGATCACATCGTCGTCCGGACTCTTTTCAGATCCGCCGGCCCATATGGCGCCCTCGGGCACCCCTACGGTCAAATCGGTGCCCAAGCTGTTTTGGTAATGGAGGGAGACCAGGTTCATGGCGTTGAGCTGCTCGCAGCGGGCTTGGATGAGGGCGGAGTATTCCCGCCACGTGGCCACAGGATCCGTGTCCCCGGTCAAGCGCATGGCCTTGAAAACAGCGTCCCAAAGGCTGTCGATGGCTTCGGCCTCCGGCTTGTCTGGAAATACCTTCACGGCCCAGGAGACAATGGGCACGGACGCGACGCACCAGCGAGCTTTCCCACTTAAGGTCAAGTTCCTATACTCCATGAGTGCGTTCCCATTTGCCTGGGCTGCCCGGCGGATTCTGTCAGGGTTCACGCCCTTGAGGGTATCCGGATCCGAGGCATAAATGGACAAGAAGGCGGCCCCCTCGCGCGCCAGGGCGTTGTACTTTTCCGCGAGCCAAGCGGGGCACTCATCAAAGATCGCTTCGTCCCCCCGAAGGAACTTTAAGCGCCGAAGGGCGTCGTCATTCCATTCGGTGATCACCTCGCGGGCGCCCGCGTCGTAAGCCGCTTCCGCGCAAAGGCGCACATAGTCCGCGCATTGGATGGGCGCATCGATGATAACGGTTTGCCCCTTCTGGACATTGAGCCCAACTTGGATCAACAGATTGGCGTAGGATGCCAGTTTTGATTTCATGGAGATTCCTCCTATAATCAAGTTATCTTTCCCGCGCAAAGGATACATCCGCCACAATGAGCTCGGGAGGATTGTTTACCCGAAAAGGGAAGCTGGAGTCGCCCAATCCCCGGGAGACAATCATGTGGGATCCATCCTCCATATAGTGCCCAGCGCCGTATTTGGGGAAAAGCCCTTGCCCGGGGGCATAGATGGGCAGGTTCATAAGCGGAATCCGAACCTGCCCCCCATGGGTATCCCCAGAGAAAGTCAGCGGCACTTTGTTTTTCATAAGGGCATCCATCGGGGCCGGAACATGGCAAAGCAGTATATCCACAGGATCACCTTTGATGACTGACTTGATGCGGCTTGGGTGGGCCACTCCGCCAACGCGGAGAATTACTCCGTTGACATTGACGAGAGAGACACTGTTGTAAAGTACCGCCACACCCACATCCTGCAAGGCGGATGTGATTTTTTTCAAATCCCCTCGGGCTTCTTCATGGTTGCCCGGGCAATAGAAAACAGGCGCCACCTGGGCAAGACGGCGAAAGAAGTCCACCATGCCATCAATGCTCGCGGCGTCCGCGTCGATCATGTCTCCCGTGGCAACGATAATATCCGGATCGTTCATTTCCACGAGATTCACAAGATACTGGTTGTCCTCGCCGCTGTCGTTGCAGTGGAGGTCGGACAGGTGTAAAAAGCGCACACTGGCGACCTGGTTATCGGCTATGGGCGGCAAGGCAACCGCATAGCGTGTCGTTTCTATCCGCTGGCTTTGGGCAATGCCCAGGCCAAGATTTTCGGCCAGCATGAGAATGATCATCATCCAAAGGGTGGAGCCGCTTGCGCTTTGCAATGGGAGCATCAGCATTCCTCCTTGCCAAACCTGTTGTCCATCAAACGCCGGACATGGGCTCTCGCGGCTGTTTCCTGCCGCAGCATTTCCGAAGCGGGAATGGGCAAGTCGCCCATTAATCCCAAAAACTGGCTTACCTTCAGCCCCAAAGCCTCCTGCATATCTAAATCGGAGCCTTTTGGGCTAACTAGATAATAGCATAGCAAGGAATCCTCCTGGCCGATACGGTGGGCCCGGTCTTCCGCCTGGCTATGGACGGCGGGGGACCAGTCCAGCTCCCCGAAGACCACGCAGGTTGCCCGCTGGAGGTTAAGCCCTGACGCAGCCCGAAGGGAGACGCAACACAGGTCCGTCTGGCCCTCCATAAACATCCTGGCCGCCCGATCCTTCTGCTCGTCCGATTCTCGGCCGGTGATGAATGCCGGTTGGAAAGGCTTCAGGTCCCTTTTATAGGCATCCATGACGGCGTGATGATGGGCGAAGAGCAGCACCTTTTCCCCGCCCTCAAGCAAGGCCCGGACAAAGACTGCCACATAGGCCGCTTTTGCCAGCCCTGTGGCCTGCCGCTCTTCCTGGGAGACCTGCTCCTCCAGGATTGCCCGCGCGGAAGGAGTCAGCGTCTCGTTCTCCTTGAGAATCTTGAGCTTTTCCAAAACTTCCCGGGTGAGCCGCTCATAGAGTGCGTCATCCGCGTCAATTTCCTGGATCAGGCGACGCTTTGGCGGCAACTCCGGCAGCACATCGGCCTTGGTTCGCCGGAGCATGAGGCCCTCCCGCCGTAGGTGTTCTCCCAATAAATCGGGCTTGAGCACAACGCCTCGCCCGTAACCGTCGCACCATTCCCTGGAAAAACTTTCCCAGCTCCCAAGGAAATGAAAGTCCAGGATGTTGATCACATTCCAGATTTCGCCCCCCCGGTTATAGATGGGGGTGCCGGAAAGGCCGACGACCCGGTCGCACTCGCTGGAAAGAAGGCTGGCGGCGCTGTATTTCTCGGTGCCAGCTCGGCGCAATTCCTGAATTTCGTCCAGGAGCAGGGTACGTATGCCAAGGGTGGGCAGCACATGCTTCCAGCCCCGGAGCAACAAATAATGGACCAAATACACATCCGCCTCTGGCAGGGGGTAAGGGGTTAAGCCGTGAATCACATGAATCCGAAGTCCGTCCGGAAGGCGTAGAAACCGCTCAAGCTCCCTGCGCCAGTTGCGCAGGAGATGGGGGGGTACAACGATCATCGCTGGAAACTGCTGGGTGGAAGCCAGCAGCGCGATACCTTGCACGGTCTTTCCAAGGCCCATTTCATCCGCGAGAAGAGCTCGCTCATTGGCCAGAAGATAAGCTAGGCCTTTTTGCTGGAAGGACATCAGTGAGCCCTCAAAACAGGACGCCGGAGGGGTGGCCGTATCGGGTAGGGCATCCGCAAAAGCCCGCTTGGCGGCCCAATTCCTTGCGTCTTCCAAGGCATGCTCCCATTTTTCCTGATCCCGCTCGGCAATTTGGAGTGGATAGCGGAGCATGAGCCAGTTAAGGTCCCCGATGATGCGCCGATGCGCGGTAAAACGGGCTTCACCCCTGCCATGACCAGCGCAGCCCGGGAAGAGTCGCTTTGGCAGTTCGGTGACGCAGGGCTCGCCCTTGATGGTCCAGCATTTTGCTCTACGATTATAGGAGAGGGTCCCATAGATGTGGACGCCAATGGGCTGATCCCGAAGGTAGGCGGGGATGGTCATAGGGCAATCCCCCACAGCCGGGAGAGGCTGACAGCGGCCAAGGGCTTGCCATGAAGGCTGCTTGGAAGGCGGGGAGGCCGTTCTGCAACCAGCACCAAGGCGGACAACGCGCCGCTTTCGGCGTAGGCGGTCAATTGCCGTAGCAGGGCGGAGAGCGCAGGTCGCCCCTTTTTGATTTCCACGCCTATCTGGCCGCATAAAAAGTCAATGCGCCGCCTTGGCGCAATAGGCGCTTCATGCCGGAACGAAAGCCCTGCCGCCATCAACGCGTCATTTACCAAGGCATGCAAATCATATTCGCTCGTTGTTTTTGGCGCCCTTATTTCCGAAAGCGCCGAAAGAACCCGATCCATGTCGCACATGAGGTTATTGTAGCATAGAATTAGACCGATGATAAGCCCCTCAAAAAGAAGAGTAAATAAACTCCTCAAAATACATAAAGCCAGCGCCTAAAGCAACTGGCGGCGTTGGCTTATTGAATTAAATGATTCTTGTGACGACGTCCTTACGCTGGGGATTCTGAACAGGGATTCGCTTGTCCTTATAGCCGAGGGCGATGGCGGCATAGGGCTGGTATTTCTGCGGTATACCAAGATCGTTTCGAAGATCAGGGCCAAAATCCGAATCGAAAGCCAGCAGTATAAAATATATCCAGCAGGAGCCAAGGTCTAGTGACTCAGCCGCGATTAGCATGTTTTGCGTGGTAGCCCCACAGTCCCATTCGATGGCGTTGGAGTGGGAACTGCCGGAGATGATGATCAAGGTTGGCGCACCGTATAGGCAGTTGAAATGATGGTCATTGCCAAGATGCCGCAGGTGCTCATCCTCCGATTCCCTTGCGGACGCCTTTGCGGCCTCCACCAGCCGCGTGAGTAGCAAAGGATTCTGCACAGCCGTGAAGTGCCATGCCTGATCACCGCTCCTTGGAGCCAGTTGCCCCGCTTCCAGGACAGACTGCAGTTCCTCGTCCTTTATCTGTTCCGGCAAATAGCTTCGAATGCTCCTTCGCCTTTGAATGACTTGAAGCGTTTGGTTGCAGATCATGTCGTTCTTCTCCTTTGGTTATATATGCTGCCGCATGTGGCTAATTTAATACTTTTGGAAGCATGGCTCTGAGGATTTTTACGGTGGCGAAAAGGCCAGTAAATGCGCATTGCCGCAAATGAATGCTGATTATACTATTTTATTGTGTTATACTGTTTAACAATATAATGGATCTTTCAAAATTTCAAGAACCCATCCTCATTATTCACAAAAAATTCAGTTTCACGCAATGGTTACTGCGCATTGTTTCAAAATAACAACGGATGTGAGCAATCTGTTGAGTCGCTTATGTCGATCCTATAAACAATACGCTCGTTTCGTCTTTCCTGTTTTATATAATTCGTCTCTCATTTTTTATCATTCCCATGATCTTTTATTCCGCATACAATACAGAGGGAGGCAAGCTTTGAAATAGGAGTATGATGAATTTGAGTTGTAATCGTAATTTTGGAGGCGGCTGTTATGCCGGCTTTTTAAGAAGTAGCTGTGTTTCTTCCGGAGGCAATATGATTCAATGCTCCCAGGACACTTTTACCATTACCGGAGTGGTTTTGGGAACGGATGGGAGTCCGGTAAGCGGCATGACCATCTGCTATACTGTGGATGGGGTTATGCACTCCGTTACCACCAACAGCTATGGGGAATATGTGCTCAGTGTTCCCAGGGGATCGATGGTCTCCGCCTTTGCGGCACCGGGGTTGGGCGTGTCGGTTTCTCCGTCCCGGTACTTTTTCCCCGCTGTATGCGGAAACATTGCAGAGCGCAACTTCAGACTGAGCCCTGTGGTGCCGCCCAGCCTTGATGTGACGATCAGCGGAACCCTCGTTGGCCTAACGCCTGCCATTGGCCGAATGGTGCCTTACACCATCAATGGGGTGGCCGGAAACGCGCTGGCGGATGTTAGTGGGAACTATTCCTTTACGGCGCCGTCTGGATCAGCCGTCGTCATTTCCCCACCGACTGTCAGCGGATACACCGTAAGCCCCGCTTCCATCCAACTGACCTCCATTATGGCGGATTCACCGAGCAATAATTTTACTTTCACGCCAATTTGATCCTCTCATAGGTCGGAGCGACGGATCGAACGGGCTGTCGTGATAGGGAGGAACGCCGGGACGCTGTCCCGGACCCTGCTAAAGGACCTTCGGCCCTTTGGAATCCCATCATTTTCATCTCACGATGGGTGGTAGATGGGTGGTATTTTAACAAGAAAAACAACCGCCCGCAGGCAAAGATGGGATTCTTAAGGGATGAAATCCCTTAAGTGGGG
>JAVBOX010000086.1:0-15118 GCA_031550095.1 Eubacteriales bacterium
CCTGATTATGGCGGTTGACAACGCGCACATAGTGCAAATCGGACTGTTATGTGCTTTCCGTGCCCTTAAGTATCTGGGTATATTTGTTAAAAAACGACTCAACGGCGCTGCTGGGCAGATCGCGGACCCTAAGGCCATAGGACTCAAAAAAATCCACCAAGGGCATGCCGTCCACTTCATAGATGGTGGTATCCACTGCCCGGGTGACGATGCCCCGCCGGTCTGAAATGGGGGACAGGACATTTGCAAAGGCGTATACAGGGTGTATCGGCCCGGAGACCATCAGCAGCACGGCGCTTTCGCTTTGAACGTTGCCGCTAAACAGTATGGAATTGAGGAGCTCGCCCTTTCCGGATGGCACACCGCCCAGGACCGGCACTCCGCCGGCTGCTTCTGTCAAGGATTCCAAACAGCGGTCCATAACGATCTCCGGTTTCAGGGGCGGCAAAAAGAAGAGCATCTTTGGCTCTCCAACCAGGGATCGGCGCACCGCGTCACACCCGGCAATTAGCTCCTGGCAGGCATTTTCCTGGGTCAAAGGATTGGTTACGGAAGCGCTAAAGAAGCAATCGCTGGAGGTTAGGACGGACAGCATGACGGACATTTCGTGGTAGCCTGTTTTACCCTCCAGGAGCGCGATAGAGGAGCAGCCGATGATTGGGATTGCGAGCATATCTTCCAGATAGCGGGCAAGCAAGTCGCTCTCCACTTCATAATCGTAATAGAGAATGCCGATGCTGTTTTTCTGAAAGGCCAGATCCCGGCGTATGGAAGCGGCTAAATCTGTCGCTGCGGAAAAGACATCGTCGATCTCAGCGCTTAATGCAATGGCGGACTGAATCATTTTGGCGACACTCCCTTGCTTATCGATCAAATAAGTTGATATCCGGAATTGGCTGGTCCTGGTATTTGTTCGCAATTTCCCGGAAATCGTTCATAACATCCAAAGAAAGCTCAACCAGCGTTGGGTCAAAGTGTTTGCCCGCGTCGTCCACGATCATCTGCACAGCCGCCTCATGGAGGAAGCGGGGCTTGTAAGGCCTGTGGGAGATGAGCGCGTCGTATACGTCGGCAATCGCCAGAATGCGGCCCGACAAGGGGATGTTCTTGCCCGCCAATCCGGCGGGATACCCATGTCCATCCCATCGCTCATGATGGGTGGCAATGATCTCCCGAGATACGTTCAGGAAGTAGGAATCCTCCTCGCCGCCCAGATCCTTGATGGCGGTGTCCAGGATTTGGGCGCCATAGGTGGTATGCTGCTTGATGATTTCAAATTCCAAAGGCGTTAGGCGGGCGGGCTTGAGCAGGATATTGTCCGGCACCGCGACTTTGCCAATGTCATGAAGCTTTGCGGCCTTGACGATGCTTTCCGCGTACGCGGCGCTGATCTCATAGTCCGGATGGTTCTTTTTCCGAAGGTTATTTACCAGCACTTCGCAGTATATGGTGGTGCGGAGGATGTGGGCGCCAGTCTCGTTGTCCCGAAAAGAGGTCAGGTTGGCTAGAACATCCAGGATGGCGTCCTGGGTTCGTTTCAGCTGGGCTGTACGGATTTCCACCATTTGCTCAAGGTTTTTACGGTAGGCCATTAGCTCTACATGGAGGGAAACCCTTGACTTCACGATGCCCGCGGAAATGGGTTTGAGGATGTAGTCCACCGCGCCTAGGTCCAGAGCCCTCTGCTCGTTATCACGGCCCTCCAGGCCGGTGAGAAAGATGACGGGAATCTCGGCCACCTCTGGCTGCTGCTTTATGGCACGGATCACATCGTATCCGCTCATTCGGGGCATTTCCACATCCAAGAGGATGAGCTGGGGTCTATGATCCTCTAAAAAACGCAAGGCTCTTTCTCCGGATGGCGCCAAATAGGGTTGATAGTCCTCTTTTAGAATTTCGTTCAGAAAGCGCAGGTTTGTCGGGTCATCGTCCACGACCAAAACCATGGCTTTCTCCGGCGTACTAGGCATCTGCGTTCCTTTCTACCGAACCCGTCGGCCCGGCCTCTAGCGTAAGAATAGCGGTATCATAATCAAAAAGCTCCACAGCTTCAGCGATGATCTGCAGGCGGCTGTTGATTTCCGGCCCATAATCAAAGGCGAGTATCTGATTGAGCTTTTCCATCGTCGCTTCGTTTTCCAATGATTCCAGAAGCACGAGGAGATCATGAAAGTGACCCCGCAAGGCGATGCGGTCCGCATCGGTAGCCGCCGGCTTGTTCGCTTCGGGCGCTTCCTCTTGAAGAGCGTCCCGCAACGTACGGTGCAGCGCGAGCATCTTCTCCACGTAGGCGGCTGTGGTTTCATGAACATAGTCGGTATTGGATTCAAAGATCGCCAGCTCCAGCTTTCGGGCCTGTTCGGATAGTGCTTTTTCCCCGATATTGCTAAGGGCGCTCTTTTGGCTGTGCACCTCGATTTGATAACCTCGCCAATCGCCTGCGGCAAGATACTCCAGGAGGGAACGAACCCTTCGCTCAATATTGCCGCTGAATGTCCGAAGGATGATGAGATAGGTCTCCTCGGATCCGCCGATTTGCGCCAATGCGTCCCGTACAGACAGGGTGGAGGTGGTGCTGATCTCCTGCAAAATGCTTGACTTTATGCCGTCGCCGTCTTCAGTGGTCTTGTTTTTAGGAGCGGGAAAATGCGCCCGCAAAGCTTCGTGGGGCAGCCAGCGCTTTAGTACCCGGTTCAGCTCGTCAATTTCGATGGGCTTGCTGAGGTAATCGCTCATACCCCGTTCTAAATATTGATCCTTTACGCCTGTGATGGCGTTGGCGGTAAGCGCCACAATGGGAACGGTGGCGCAGATTCCCCCCAATGCCCGAATGCGCTCTGTGGCCTCCAACCCGTCCATCTCCGGCATCATCTGGTCCATAAAGATGATATGATAGACATTGACCTTGCAGAGCTCAATCGCTGCCATCCCGCTTTCCGCGGTATCCACGGAAATGCCGTAAACCATCAGCAGTTCCACCGCCACAAGCAGGTTGATCTCGTTGTCGTCAACAACCAGCACCCGGACCCCCTGCGTTTCAAAGGTGCCCAGCACGCTGTGGGATGCGTTCTCCGCCGTTTCCCTGCCGGCGGAATTCAGCAGCTTCGCCACTTCATGGATGAGAATGGGTTCGAACAAAACCCGCACATTATCTCGGGTGTTCTGGGACGCGATGGAGGACAGCCGCTTGATGGCGACCACCACCGTATCCCCCAGCCGTTTCGTCTCGGGAAGAACGGCGTCCTGTCCTTGATCATACCAATAGAAAACATGGGTATAGGTATGCTTGGACAAGAGCACTTGGAAAGCTTGCCGGTCGGAGGCAATATCGCAGGCAATGAATAACCGCTGGAATGTACGGGCCAGGGCGGCTGTCGCGGGGCCGGCTCCCAGCAGCAGCACCCGCTTTTTGCCCGGATCCATGAGGGAGGCCAGAGGTTCTTTTGACAAAACCTTTTGCGCCAGCGTAACGGTGAAAACGCTGCCCTGCCCGATTTGGCTTTCCACATCCACCGTTCCGCCCATCGCGGTGACAAGGCTCTTTACCAAGGCCAAGCCCAGGCCGGTGCCCTGTATTTTCTGGTGTTTCCACAGATCCTTGTCCGCAAACGCACTGAAGAGATCGGGAATGGCTTCCGGCGCGATGCCGATGCCCGTATCGGCGATGATGAAGCGGAGAAGAACCTGACCGTCGCTTTGGGCGTTTACTGCGTCCGCGCTGAGCCGCACAACACCCTTTTCGGTGTATTGGACGGCATTGCTCAGAAGATTGATGAGGATCTGCTTGATGCGCAGATCATCGCCGGCGAAGGTTGCCGGCAAGTTTGGATCGATATCCGTAAGGAAAACCAGATTCTTTTCAAAAGCCCGCAGGCCAATGGCGTTGGCCACATCCCCCAGTAATTCCGAAATGCTGTAAGGCTGGTCAGAGAGGGTGAACTGTTTGGCATCGATGGTTGAAAAATCCAAAACATCGCTGATCAAGTTCATCAGGGAGTTGGAAGCGGCCAGGACGTTTTTGACATAGCCCCGCTGCTGATCGTTTAGCTCGGTCAGGTTGAGCAGGCTGGCCATGCCCAGGATCGCGTTCATAGGGGTCCGGATTTCATGGCTCATGTTGGCCAGGAAGTTGTTTTTAGCCCGGGAAGCGGCTTCGGCTTCCGCCCTGGCCCGGGCCAGTTCCGACACATCGTGCATCATAAGCACAAGCCCTTGCAAAACCCCTCTATCATCCATGGCCGGGGTGATCATCAGGCTCATATAGCGGGTTTCCCCCTCAACTGTCAGGAGGGTTTGGCTGTGCTCAATGGGCTTTCGCGTGGAAAGCGCCTCACGGCATTGGGCTTCCACCCAGTCAATCCAGCTTTTATTGTAAATGCTCGCGAACAGATCCTGAAGGGATAAGCCGTTGAGCACCATGGCGTCATGAAACCCCAGCAAAGGCGCGGACTGGCCTCCCGTACCAACGACAAAGAACAGGTTTATATCAAAGATGATAAGAAAGCTGGGACAAGCTTCTAACAGGAGACGATTATAGAAATACTGCCGTTCTCTTTCCCGGGCATTAAAATCCCGAAGACGAACCGCGTTTTCATACATCGCGCTGAGGGACTCGCGATCATGCTCTAAACGTCTGATTCTGCGCTTCAGCTTTTTTTCATTGAGCTCCAGCTGCTTTAGCTGCTCCGCTAATGCTGTCTCTTGTGGCGTATTAGCGCTCGACGCGCTGGAGTGCTCCATATTTTTCACTCCTGTAAAAGTGTTTTATGAATAAATCCGGCGACTTCCGCGAAAAATGCGGGGAAAGCAATTTTCTTTACCCATAATATGCCTATTTCACCATATTATACAATGAAAGCATTAAAAACGCCAGAGGCGTCTTTTCTTTTTTCAATATATCTGGTACAATGGATAACAGGAAAAAAGTGTTATGAACAAGTTCACTTGTAACCGATGAGGTGCTTTGGCCATGAGGTCTTGGGTTGCCTATACCGACCAGCTGGATGATATCGAAAGCGCGGTTGAGGAACTGTTTTCAAAGATTAATGGTTTTTCCGAGATGAAAAATTCCGTTGGGATTCTTTCATGCTATGCTGATATGGACCTGCAGGCCTTTGTTTCCGCAATTGCAAGCCGCTTACCCTTTGATGTGATTGGCTGCACGCGGATTTCCGCCTTTGGCGGGGCGGCTGCCACACAGACGGTTTCAGCGTGTCTCACGGTGCTCTCGGCGGATGACTGCTGCTTTTCTGTCGGCGCGTCAGATCCGATTGCGCCGGGCAGCGTCTGTCAAGCCGTTACCGCAGCCTACAATACCGCGCGGGCCAAGCTGCCGGATGATCCAAAGCTTATCTATGTCCTGCCCCCCTATGATTTGGGCATTATGCTGGATGAATACTGCGATGCTTTGAACCGGGTCGCCCCGGAGGTGCCCGTAATCGGCGGTGTCCCCTCCAATAATGGAAATGGGGATCTCAACGCGGTGTTCGCAAATGGCAGCGTATGTGAGAGTCGGATGGCACTTTTGCTTGTGTCCGGCAATGTGAGGCCGGTGTTCAGCATAAGCGGTGTTGAAGGCGGCGTGGCCCAGTACAAGCGCAAGGTGACAAAAGCTCACGCCAATGCGGTCTATGAGGTCGGCGGAGAGCGGTTTACAGACTACTTAAAGGAATTTGGCTTCGATGTTGAGGCGCTTTCCAGCCGAAACACCGCGATTTCTTTTGTGACGAATCCCTTGATACTGGAAATATCGGACGACATTGCTTTTGTTCGGATGCTCCATAAGCTCAATATCGGCGATGGAAGCGGCACGGCCATTGGAAGCATTCCCGAGGGAGCCTTCTTATCCATTTGCGCTATTGATCGGGAGGCCATCGTGAAAACCGCTTCCGCCGGGATACGGGCACTCCTTGAGGAAATGGCGGCAAACGAAAAGGACGGATATCGATATACCACCATCCTAGCGGTTTCCTGCATTGGGCGGTTTACGGTCATGCTGCCGGATGAAGGCGCCGAGGTTCGGGCGGTGTGCAGCGCACTTCCAGAGGCACTTTCCCTTTCGGGGTTTTATGGTTATGGGGAGATCGGCCCTCTTTCGGGAGGATGCTTTAAGGGTTCTTTCTCGCACAATGAATCCCTGGTGTTTTGTGCGCTTTGAACGGATGCCTTTCGGCACCACAAAATAAGGATGGATATGTGAATGAAGTCGTTCTTTGAACGGGTATTTAAGAATCAACAGATTCCTGTCGTCATATGCCAGGACAAGGAATCATACCCCATAACCTTCGCGAATACAGCGGCCCAATTCCTGTTGAACCCCAAGATGACGGTGAACAGCTTGAAAGAAGGGTCTGAAGAGAGCCGTTTAGAGGAGTTGATTTGCTTTCAAAACGCCTTCCAGGGCGAGGTATTCTTTCGGGAGCTGAGAAAGGTCGGTTCAGTCGATTGCTTTCAGGCATACCTGACGAATTATGCAAATAGACCGCTCACCGTCAATATCTCCGCTAATGTTGTGGAAGCGTCAGAGCCGGAGAGCGGTCGTTATTTTGTCCTCTACTTATTAAATGAAGAGACCAGAGACTCCGGCGATTCCCTGGAAGCGGGCAGCTTGCTTTCCGCCGCTTTCCACGCGTCCAACCATACGGGCCGTGTGGATGATGCCATCAACAGCGTGCTGGCGCTTATCGGCAGTGGCGTGAAGGTGAGCCGGGTGTATGTCTTCGAGGAGATATCCGATGCCTATACCCGAAACACCTATGAATGGTGCGCTCCGGGCATTGAGCCGGCCATTCAGGATCTGCAAAACCTTAAAAAAGATGATTACAATTATGAGGCCATTATCAGTTCCGGCCTATATGTGACCGACGACGTCCGGGAGCTGCCGGATGGCGATAGGGAAATCCTGGAGGCCCAGGGGATTAAGTCCCTGGCGATTTTGCCGCTGATCCACGCGGACCGGCCCTTGGGCTATATTGGCTTTGACGATTGTGACCGCTACCGGAAGTGGACCTCGGCGGAGATCAATGTGCTGGAGAATGTCACCGGCATGGTGGTTTCATTGATCACCCGGCGGAATTCCGAGCGCCGCCTGATGCGCAGCAAGGAAATTTTACAAACCATCTCGGATAACCTTTCCAGCGTCATCTATGTGAATGATATCAACACTTATGAGATCATTTTCCTGAACAAAGCGCTGGCGGATACCCTCTACCGGCCCGCGGATACCCTCATGGGAAACCTTTGCTGGAAGTCCATGCAGCGTGATATGACGGGGCCATGCCCCTTTTGCCCAATGCCCAGGATGGTGGAGAAGGGCATGCTGGAAAACGGCGGAACGTATACCTGGGAGTTCCAAAACACGGTGAACAAGCGCTGGTATCTCGTGAAGGATTCCTTCATCAAGTGGATCGATGGGCGGGACGTGCATATTGAGACCGCCACGGAAATTACATCCCAGAAGGAATATGAGGAACAGCTAAAATACTACGCGTCCATCGACATGACGACGGGGGCTTATAACCGGGAGTGGGGCTATAAGCTCATGCGGGAGATGATGGCCGATGTTCGGCCGGATGTGGATGAAGTGAGCTTGGTTTTTATTGACCTGGACGGGCTCAAGACGGTCAATGATACCTTTGGCCATGACGCTGGGGATGATATGATCCTGGAAACCGTGCATTTGATCCGGACATGCGTCCGCAAGAGCGACGTCATTTGCCGCTGGGGCGGGGATGAAATCCTGCTGCTGCTGCGATGCAATGTTGACGCTGCGGGCAACATTCTGCGAAAGATAGACGATAGAGTTCTAACCTATAACGAGGAATGCAATAAGCCGTATAAGCTCGGGTTTAGCTATGGCATTACAAAGCTGACGCCCAAGGAATCCATCGATACGATCGTTTCCAGGGCGGATCAGCTCATGTATGAGCACAAGATGCGGAAGCGGAAAAACTGAATCTCATGCCCAGTTCATATCAGAACAGATTCACCATGAGCGAAGCAAAATGAGCGCTGTTCCATTGAAACACGGCGCTCATTTTTTGTGGATACCCCAAAGGGCGGGGCATGGCCCACACATTGCCCTTGGTAAATCCGGTTTTGCCTGCGTTACCGGGCGTCAACGCGCTCACGGAGCCTTTTCGCTTTGAGCACCACGATGATCGCGATGGCGAAAAGGGCGAGGTTCATGGCGAAAGGGAGGCTGCGGTTGATTTCTGACAAAACGCCGGCAAGATAGCCAAAGGGAATGGTAATGGCCAGCATCATCACGGTCATGATGCTCGTCATTCTCGCCCGCTCATCCTTGTCCAGGCTGAGAGCAACCAGGGAGTCTTTGCGCGGCATAACCAGGCCGTGGGCACAAGCCTGCAGGAGGGTATAGAAGGTGGGAACGAGCAGGCTGCCTGTGGCAACGGTTCCCAAAACGGTGGGGAGGATCAATGTAATATGGCTGGCGATGTACAGAAAGACACCAATCAGCATGGGCGTGCGATAGCTAAACCGCAAAGTGCGCGGTTGAACAAAGAACAAGAACCCGAGCATGACGATGGAGCGAAGGATGGGGAAGAAGGCCAGGGAGGATTCCGGTATTCCGAGAGTCTGGGTCGTGTAGATGCCGAAAAAACTATCCATAACCGTGTTGACCGCGATGAACAGGACGGATACGATGGTGGCTAAGCGCATCTCCTTGGATTGAAAAAAGCGGGGAATGAGGCTTTTGTACTCGGACAGAATGGAAAACAGTGATTTCCCTCGGGTTTCCATAAGGCGGATCTTTCCCACGGAGGTTTCCGTCGAGAACTTGTACAAAAGGACGAACTTAGTTGTCATGATGACAAAGGCGATCGCATACAGGATGCGGGCAGCTGGAATGATGCCAAGGCCGCCCACCAGAAGCCCGGCAAGCGGAACGAAGAACACGGCAAGCTGACCGGAAACATAGATCCAGCTGTAGACATGCATGATGCTGTGCTTGTCCGCGTCCTCCACTAGCAGGCATGTCCAAGCGTTGTCTGTGAGCTGCCAGACGCCGTTAATAAGAGCGGCGACATAAAACCAATGGATGTTTTGCGCGAATGTCCAGAGAATGCAGGGCAGGGACCAGTTAAGCATATCGAAAAAGAATAATGTACGCCGACGGCCTAGTTTATCAGTGATGACGCCGGAAAAAATAGCCGCTATGGCGCGGGTCAAAAGGGTCAGGGAAGCAACCAGGCCGATTTGCCTGTCCGTAGCGCCTAACGCCAGCATATACACGGAGGCAAAAGGGACGATCAAGCTGTGAGGAATGCCGAACAGAGGTTCCGTTAAAACACAGGAAAGGGTATTGCCCTTCAAGGACCGAAGGGATTCGATCATTGGATGGCGGTGAATGCGGTTGAGCACTGTAGGCGCCTCCCATTGGGTTGATTTTGGTATGTACCGCATTATACGGGATAAATAGAAAAGATACAAGCATGCGCACGGGGAATGGTGCATGGCTAAAGCTTGCTCATAGGGAGCGCAAAACCGTTATCCTGGGGGTCGATAAGCAGGCGCTGCTTTTCGCCGTCGTACACCGCGCTGTGGTATGATCAGCCATCGGAAGACAAGCGCACCTTGATCAGCGTTCTGGTCTGCCGTTCGCCGGGGTGATGCGCATCGCCTATGAGGATCACAAAAGAAGGCGCCAGACATATGGGCATCAGCTCCAGCGAATCCCCCGTCGCTTTCTGCCGCCAAATATACGCGATTTAGGAATTCAGGTGCTTCATCCAATTGGGACACAAAAACTTTCAAACGCATCGCGGAGAAAACTGGTTGGATGAGCTTGAGAATGTGATGGATGTATGCGGCGCGGCCGCGGTAACGCCGGCGTTTCACGGGCTGGCTGCGAGGAGAAGGAGATATCCCTGAAGCTGAGGCTCAATGGATATACGCTTGACAGCCGACGGCCCAGTACCAGGGAATTCCCCATCCCATTATCGGCGCGATTATTGACGCTAACCGGGTCCGCAAGGATCATATCGCCAGCCGCGTCCCTGAAATCATACATTTGTATGGGATTTGCGGGATGGAAACGCGGATATGTCCATGTTTTTGAAGAAATGGTCACGAAAAGGTCATCGCCTATATCAAAGCATTCTTAATAAGTTTTAAGGAATTTATCCTTTCGATACTTGCCCTTTTTAACCAAAAATGGTAGGATATAGATAAACAAATGCCAAATTTACGCCGGAGGATGCACCTTGACCACCAAGAATACAACCATGGATTTCGGACAGAAATCCAAGAACAGAAAGACCGTTATCACATATATCGTTATTGCCGCGCTTATTTGCTTTATCGTTGTTGTGGGTGTGGTGACCGTTATCAGCTATAGCCTTTATCAGGGATTATTTCATGATTATAGCAACAGCATCTGTTTGAGCGGAAACAACCAGACCGTTGCCTTGGTGGATGGGGATAAAATCGAGCAATACGGAAAGAGCCTTGTTGTCGATGACGAATATGAGGCCATGGTTGAGCGGCTGAACAACGTCAATACCCAGATCAACGCGAAATATTTCTATATCATGGCGGATACGGGCGTGCCGGGCCAGTTCACCTATATATACGACTATACCTGTGAATCCCAGGGCATACACGCGCTGGGGCTTACCGACGACAAAGAAATTTTCAACGATGTGCCTGATGACGGGGATAACGATGGGGATCGGGTGCTTCGGACGGGCATTGGCTTTCCCGAGGTCATTCACTATGTGGATGAAAATTATGGGGAGCTGTATTACGCTTATACGCCTGTTTTGAATTCCCAGGGAAAAGCCGTCGCCTTTGTCGGAACGGACATCGATGTGGGCCCTCTGCGGATGCAGTTGGCCCAGTATCGCCATACCATCGCTTTGACCCTGTTTATCGCCATCATCCTTTTCCTGCTTATTTTGATCATATGCCTGAGACGCATCTTAATCCGGCCCCTCAATGCCATTTCCAAGAGCGCCAACCAGCTTGCGGCGGGAGATCTCTCGCTTGAATTGCCAGGCCCCGTTACCAGGCGCCAGGATGAGATTGGACAGCTGGGCATGGCGTTTCTTTCCGTTGCCGGGAGCATTACGGATGTTCTTCGGGATACGGACAGCATTCTCGCTTCTATCCGGGACGGCCGGATGGATGCGCGGGCGGGTTTATCCTATTATCAGGGAAATTACCGGGCGATCATCCAGAGCATCAACGATGCCGCGGGCACCATGTGTGAGCACTTGGACGCCATTCCCGAGTGTATCGCTTTCTTCGATACATCGTACTTGCTGGTCTACTGCAACCGATCCATGGATGAGTTCCTTGCGCTGCATGGTTTTTCGCGGGCAGATGAGCGGCTGCTCGTCCGCCTCATCCAACACGATACGCTTTTGTCATCCCCGGATGAGGCGAAGAATGTCATGGATGGTTTTTTTCAAAACACGATGGATAACGCCCTTGAGTGCTTGCTTTCATTGCCAGTGCCAAACGAAGAGGCGGAACGGGTATATGCCTTTTCTCTCCATCATACAGGGAAGGCCATGCCCATAAAATCCCCATGGGGCACCAAAACCCCTGTCCGCCGGAACGCAATGCTGGTTGTTACGGACATCACCGGCCTGATGAATGCCCGGCTTGAGGCGGAAAAGGCCAGCCACGCGAAGAGCGAATTCCTCTCCAGGATGAGCCATGAAATAAGGACCCCCCTCAACGCGATCATCGGCATGACCCAGATTGCAAGAAAGTCCAGCAGCCCGGAGAAGATCAAGAGTTGCCTGGACCGGATTGAAAGTTCCTCCGCCCACCTGCTGGGTGTCATCAATGATGTGCTGGATCTGTCAAAAATCGAAGCGGGCAAGCTGACGCTAAATGAAGAGCCCTTCTCCCTTCGAGAGGATTTGGATTTTGTCGTTTCCATGATGTCATCCCGAGCCCGGGAGCGAAATCTGACGCTGGATGTGAAGATCGGCCCGATCACCAATGACATGATTGTGGCGGATCCTCTCCGGCTAAATCAAGCGCTGATGAACTTGCTTTCCAATGCCATCAAGTTCTCCGTTGAAGGCGGCACGGTTTATCTCGTGGTGGATGAAGTCGAAAACCACGGCTCGGAATCGGTCTTCCGGTTCATCGTGCGGGATGAGGGCATTGGCATATCGGAAGATAAGCTGCAAAAGCTGTTCAAGCCTTTTGAACAGGGGGATGGCGGCATTACTAGGCGGTATGGCGGTACGGGCCTGGGTTTGGTCATCTCCCGGAACATTGTGGAGATGATGGGCGGGAAAATCGGCGTTGAAAGCCAGGAGGGGAAGGGAAGCTCCTTTTATTTCACGATTCGCGCCAAAACCCTGTCAATTTATACTTCAGCCCCTATTTATCCCAAAGGCCGCTATTCTTCCAACTATGATGAAAACGCCAATTTGATGGATCAGCTGGATTTATCCAAAGTACGCGCGTTGATTGTGGATGATGTGGACATCAACCGGGAGATTATCAAAGAGCTCTTGTATACCACAGGCCTTCAATCGGAGGATGCGGAGAATGGATCGGAAGCTGTGAAAAAATTCCAAGAATCAAAGCCGGGATACTATGATCTTATCCTGATGGATATGCAGATGCCTATTTTGGATGGCTGCAGCGCCACCCGGGAGATTCGTGCCATGGATCGGCCCGATTCCAAGAGCGTCGTCATTATCGCCATGACTGCAAATGTGTTTAAAGAGGACGTGGAGCTTGCGCTTTCTTCTGGGATGGATGGGCATATCGGCAAGCCGATCAACGTGGAGAGCGCCTTGAAGGTGATTCGGAACTTGCTTTCGATCCAATAGCGGAATCGGTTTTCCGCATTTATTGGGCATCATGGAGAAAGGGGACAAAGGGTATGCAAATCGCCAGGCGGGGAGAGACATACAACTATCATAGCGCGGCCAACCGGGCGCAGATCTCGGTTGCCCCGGGTGAGGTTTTTCTTGCGGAGTCGGAGCTGGCGTCAGGTCCGTGGCTGAAAACGCCAGAGGACACTTGGACGCCTGAAAAGACCCTCGCGCATAATCCGACCGTTTGCGTAGAGGTGCTTGGGGCCAAGGCTGGGGACATGCTCGCTGTGGACATTCTAGATGTGGTTCCCGGAAAGATCGGGTACACTGGGTGTGACGAGGATTCCAACCCGCTGGCCAGCCGTATTCGCAGGCATGCCTGGGGGATGAACACCCGCACAGTCCGAATCGAGAACGGCATAATCCTCTGGAGTGACCGGATTCGGATTCCGGTTCGCCCAATGGTGGGGACCCTGGGAACAGCCCCGGTGAAGGAGGTTCTTTTTAACATTAAAGGAGGCCTTCATGGCGGCAACATGGATATTCAGGAGGTTGAAAAAGGCGCACGGGTATATCTGCCCGTGGAAGTGGATGGCGCCTTGCTGCATATTGGCGACTGCCACGCGATCCAGGGAGATGGGGAGATCTGCAACGCCGGCGGAATTGAGTGCAGCGCGGATGTTACCCTTCGGACGATAGTCCTGCCAAGACCGAAGAGCTACCAGGGGGTGCGGATAGAAAACGCGGAGTACATCATGACCGCTGCCTGCGGCCGCACGCTGGAGGAATCCTTCCATGACGCTTCGGGTCACCTGCTGGCCTGGATTTCAGAGGAATACGACTTGTCGCTGGAGGAAGCATATTTGCTGATGGGGCAAGTCATGGAGGCCAGGAACACCCAGTTTGTGAATCCTACTTTTTCGTATTTGTGCAAGATGCCCAAGTGGATTTTGGAACAGGCGGGGAAAAGGGCTTAGAGCATACTCATGGCATTTGAACGACTACATTGCCTTTTTTGTGGCCGGTTTCCACATAGCGGTAAGCCTCGACGATCTGTTCCAAGGGATAGATTCGGTCGATCACGGGATGAATTTCACCGGATGCCAGCAGCAAGCGCAAACGATCCAAGTCCTCCATACATTTTTTGGGCCAGCCGTATGCAACCGATACGAAACGTCCGCCTGGGGCCAGCATTGCCTGGGATCGCGACTTGCTAAGCTTGCCAACCGCGTCAAAAACTACGTTATATCGGACATGGATAGGGCAGAGCGGCTCGTTTATATAGTCGATACCCTCATCAGCGCCGAGGGATTTGACAAGGAACTTGTTGCTATAGCCGCAAGCGCCGGAGACTTTGGCACCCATGTGTTTGGCAAGCTGTACGGCATAGGTGCCTACAGCGCCGGACGCGCCGTAGACCAGAATGGAGTCCCCCTTCTTCAGGCCTGATTTACGCAGGAAATAAAGGGCGGTTGTTCCGCCAAACGCGATGGCGGCGGCTTCGGGAAATGAAAGATTCGCAGGCATAGGCATAATACAGGCGGTATCCGGCAGCACAATATATTGGGCATGAGCGCCAAACCTTAGGTCGGTCATCGCGAAAATCGCTTCTCCTGGCCGAAACCGGGTAACCTTCTTGCCCGTGGAAACGATGCGGCCGGAGAGCTCCGTGCCAAGGATGGAATGCTTTGGACGCTTGATTCCATGAAGAAGGCGTAAGGGCAGCCATAGTGCCAGGGGAACCCGATAGCCGCGAACTCTACAATCGCCAGATGTTACGGTGGATGCGAGGATGTGAATGAGAACATCCCCTGGCTTAGGGTCGGGGATGGGGACGTTGCGGACTTCCACAACATCCGGAGCGCCATAGCGGGTACAGATGGCAGCCTTCATAAAGGATCTCTCTTTCGTCTCACTTTGAAAGCCTTTTGCTGCAATGGCATTTGGGATGGATGGGTTCACCTTATGCGAGATCGAAAAAGCCTTTTATGCTCAGAAGAAGGAGGCTCGAAATCGCCGCACCATATGAATATAGCTATGTTATGATGCTTGGCTGGAAACGTCAAGGGGGGTAAAGTACTTTTTTATATTTATTGGGAAATAGAGAAGAAAGCCTCTGTGATGCAGAAGGCTTTCTTGCGTGCGGGTAAGGTTTTGCTGAAAAGAATCCGCGGGATTTACGCAATCCTTGGCGCGAACGGGTATAACCGCCTACCTCAGCCGCCGAAGGCGCTGGCAGCGCCGGGGTTGGAGGCGCTCATGGCGCCGGAGATGGGGGTGGTGAAGGTCAGGTACTGGGCCATGAC
>JAVBOX010000050.1:0-4778 GCA_031550095.1 Eubacteriales bacterium
CAAATATCTTCGCAATCTCCTTTGCGTTATGGGTTTGCTCGTATCCGTTTACCAGCAATTCTCGCGCTTCATTATGTAGCATGATCCTCACCCTCCCACCTCTATTTTACCACTTTATTGGGTTTTGTGAGGATTGCTCTAGTACCGCGATCAACCCTTGCCTCCCCTGTTCCGCTTTAGGCGCCGTCAGCTTTTCAACAGCGCCATCTTGATATTCAGGCTTCCAATCCCATCAAGGAAATAGCGGCGCGGTATCCTTTGGATGTGTATAGCATCAGCACGGAGGATGGATATTCTTATCTTTATTGAAGTGGCTATGTTGCGCCGCTGGACGGGTCTGAAAGCCTGAATAAAAACTTGGATGCTGTGACCCATGCGATGCTTAGCCCGGAAGCCAACGATCGATTCCAACTGGGGACTATGAAGTGGAAATGCGCCTTGTGAAGCGGGATCACCTGGAAGAGCAACGAGCGTAGGCTTGGTGGCCGGTGGCGCTTTCTGAGAAACAAAAAGCCCTCCCGGCGAATTTCGTCTGGGAGGGCTTCATACTTGAATCAGTCAACCGTGAAGGGCAGCAGAGCTATGGCGCGCGCACGCTTAACCGCTTCGGAAAGCTGCCGTTGATGCTTTGCGCAGTTGCCGGTCATGCGGCGGGGTAAAATCTTGCCGCGCTCATTGGTGAACCGACGGATGCGGCCAACATCCTTATAATCGATGAATTCTACCTTATCGACGCAGAAGCTACATACCTTGCGCCGGGGCTTGCGGCCCCTGGGACGCCGGGCGCCTCTATCGCCACGATCCTCGGACATCGTGTGAATCCTCCTTACCAGTGTTATGGTCTACTTGCCTAGAATGGAAGCTCGTCCTCATCAACTTGCGTGAAGCCCGTTTCGGCCGGCGCAAACCCAACCGGCGGCGCCGGCAGCGTTGCGGCCTGGGTCCTTGGTTCTCCGCTAGGCGCGGCGTTTGGCATGAACTCAACGTCTTCGGCTTCCACATCCACAACGGTCCGTTTTGTTCCATCCTGCGCGTCATAGGTGCGGATTTGAATGGTTCCAACAACACAGACCTTTCGGCCTTTCTGTAGGTATCGCGCGCAATTTTCACCCAGTTGACGCCACGCCGATACGTTGAAGAAATCCACATCCGGCTGCCCTTCTACTTTCCGGCGGCGGTTGACCGCCAAGCCGAAGGAGCAGACAGATATTCCATTGGTCGTGGTTCGCATTTCAGGATCACGGGTGAGGTTGCCAATTAGAAAGACTTTGTTCATGGATTACACCTGCCTTTGCGCCTCACTCCTGCGCCGAAGCGTTATCCCCGGCGGAGTTGTTCTCGGCAGAGTCTTCATCGCTAGAATCCTGGGGTGCGCTATCAGCATCATCCGCATCCTGGGCAGCTATGGAAGGCCTGCCATACATGGGACGGACGGGGATCGCCCGCGGTTTCACGTTGGAACGCTTCTGCTCTATCCGAGTGACCAGGTAACGAAGGACGCTCTCAGAGATCTGCAACACACGCTCAATTTCCTTGGGCAATTCGCTTCCGGCGGTAAAGACCACCAACACATAGTAACCTTCGTTCCGGTAGTTAATGGGGTAGGCCAACCGGCGCTTGCCCCACTCATCGATCTTGTCCACCGTACCGCCGTTATCAACGATAAGGGCAGAAATGCGCTCGATTAGCTCCTTCCTCGGAGCATCCTCCAGCGATACGTCGATGATGTACACCAGCTCGTACTTGTTCAATTTCCTTTCACCTCCTTATGGACCTATGGCCCTGCATCCATTGCAGAGCAAGGATGTGCCGACTAGAAATTATATCAGGAGTGATGTGGGATTGCAAGGGTTTATGTCAAAAATACGGAAAACCTCGCGGAAATCCCAATACATCGGCTATTTTCCGGCAACGGTCAGGCTGTTTATCCATACAGAAGGGCTGGCAATAGGGCTCTGTGTGAACCGAAGATCGCTGCCAACGGCCGCAATTTCTTTCAGCAGCTGAAAGAAGTTTCCCGCCACAGTCACCTGCTCCACAGGACGGCCCACCTTCCCGTTGTCTATGAGATATCCCTTGACCAGCAGGGAAAAATCGCCGGAAATTGGGTTCGCGCCCGCGTGAAGGCCCGTCATTTCCGTGACCACCAGACCTTTTCCTGCCGCGGCCATCATGGCCTCCAGGCTCTGGCTGCCCGGGGTAAAGAAGAAATTGGTGGGAGCCACACCCATGGAACCGGCGCTCCGCGCCGCGTTGCCCGTGGTGGTCAAGCCCGCCTTTTTGGCTGTTTTTAGGTTGTGAAGCAGCGTGGTCAACACGCCGCCCTGGATGACTGACTTTGCGAAGGTGGCCACGCCCTCTCCATCAAATGGACGGGTGCCAAAGCCGCTTTTCAGCAGCGGATCATCCACCAGGGTTACGCAAGGCGCGGCAATGGCTTCACCCTCTTTGCCGGCCAGGAGGGAAAACCCCTTTTGGGCCGCGTCGGCGCTAAAGGCGCCTGAAAAAACGGACAGGAGGCTGCCCATGGCGGTATTGCGGAAAATGACGGGCATTTCTCCGCTCTCGCAGGGAGAGGCGGCGAGTTGAAACACGGCTTCCTCAATTGCTTCCCGGGCGATACCCTCGGCGTTTAGCTCTCCAAGGCTATAGGCGGCCTCAATGGCGAAATTGGTGGCAACCCGCTCTCCATCCCTGGCAATGGCGTCCACAAAGGCGGCGCATTGGGAGTCCGTATGCGTCAGGTCCAGGCCATGGGTGTTGACCATGCGGATCGTGCCTCTGCCGGATTCCAAGCCGCTGAAACCCAGTGAGGTGACCCGGTGATCCAAGGTACGCCCTAGCTTTTCAAGGGCAAGCGCGAAGTCAATCTGCGCCTCCGTCGTTCCCGTATCGCCGACGCAGCTTACGGAGGAGTAAGCAGGACTGCCGGGGAAGATGAACTGCTCGTCCTCGTCGGTGATGAGCCGGGCGCTGTCCTTGACTCCCTCCACCAGCATTGAAATCGCGTCCTTATCCAGAGCCTCCGTGTAGGCGGTGCCCATTTTGCCATTCACCAGGCCCCGGTAGGAGAGCCTCCCGCTGGTGCTGACGGCGTATTCCTCGATTTCGCCCTTGGTGACCAAGACGCGAAGGGCGTCCGCTTCGCTGAAATAGGCTTCCGCCTCATGGATGCCGGCTTTTTTTCCGGCTTCCAACAGCGCTTGAATAAATGTGTCGTTGTTCATTTGTCTACCTCCCGCCTACCGTCAGGTTGGAAATGCGGATCGTAGGCTGGCCCACGTTGGTTGGTACGCTGCCGCTGATGGAACCACACATGCCTTGCCCGCTGGTGACTGTTTTGCCCACTCGGTCAATCCGCAGGAGCACCTCGCTGCCCCGCCCAATCAGTGAAGCGCCGCGTACAGGGGTGTCCAGCTTGCCGTTCTTGATGAGATAGCCTTCGGACACCGCGAAGTTGAAGATGCCGGTGGTGGGATCAACGGAACCGCCTCCCATGGCGGCGGCAAAAAGCCCGTCCCCTGTGGAAGATAGGATCTCCTCCTCATCGTCGTTTCCGGCGGCGATGTAGGTGTTCCGCATGCGAGAAGTGGGCGCGTACTGGTAGCTTTCCCTGCGGCCCGATCCCGTGGAGGGGATGCCCATGCGCAGAGCGCCCAGCTTGTCAATCATATAATTCTTCAGAATTCCGTTCTCAATGAGGATCAGCTTGGTTGTGGGCATGCCTTCGTCGTCGATGTTCAGACTGCCCCAGGCATTGGGTTCGGTGCCATCGTCAACGGCCGTGACGCGGGGATCGGCAATCTGCTGGCCTAGCTTGCCGCAGAACTCGCTCTGATCCCGGGAAACGCTGGTAGCCTCAAGGGAATGACCACATGCTTCGTGGAATACCACGCCGCCAAACCCACCCGCCATCACGACGGGCATCATGCCCGCTGGGCAGATGGGCGCATGAAGCATCCGAACGGCACGCTGGGCCGCTTGCCGCCCCACCGCTGCCGGATCCACATATTCAAATAGTTCAAGCCCGCGGCAGGCTCCGGGGCCATCCATGCCGGTTTGGTTCTCCTTTCCATCCGACGCCACTGCGGATGCGTAAAGACGGGTTCGAATTCTGCGGTCCTGGGCGAATACGCCTTCGCTGTTGGCGATGCATACCTGCTGGTCGGAATCTGCGAAGCTCACCTGCACCTGAATGATTTCCGGGCTGACATCCTTTGCCGCTTTTCCCGCCTCCCGCATCACCTTAAGCCGCTTCTCGTGCTCCGTTTGGGCGGGCATGAATCGGATGGGGTGCAGGTTTTCCATGGTGCGGGATGTCAAGGTGATGTCCTGGTTTACCGGCGCGGCCCGCACTGCCGCGGCCACCTTTTGAGCGCAGTCCAGCAACCCTTGCCTACTCGTATCGTTGGTGAAGGCATACACGCAGCGCAAATTATGGATAACGCGAACGCCGGCCCCATGGGTGCGCCCAACGCTTACCACTTCAACGATTTCATTGCGCATGGAGAGGTTGTTAACCTGCTTATCCTCCCAGAAGATCTCGGCAAACTCGCCACCATTAGCAAGCGCGGCGGTTAGAACTTCAAGGGAAATGGCTTTTTCCAGCATGTTGTTCTCCTTTTTTTCTATACACTCTAGGGCGTGTTTCCAAATGCATAGAGAAGGAAATTAGGCAAGCCAGATCATGATGCAGGCCAAATGAACGAAGGCAAGAAAACGGCGAGCAAGTTTGTCAAAACGCGTAGCAACCCGCCGAAACATCTTGAGTTTCTGAA
>JAVBOX010000102.1:0-15850 GCA_031550095.1 Eubacteriales bacterium
AATGTATATTGGCAGGCGTTTAAAGCGGCGGAAAAAGCCCTGCAGGAAAGCAAGGGTTCCAAGGATCATGTGGGCTGAACCGAGGGAAACGTCGCCAGGGTAACAGGCGGGATGAGAAAAGCGGACCGTTCGGTCCGCTCAGCGCGTCGACAAAGTCGACACGCTCGAACGGCATGCCATATGCATTCCGTTCGGCTGCACGGCCTTCCGGCCGTGAAAGGAATGTTTTCAAGCGGCAAGCCGCTTGAAAACTCCCCGCCCGCCCAGCAAAGCCGGGCGATACGATTGAATATGAAGGGGCTTCGGCCCCTTCATCCATCCCAGGTTGAGGTGGCAGGGTTTGTTGATGATCTGAACGGACCTTTCGGCCCGCTCTGTTTTTTAGAATTACCGCTCATTCCCCATCCGCGTTGCCGATGTCCATCATGTTTAGGATCTCCCAGCCGTCTCCCTGACGGGCCAGATCCGTCTCAAAAACACGTCCTCCGTTATCCAGGGCGGTGATGGAAATCATCGACTTGTCCGGCGTAATCTTCCATCCCAGAACCGAATAGGCGCTGGCGGGATAACCCTCCGCCCACAGAACATTAAGGAACGCTAGGGCTTCCTGGTATTCCGCCTCTCCAAACCAGACCGGTTCCGACGACGAAGGGACGGTTTGCGACCAAGTTGCTTGATATCCCATGACGGCGTCGGACGCATACCCAGGAGAAACAACGGGCGCCACAGGTTGTTGCGCCCAAAGGGTGGCCATACCGTTCTGGTAGGCATCAAACGCATAAGCGGCAGGGGCCGCGGGTTGCGCCCAGTAGACGACAGGTGCGCCGCCTTGCCATAAAGCCGGGTTATTGGTATACGGATTTTGGTAATAGGCCATTGGCCCGGTCTGCCCAACAACCATGACAGGCGGGGTATTTGGGCTAGGGGCATAGTAATAAGTGGCCGTTGGGGCCGAACCGCCCGTGATGCCAACCGTGTTACTCGGATAGGCGCTGTAGCTATACGCGGCTGGCGCCGATGAACCGCTCGTAATAACGGCACCGTTGTTCGGGTAGGCGCTGTAGCCATAGGCGACAGGCGAAGTCTCGGTCTGCCAGCTCACCGCCTCCGACTCCTGCATAGCGTATCCGTATTCTCCGGCAAGCGCTTCTTCCGCCCCGCAGGCCAGGCAATCGGCCTCCGTGTGCTCCCATTCTTCCCCGTAAACAGGCGCATCTACATACGCGTTTTCTCCAGCAAGCGCTTCTTCCGCCGCACAGGCCAGGCAATCGGCTTCCGTGTGCTCCAAGGCTTCCGTCAACACTGGCGCTTGGGCGTCCCCGTACGCATTTTCTGCCAAAGCTTCCGCGGCGCAGGCTTCGCAGCCATCCGCCACGTGCTCGGGGTTTTCCACGCCTCCCATGCAGGCGCAGCATCCGACGGCCGCATCGCCGATACAGGCTTCACAGCCGTCCACCAAACATTCCAGCCCCGCCCCATCTTGCCCAAAGCAGCAACACCCACAGGGACCGTCCTCGGCTTCCGCCATCATCCCTTGGCAGCAGGGCAAAACCGCCTGCGCCTCAGCCTCCACAGCCGGGAAGCAGTCGGGACAGGGAATCAGCCTCAGATAACGGGCCTCCTCATCAAGCTGGGAGGCGAGAAATCCCTCCAGGACCGAATGGCAGCTGGGGTGAACCATGTGGCATTCGTGGGTTTTGTGAAAGTACTTGCCGCCCTCCGGGTTGAAGTACAGCATGGTATCGCCTGTCACCCCCGCCGGCTTTTCCGCCATGGCGGCGGGAACCACCCCGGCAATCATCATTGCTAGAAGCAACAAAACGGCGCGTCTGACCATGCGCTTAAAACGCCCTGTGTCCATTGTGAATACTCCTTTCAGAAAGCAGGATATCTACCTTTCAGCATAGAGAACCATATTGTTTTGCCAAAAATAACGAAAGCGTGTGAACAATCTGGCAAAACCTGTTAAAGGAATGTGAATGGCGCTTTTGCCAAGCCCGCCTTTGCCCTCAGCGGGCGCCTATCCACCATGTCTCCGCTATTATATAACGAATCCAAAGTTTTTTCCATTCCTTTCTATTTCTCCATAATGAATCATCCCGCAAAGGGATTGGCACACTGCCATTCCCTTGGCAAAATTCAATTGAATTATAAAAAAAAGTTGCCCCAATCCCCAGTTGATGCTATAATCGCCTATAACTCATTTTGTTCATCGCTACATTCACAAAGTATGGAAGATACGAGATAAACTACGGGAAAGCTATAGAAACGGGGAAAAACGCATGCTCACGGTCGAATCCTTCCGGCGGGCGCGGGACGTGTTGTCCGGCGTACTATTGGAAACCAGCCTCATCTACAGCAAGCATTTCACCGAAATGTCCGGCAACCGGGTATATTTCAAACCCGAAAATCTGCAGGTGACCGGCGCGTTCAAAGTGCGCGGCGCGTTTTATAAGGTCTCCACCCTGACGCCGGAGCAAAAATCCTGCGGACTGGTGACCGCTTCCGCGGGCAATCACGCCCAAGGGGTGGCCTATGCCGCCAAAGCTGCCGGGGTTCACGCGACGATTGTCATGCCCACCACAACCCCCCTGGTCAAGGTGAACAACACCAAGGGCTATGGCGCCACCGTCATTTTGCATGGCAGCTGCTATGATGAGAGCTACGAAAAGGCCGAAGCCCTCGCCCGGGAGGAAGGCATGACCCTCGTGCACCCCTTCAACGACCTGGACGTGGCGGTAGGCCAGGGCACCATCGCCTACGAGATATTCAAGGATCTCCCGGATGTGGACGTGATCCTGGTTCCCGTGGGCGGCGGCGGCCTTGCCACCGGCGTGGCCACCCTGGCCAAGCTACTCAACCCCAACGTGAAAATATATGGCGTGGAGCCGGATGGGGCCGCCTGTGTGGCCGCGAGCCGGAAGGCGGGTTGCCTTGTCTCCCTGGAAACAGCCGTCACCATCGCCGACGGCGTGGCGGTGAAAACCCCGGGGGATCAGCTGCTCCCCTATCTGGCCGACAACCTGGACGGCGTCATCCAAATCGACGACGACGAGCTGGTGGACGCTTTTCTGGACATGATGGAAAAGCACAAGCTGGTGGTGGAAAACGCGGGGCTTCTCACGGTGGCGGCCCTAAGCCATCTTTCCGAGCGGGGCAAAAACGTGGTCTCCATCCTTTCCGGTGGCAATACGGATGTGATCACCATCGCCTCCCTGGTGCAGCATGGGCTCATCAACCGGGGCCGGGTGTTCAGCTTTTCCGTGCTGCTCCCCGACAGGCCGGGAGAGCTGTTGGCTGTCGCCCGGGTGGTCTCCGAGGAAAACGGCAACATCATCAAGCTGGACCACAACCAATTTGTCAGCATCAACCGGCAGAGCGCCGTGGAGCTTCGGGTCACCCTGGAAGCCTTCGGCCATGAGCACAAGGCTCGGATCATCCAGGCCCTGCAGGACGCCGGGTTTGACGCGAAGCTCATCAGCACCACCGCCATATAGCGCGTCCCATATACGCAATTAATTCAGAAAAAGGGAAAGAAAAATGGAAAAACAAGGTGTCTTCCCCCGGTTCAAAAAGCTTTTCAGCGCCCAGGACATGACCGCAGGCAACCCTTTGCGCTGCCTGATCATGTTTTCCACGCCGCTTTTGATTGGCAACTTTGCCCAGCAGCTGTACAGCACGGTGGACTCCATCATCGTGGGCCATTTTGTTGGCGATAACGCGTTGGCGGCCGTGGGTGCCAGCGGGCCGGTGCTGAACCTGCTGCTGGTGCTCTTCATCGCCGTATCCACCGGCGCGGGCATCATCGTTTCCCAGTATTTTGGGGCTAAAGACCGGCAGGAGCTCTCCCTGCAGGTGGGCAACGCCCTGGTATTGATCCTGATCATGAGCATCATCTCCACGATTTTGGGCCTGCTGGTAGCCAGACCCCTCATGGCCCTGCTGAAAACGCCGGAAGCTCTCTTTGAAATGGCTTGCCAATACCTGACCATCATTTTCGCGGGACTGACGGCCAGCGCGTTCTACAACATCGTGTCCGGCATACTGCGCGGCATGGGCGACGCCATCTCGCCTCTTTTGTATTTGCTGGTGGCGTGCTTTCTGAATATCATCCTGGACTATGTTTTCGTGGTGTATTATGGCTGGGCGGTTATGGGTGTGGCTGTCGCCACAATCATATCTCAGGCGGTGTCCGCCGTGCTGTGCATTCTCCGCCTGTGCCGCATGAAAGATGTGCTGGACATCAACCGGACCACCGTCCGCTTCAGCAAGGAGCGTACCAAGCAGCTCCTGAAGCTGGGCTTGCCCTCCGGCCTCACCCAGGGCATCTTCTCCATGGCCATGGTCATGGTGCAGGCTCTGACCAATAGCTTTGGGGAAATGGTGGTCGCCTGCGCCACCGTCATCATGCGGGTGGATGGCTTCGCGGTTTTGCCCAATTTCACATTTGGCATGACCACCACCACGTTTGTGGGCCAGAACATCGGCGCGAACCGGTTGGATCGAGTGGATCAGGGCTCCAAGGCGGCCTTTCGCCTGAGCATGGCGGTTTCCGCCGTGCTGATAACCGCCATCCTGATCTTCGGCCGGACGCTGATGTCCATGTTCACCAGCACGGAAGCCATTATCAACCTGGGCGCCCACGCGCTCCGGGTTTTGGCCCTTGGGTATATGGCCATGGGCGTTACCCAGGTATATGGCGGCATCATGCGTGGCGCCGGGGACACAATGCCCTCTATGTGGATTTCAATCGTTGTGACAGTTCTCTTCCGCGTGCCAATGGCCTACCTGTTGGCGGCCCTTACCCGTTCGCCCGAGTGGCCAAACGGCTCCCCGGACAGCCTCTATTTCTCCTTGTTGGCGGCCTGGGTATTTGGGGCAATTTTCACGTATCTGTGGTACCGAAGGGGCGGATGGCGGAACAAGTCCGTTATCCGCAGGGGCGTCGGAAGCAGCGCGGAAGGGGTTTAGGGCAACCCGCACAAAGGAGCGTCGTCGGCATTGCGAGAGATTTTCGCGCTGATCAAGGAGCCTGGAGGAAGCAGTAGCAGCGCTACTGCGACCGCAAGAGCGACATAGAGCAGCACGAAAAGATCTGCAAGGACGGTGTGCACGACTGTGCGGTGTCGCCTTAGAGCAATTTCTGAAAACGTAGCGCATAGATTGGCGAGAGAATTTTCCGTCTCGCTAAGACGAGGGAGCGAGGCTTAGCAACGCTACGCTGAGCGGACGAGGCAACGCGAGAAGGCAAAAGATCCGCCAGGATGTGGGCTACGTTTTCGAGAAATACTCTGGAGCAAAATCAATCCGCCATGGGGCGAACGGTGTCTTCCCCCTCAAGGGCGACCGGGGTGGAGACCTGATACAAGAGTGCGCCGCCAAAGGGCGTTTCCAACCGGGAAAGAACGCGCTCAAAGCAATCCCGGATTTATTTCAATCCTATACCTCCATTTTCCATTACCATGAGCGATTCGAGCAAATGAATGGTCCGCCGGCAATCAAGAACCGACGGACCTATGGTTAACACCCTCACCGAAGCAGGAAACGTTCCTCCCCGCTTTTCGAGAAAGGATGGTTCATCTCCTGTGCATTCGTTTTTGGGACGAATATGGGGGGTCAGGAATGATAGGGCATCTTGTTGGTATAGATCACCATTTTCATATAGGCGTCCAGCGTCATCTTGTTGGCGTTGTATCTATAATAATTGTTGGTTTCAGCGCTGACAGCATAGGCAAAATAAGCCGAGAAGTTACCAAATTCTCTTTGCAGATTCGTTGAGTAATTGTACCATTTCAATGCATGCTCCCGGAATAGCTGAAAAACATCCACGCTTATGCCGGCAGGGCTCGGGGAATCGATAAAGACAACGTTTGGATTGAACTTTGTACTTGATTGGCCGTAAAAATAGTAAGACACGTATGGCGGATCCGTGGGGGTGGGCTTAGGCACATTCACATAGACGGACGGATCCCTGCCCTCCCGAATCGCCTTCTCAATTTTCTTTGAAATTACGCCTCCCACATCGCCCATATGGGGATCCGCGGGGCCTTTTGCCGCAGCAACCGCGGTTGCCGCCATCAGCATCAGCGCAATCCATAAACAAAAGAGCTTTTTCATCAAAATCATCCTCCTTCGTGATCCCCATTCAGCCCTCCTGTCACACTTGCTTTCTATTCTTGTTATAGCACACTGATGGATATAAAGAGCGACAATAATATGAAGAATTGTGACAGGAAGACGAATAATGCCCGCCTGACGGAGGTTCCTTGCAAAAGAAAGTTGTTTTGATTATACTTAAACTCGTTTATCGGATGCCCGTGCATTTTATGGCTTTATGATGATGTAAGGAGAAGACAAATGAGCGAGGAATTTCAAGCGGCGCGAGAGATCAGCATCAGCGACTGCGATGCCAGGGGGCGAATCCGCCCTTCCTCCCTGCTGGTGCTCATGCAGGAGATCGGCGAGACCCACGCGGCCACACTGGGCTTATCCCGAACGCGCCTGGTGCAAAACGGCATGTGCTGGGTATTGTACCGCCAACGGACGGTGATGGCCCGGCTGCCCCACTTCCATGAAAAAATACGGGCGACCACCTGGCCCGCGCCGGTGGAGGGACCCCTTTTCCCCCGCTGCTTTCTCTTCGAGGCGGAGGACGGGCGCCCCCTTGGAAGCGCCGTCGCCGCCTGGGTGCTCATGGACATCCAAACCCGGCGGCCCCTCCGGCCCTCGGCCCTCGTTGGGGATCTGCCCCCCTCTCTCCGGCCATCGCCCCTCCCCATTCCCGCCATGCTGCGGGTAACCGGCGGCGAATCCTTGGGCAGCCGGAAGGTGTGCTACAGCGACGTGGATGTGAACGGCCACATGAACAACACTCGCTATATCGACTGGGTTTGCGACGCGTTGAACTATGGGGCCTTGGAAGAAAAGGGGTTGGCCGAATGGCAGGTAAACTACCTGGCGGAAGCGCGCCCCGGCGAGAAAATCGCGCTTTCTTCCCTGGAAGATGGAGAGGCTACGCTCTTTTCGGGCAAACGGGAAGCGGACGGACGGGCCATCTTTGAGGCAAGGGTGATTCTGGGGCGGTGAGAAAAGAAAGCAAAACTGGCAGACATTTCCGTGTGTGGCTCGTTCTATGGGAAGGAATATGTACCAATCGGAGGTGAGCATCGGTGAATCCCAGAACGAAAAACACACTTTTCCCCATTCTCATGCTTGTTTTGTTTCTCCTGTCCGGGCTGATAGGGGCTGTCGCGCATGCCCAGGAACCCGCGGCGACCCCGGGCGCAAATGACATCCCGGAAGAAAAAGCCGTTGAAATCGCTATGGAGCGGCTGATCAGCTTTCATAAGCTTCAAGCCGAAGCTCTATCCAATTATTACCGCATAGATTGTCAGTTCGTCAGTTCAAGGGGCAATCCCAGAACCCTTTGGCGGGTGTTTTTCCAGCCTTTGGAAAACGTTGACGATCCAAAGACCTATTCCCTGGATTTGAACAGCGTAACCGGAGAGATCGTTTCCTCCGGCTGGCAGCTAAGCAGTGACGCTCCGAAAGGAAATGCCTTGACCGAAAGCGACAGCGACCTGGCCGTGAACCTGGCCATGGAGTCCATACAGAAGTTCTATCAGCTGCCGGATGGCGCGTTGGACCGGTATGTGCCGGATCTTGAGTTTTACGGCGAGTCGGTTCCCATCGTTCCCGCGAAGAAATCCTTTGTCATCTATTTCCTGCAAGCGGACGCGGGAAAGCCGGGCCATTACTACGCGACGGTTTCCGCAGACACGGGAACCGTGCTGCAGGTGTATTACAGCACGCAGGAGTTCGGCTGACCCAGGATCAGCCGATAAAGCCCAAGAATGCGCAGGTTCTGCCTTGCGGCATTTGATCTAAGGCAACACCGCACAAAGGAGCGTCGCCGGCATTGCGAGAGATTTTCGCGCTGATCAAGGTGCCTGGAGGAAGCCGTAGCAGCGCTGCGGCGACCGCAAGAGCGACACAGAGCAGCACGAAAAGATCTGCAAGGACGGTGTGCGCGACTGTGCGGTGTTGCCCTAAGGAAAGCAAACCTTGCGTGAGCCCCGTTCCAACGGCAAGCCCCAATATTACAGGTATAGCTCCCCGGCAACGGGGAGTTTTAGGGCAATTTCTGAAAACATAGCGCACAGATTGGCGAGAGGTTTTGCCGTCTCGCTATTACTCCGGCATCGAAAAGTCGGAAGAGATGCGCGAGAGATTTTTTCGCCCAGCAAGGAGCTGGAACGAGGCGTAGCAGCGCTACGCTGAGTGAAGGGCGACGCCACTGGACGGAAAAAGATCCATGCTAAATTCCGAATATTTGGTGCCGGAGTAATAAGACGAGGGAGCGAGGCGTAGAAGCACTACGCTGAGCGGACGAGGCAACGCGAGAAGGCAAAAGTTCCGCCAGGATGTGTGCTATGTTTTCGAGAAATGCTCTATTGCCTGTCAAAGCGCGAGAGCATATGGAAGGCGCCAACCTATCAAAAATATGGGGCGGTTGCTTCGCCGCATTGATTGATTCTGTGAAATTACACAGTTTACTTTTTCATACGGCCTTGATAAGATAAGCCTAACATAGGGTGCATACAGCATCTACCAAAACCCCACGAGGAGGAAATCCCATGAAAAAAACATTGTCTTTTTTAATGATTCTGCTGCTTACGCTCGCCCTCCTTGACGCAACGCTTGCGGAGAAGCAATCCAGCGAAAAGCTGATCCTGGAGGCGGAGTCAGTTGAACTGCTCGTGGGCGACACGCTCCAGCTCACGGCAAAAAGCGCGGATCCCGCCATATCGCTGGAGGGGTTGGTCTATATCACGAATAAGCCAAAATATGCCGCCGTAAATGAGGCCGGTCTGCTCACCGCCGTCAGCCCCGGTCGGGTGAAGGTGAGCGTAAAGACCGCCGACGGCAAGCATTCCGCCACATTGTCCGTCAAGATTATGGCGGCGCCGGAAAGCGTAAAAATCACCGCCAAGAAGCTTACCCTGATGGCAGGAAAAACCACCACGCTCGCCGCCAGCGTTCTTCCGAAATCATCGGTAGAGAACCAGAAGGTCATCTGGCAATCCAGCGACGAGACGGTGGCTATCGTCTCTGAAAAGGGCGTCGTCACAGGCGTCGGCCCGGGGAATGTCACCATCACCGCCGCAAGCGTCCTCCTGCCAAGCGTGTTTTCCACAAAGGAAATGGAGGTCATCCAGCTTGCCAACAAGGTAACCCTGAGCGCCGAGGCTTCCAGCATTCTCGTCGGGGAAACCCTCTCGCTCAATTGCCAGCTTGAGCCGGAAAACGTATCCAGCAGGGAAGTTGCGTTCAAGAGCGACAAGACAAGGGTTGCCACCGTCAGCGAAGATGGCGTTATCACCGGAGTCAAGGCTGGAAAGGCCACCATCACCGTGACCACCAAGGATGGGAGCAAAAAGACCGGCAAGTTTGTCGTGGAGGTCATTCAGCCCGTGAGAGGAGTCTATATAAACGAGTATGATGTCACAATCGGCGTGGGAGATACCAAGACCATTGTGGCGGAGCTGGACCCGGAGGATTCCACCAACAAAAACATGGCATGGTTCAGCGATGATCCCACCGTGGCCACGGTTTCGGGCACCACCAACAAGGCCAAAATAACCGTCCATGCCTGGGGTGAGGCCACGATCACCGGCACAACCGAGGATGGAGGGTTCACCGACAGGCTATACGTCTATGGGGGCCTGGAGCGCTTTGCCATCCGCCTGCGCAGGGCCTACCGTGATGAAACGGGCCGGCTACACCTGGTGCTCTTCAACGAGTCCAACATGAGCATCGGGGCGGTTCGCATGGCGATAAAGGGATTTGACGCCTATGGGCAGCCCGTGAGCATGAGCAATCCATCGGCCCCCATGATCGAAAGCGATGAAGAGGGCATGGGGATCGAACCCTGCGATATGCCGGAGGGCGGCTTCAGCGCTGACGCCATGATCGTCAACGCCATCACCTATACAAATTTCGAAACCGGCCAAGAAAACGATGTGAAGGATCTTATCTACATTCGTTCCACGGATTCTATAGATTCCGCGGCGACCCTGTCCATAGCGGTCACCGGCTATACCTGCCTGGATGCCTACAAGTTTGACATCAGCCAAAATCACTGGGTATGGGTCCCGGTGGAATAAACGAAACGGATGGGCGGCGGGGACCGAATAAAAGGAGCCGCCGCGCTTGAACCGCTCTATCCAATCTGTAGGCGCGTTCGGTGTGCTCAAGCGGGATTGCGGCTTTGGGCGCTTCCCGCGGCGCGGTGAACATATTACTCCGGCATCGAAAAGTCGGAAGAGAGGAACGAGAGATTTTTTCGTCCAGCAAGGAGCTGGAGCGAGGCGTAGCAGCGCTACGCTGAGTGAAAGGCGACGCCGCTGGACGGAAAAAGATCCGTGCCTAATTCCGAATATTCGGTGCCGGAGTAATATTCACCAATGCCGTTAAAATGTCAGCTTTCGGTCCCTGGCGGTGATTTCCCAGCGATCCACCACGGAGCCTTCCTGGATCACATGGGCAAAGGCATACAGCGCGTTGGTGGGGCAGACATGCATGGGAACCACATAGAGCGCGGCGCCAATGGGGGGCGGGTTTTCCCCGTTTGCCATCTCATAAACCCAATGCTCCTCGCTCTGGAAAAGGGCCACGGCACCGGGAACCCCAAGGAGCACGCCGCGCCCGGGGGAATCCTGGGAGATGCCCTTGGAGCCCAGGTCGATGGTGAAAAGGCCCGGCGCGGGATGGCTCACCACCCGGGTCAGGATCAGGACGGCGGGCTGAAGCGCAAGGTCCGTCAGATCCGAGGCATAGCGATAGTCGGCCAGGAAAACGGTGCCTGGGGAGAGGTATGTCCCTTCATAATCCGCGTGAATTGGAAAGGACGGCGTACCGCCTCCCACCACCAAGGGGCAGGGAAGTCCTTCCTCAAGCAGAGAGAGGCGCAGCGCGTGAACCGCCTCAATGGCAGGTCGGGCCGCTTCCCGGCGGATTTTCGGATCCGGCTGGTTGCTGTGGCCGTCATAGGCATGAAGCCCTTCCATGGAAAGGCCCGGCAGGGCGCAAAGCCTCCGGTACAGGGCATGGGCATTTTGAAGGGGAACCCCTGTCCGGTCCATGCCCATGTTCAGATCCAGGAGCACCGAAACCGGCTGCCCATGCTGAAGGGAAAGGGTGGAAAGGGCGGTCAGCTGGGCTTCATCATCCCCTATGGCGTAGAAGACGCTCCGTGGGTATGCCGTGCGCAAAGCCAAAAACCGGGCCATGTTGGGCCCAATCAGCGGATAGGCCAGGAGAATATGAGGGGCGCCACACCGCGCTACCATCTCCATCTCGGCGATGGTGGCACATTTAAAACGCTCAATGCCCAACTCCATTTGGAGCCGGATCATCTTTTCCATTTTATGGGATTTTACATGGGGCCAAAGGCGCCGGGAGCTTCCCGCCACCTGAATCGCCCGCTCCGTATTGCGCAGGATGATGTCCTTGTAATATAGAAGGGCAGGGGTTTCCAGCCGATCCGCTCCATGAACCGCGTAGCCGGGATTATCCATGGGCGTGCCTCCTTTTCGATATAAAAAGAATGATCGAGGGGGACCCTGGCCATTTTTCAAGGCCTACCGGCCGCCAAAAGGCACCCCGACGATGGTTTCCGGTACCGGCGCTTCTTTGCGCACAACGTAATCCGGATCGGGATACCAGATTACAGGGGTATCCCCCCGGTTGATGTCATCCCAGACGAGCACCTTGAAACGTGGCTGCTCCACCTGGGTGCCTACAAACAAGTTGTCCCAGAGCCATTTCATGTTATAGCCATCCTGGTTTTTCTGGCGGGGAACCCGGACACAGCCCGCGCTGGCCTTCTGGCCCAGCAAGCGCTCAAAGGGCACATAGTTCCGGCGGCCGTCGCCATTCACCACATGGGGAACCTCATGGATCAGAGAACCGCCGTTATAGCGGATGCCCATATCGCTGATGACCTCCCCGCTGGCAAAGCTTCCCACGAAGCTGATTGTGGTGAATTCCCCGGGGATGGTTTCCCGGTAAATCTTGTTTCCGGCGGAGGTGCCGGTGGAGATGATGAACTCTGTCGCCCGCTTGCCGTCGATGAACAGGTACATCCGCTGGGTCAGCTTATCCACGAGAAGGCCTATATGGTCGCTTACCTCGATGCGCTTGATGTGCTTGGCTTCTATATAGCCCCGCTTGATGTCAAAGGCATGGGCGATATCCTCCGGCTTTTTGGGCCGGAAAACCGGATCGTAGTTGCTGAAGCTTTCCACCAAGATATATCCAAACTCATTGGTTTCCCCGATGATATGCAGGCCCTGGGATCTGGCGTGGATCTGGGCGACACGCTTGCCCGTGCCATCCGGGTTTTCCATCAGGTACACATGGCCGCTGGCGTGGGTCTCATAGTTGTTCCAGATGCAGATGGGCTGAATCATGATATCCCAGATCAGTTCATCTTCGATTTCCCCAGGAACCATGGACCAGAAGGTGCCGTCCTTTGCGTCCGAATAGGGCGCGGAAACCGCCAGCACTTGGAACATGGCGGAGACCTCCGCTTGCTCCTCCCCCGCTGTCAAAGAAAAGCGCAGGGTATACCGGCCCACGGGAACCCGCTCGCCCTCCAGATTGCCTTCCCAGTGATAGGTCATTTCCCCGGCGCCCAGCTCCATGGTGGAGAGGGGGATCCCTTCCCCATTCTCGCCAATCAGGAGCTCCACGGCAAGAACCCCGGCCTCCCGGGCGTGAAAGACCACATCAACGCCCCGAACGGTTAGCTGATCCGTGCTCTGGCTCACCATGGACAGCAAAGCCCCGGAGGGATCGGGGGGCGCCGTCCCCTGAGGCGCGGGAGAGGCCTTGATCACCGGATCGGCCAAGTACACGCTCAAGGTATAGTCCCCCGGCGGCACGGTCTCCCCATCCAGCGTCCTTCCATTCCAGGGTATCCCATTGGCCCCTTTGCGGACGGTGACGCCCTGGGCGATATCATAGGAAACAAACGTGCTTTCGTCCAGAAGCGAAATCTCCGCCAGGCCGCTTCTGGATGTCTCCATGGCAAGGTCCATCTGCGTACCCGAGGCGGTTACGGTCACGGTTCCCACAAAGTCAGGCAAGGATGCCAAGGCGTTCATGGGCGAAAGGACAAGGGAGGACATCAGGAGCAGGGCGAGACCCAAGCCGTGGCGCCCAGGGTTTGTATGACATTTGATCCAATCCTTTGTAAACATAGAGGTTATTTTACGCCATTTAGGTGAAAATTGCCAGCATATTTTTAGAATGGCTCAATGGGCGGCGCAAAAACCGGGAACGACGTAAATCCTCCGGAAAACCGGGAGAAAGGGGTTGCTTGCCGGGAAGGCCGATTCATGTTATGATGAAGTGCCTTATGCGGATTCTTCTTGAAATTGGGCAAAATCACGGCAAATGTCCCACTTTCGCTGGGGTTGGCATAAATTGACGGAAAGGAGGGAGCGCCATGAAGGCGGCGATTCCTTATGAAAAGCTCTCCAAAAAGAAAAGACAAGCGCAAAACGCGAAAAGACGGAGGGATTGGGGCAACATCAGCCCGGTAACCCGAAGGCCGGAGGATCCAAAGGTCTATAACCGAAAGAAAGCGCCAAATCGGGAGATGAGTCCCGATGAGGCGCTTTTTCGTGGTATATTACTCCGGCACCGAATATTCGATGCCGGAGTAATATTATTTTCGCCGGATGGCGCTTTAGCCCTTGACTTGGAGTTAACTCCAAATGCTACACTAAACCATACCCAATCTATGGGAAAAAGGAGGCGCGGGCCATGACCATCGCTCAGGTGAGCCAACAATACGGTCTCTCCCAGGATACCCTTCGGTATTACGAGCGGATTGGCCTCCTGCCCCGGGTAAACCGGAGCGAAGGCGGAAAACGGGATTACCTGGAGAAGGATCTGAAGTGGGTGGAATTCATCAAGTGCATGCGGGCTTCCGGCATTTCCGTGGAAGCGCTCATCGAATATGTGACCCTCTTTCAGCAAGGGGATTCCACCGCGGAAGCCAGAAAAGCCATCCTCATCGGCGAGCGGGATGCCTTGGCCACCAGGGTATCGGAGCTTTCCTCCACCTTGGAACGCTTAACCAACAAAATTGCCGCCTACGACCGGCGGCTGGCACTTCGGGAAGCGGAGCTTCGGGACATACAAAAGGAGGATGATCTTCTGTGATTTACCGTCCATTTCACGGGCTTTCCCTATCCGCCCTGGGCTTTGGCGCCATGCGCATGCCCAAAACCGGTTCCGGGGAGTCCATCGACGAGGGCAAGGCCCGGGCCTTGATCGAAACCGCGTACGCAGGCGGCGTGAACTACTTTGACACGGCCTACCGGTATCACGGCGGGGAATCCGAGCCTTTTTTGGGCAAGGTATTGAGCCAGTTTCCCCGGGATACATGGCATATGGCCACAAAGATGCCCGGCCACATGATGCGCCACGAAAACGGCCGGTATTCCTTCTTTGGCCTTTTGGCGGGGCGGCCCAGCCTTTCCCCCGCCCAGGTCTTTGAGGAGCAGCTGAACCGGTGCGCCGTGGACTATTTCGATTTTTATCTGCTCCACAACGTATGCGAGACCGCCTATGGCTTCTACACCGATGAGGATGTGGCTGTGGTGGAATATCTGCAAACGCAAAAAAAGGCCGGCCGCATACGGCATTTGGGATTTTCCGCCCACGGCAGGGCCGATACCATCGACCGCTTTCTCACCCGGTATCCCATTTTTGAGTTCGTCCAGATTCAATTAAACTATCTGGACTGGACCCTGCAGGATGCCGCCGCCAAGTATGGCGCGATCCAGCGCCATGGCCTGCCCATTGTCGCCATGGAGCCATGCAGGGGCGGCCGCCTCGCCTCCCTGAGCCCCGAGGCCGATGCCATGCTGAAATCCGCCCAGCCCGGCCGCTCCATCGCCTCCTGGGCTTTCCGGTTTTTGCTATCCCTTTCCGGGGTGCAGGTGATCTTAAGCGGCATGACCACCATGGAGCAGCTTCAGGACAATCTGGCCACCTTTTCCCGGGAAGATCCCCTCTCCGACACGGAACAGGCGTTGGCGCAAAAGGCCGCCGGAACCCTTTTGGACATGATCCCCTGCACCGCCTGCCGCTACTGCAGCGATGAATGCCCCAAAGGCCTGGACATTCCCAAGCTCATTTCCCTTTACAACGAATTCCGCTTTGAAAACCCATCTACCCTCCAGTTTACCATGGGCGCCATGAAAAAAGAGGAGCTGCCCGCCGCCTGTATCCAGTGCGGCGCTTGCGCCCAGGTCTGCCCCCAGGGCATTCGTGTGCCGGAGGTGCTTTCGGCGTTCGCGGAAGCGCTGGCCGCGAGAAAGTAGCGGGGCGGAGAGGAAAGGGACGCCGGGACGCTGTCCCAGACCCTGCCAAAGGGCTTTGATCCAGGGTTTCATATTCCGCGCTATGTGCCTCTGTATGAAGGCTTCTATGGCCATGAGGGAGGGGCCTTTGGGCGCGGCGGCATTTTTCTCTGGCATTATGGGGCCTCCGGCTCCGCCTCGTCCGCCTTCCTCTCCGTCTTTAGAAAATAGCGGATGGCGTCCGTCAGGTCGGTCTCCCGGTAAATGTGAAAAGCGGGAAAATGGGTATCCACAAAGAGGTTAAACCCCAGCACGGAAGCCCGCACGCAAAAATGGCGGTCTTCTCCCACGAACATCAGGTTTTTCACGGGGGCGAAGGACATGCCCGCCTCCAGCGCCTGGCGGCTGATGAGCGTGCATGCCCCAAGGCCGCCCACATCATACACGCCGGGCATGCGCAAAAGGGTGAG
>JAVBOX010000109.1:0-32532 GCA_031550095.1 Eubacteriales bacterium
TATTACTCCGGCATCGAAAAGTCGGAAGAGAGGCACGAGAGATTTTTTCGCCCAGCAAGGAGCTGGAACGAGGCGTAGCAGCGCTACGCTGAGTGAAGGGCGACGCCACTGGACGGAAAAAGATCCGTGCCAAATTCCGAATATTTGGTGCCGGAGTAATATCTTACCGCTATACACCCAACGAATATCATCACAACGAGTGTGCCGGGCACGGGTGCTTTACGGTCCTCCTATGACAAATCGCGCAGCTCGCCGCCGGACAAAATTGTTTTTAGGGTATCAATAATGAAACGCACCTGCTCGTCCGTCAACAGCGTGTGGAGAGGAAGGGTGATCTCGTTGGCGTACTGGCTGTAGGCGTTGGGGAAATCCTTAATGTCAAAGCCCATGTTTTTGTAAGCCGTGTGCATGGGCAGCGGCTTAAAATGCACATTGCAGGCTACGCCTGCCTCCGCCATCTTCACAATGATCTCATTCCTTCGTTGTTCCGTGGCGCCGGTGATCCGCATCAGGTACAAATGGCCGTTCCCCTCAAAATCCCCTCCGAAGTGCTGAAGCCTACGGATCCCTAACGGCACCAGCGCTTCGTCATACATACGAATCATGCGCTTGCGCTTTGCCATTAATCCGTCAAAGCGGCTGATCTGCGCCAAACCCATTGCCGCCGTGATATCCGTCATGTTGCACTTCCACGCAGGGTAGACAATGTCATACTCCCAGGCCCCCGGACGCATCTTGGCCAACGCGTCCTTGTTCTGTCCGTGAAGCGTATAAAGCATGAACTCGTTGTAGAGCGCGTCGTTATCCAAGCCATCCCGATCATGCCAAACGATGGCCCCGCCTTCCGCCGTGGTCAAGTTTTTGACAGCGTGAAACGAAAAACAGCTCACATCCGCCACAACGCCGCACTTTTCCCCATGGTATATCGCGCCAAAGGAGTGCGCGGCGTCTCCCACGACGATGACGCGGTCAAACAGCTTTTGATATTCGTTATCGCTGGGATGATAGAGATGCTTTTTGCTCTCCAGCGCCTGATAAATGGGGTCATAATCGCACATTACGCCGCCGATATCCACAGGAATAACCACTTTTGTTCTCTCAGTGATGGCATCGGCGAGTTTCTCAGGATCCATGTGGAAGGAACCGGCAGCCACGTCCACCAGAACGATCTTTGCCCCGACATGATCAATCACCGACGCAGAAGCGGTGTAGGTATAAGCGCAGGTGATTACCTCATCACCCGGTCCGACGCCCAGCATCCGCAGCGTCAATTCCATCGCCGCCGTCGCGGAATTTAGACATACCGCTCTTGACGTGCCGCAGTATTCCGCGATCCTCTTTTCAAACAACTTTGTTTTGGGGCCGGTGGTAATCCACCCGGACTTTATCGCTTCGATGACTTCCTGGATTTCAAGGTCCGTGATATCTGGTGGCGAAAACTGAATATTCATCTGTTAACAACCTTCCTTTGCGTGGTGGGAAGTGCGAAGCGCACGTCTGTAGGCAGTTTTTTGATTTCTTCCGACAAGCTTCGTCGTTATTCTCATAATAATTGCAAAAAATGAAACATGCCCATACAAAGCAGCATGTTTCAAAGCAAACGAAAGTATATGAATCATTTTGTGTGGTTCGCTAACGCAAGCATAATATTCGCAGCAAAAGGTAAAGCAATTTATTTCTTTATTATTGAGAGTATTAACAAAACAATCAACATTGTCGCGCAAAATGGAATAATACAGAAAAAGGTCTGCCGGATTTCATATGCATTCTATGTTTGGGTCACCAGTTTTGCGAAACAAGCCAAGCGATGCCTTGCGAGGAAAAAATATGCGGCGGCGCGTTTTATAAAGCCGGCGGGACATTCATGCCAACGCTGTTACTTGTTGCTACTTCTTGACGTTTTGGCATGAAAAGCGTATACTAACCGATAACGATGTGTTGGCATTGTTATCAACATTATAACAAAATTCATCAAATGACGTTGCTTTATATCCAAAGGAGCTATCAATGAACAACCGCCATCCGACCATGTACTCAAATCTTTATCAAGCGCTCACACAGGAAATCATATCAGGAACCCTGCATTATGGGGATCGCCTGCCCTCTGTGAAGCACTTGTGCAGCCAGTACAACGTTGGAATTCGGACAGCGACCGATGTTTTGAACGCCATGCGCACGGAAGGTTACATAAAAACGGAGAAGCGGAAAAGGGCCATTGTCATCTACAAGAAAAAAAAGGAGAACGATCTTGAGCCTGTTTTTCAGCTTTTTAACCAGCAATACGCGACCATAGAGATGCAAACCATCCTGCAATACCTATCCCCAAGGCTGTTTGCATTCGCCACCTCTTTGCAAAGCGAAGAAAGCATCAGCGCCATGAGAAAGGTGATCCGTGGCGTTAACTCGTCACCAGTGCGAAAGCAACTGCGCTTGGTGTATGAAATGGTTCAGGAACTCCTTGCCACGTGTGAAAATCCACTCATCCTGGATTTCTACGTCGGCGCAAACCGGATATCAGCCCAAACCATCATCGACGAGCAAATCCATCCGTTCATGACCTTCTTTAACGACGCGGAGAAAAAGTTAAAGGAATTCATTGATCGAGTTTCCGAAAAAGACATACAAGCGGTGGAAAAGACCACAAAAATCATTTACAGGCGCCTACATAGCTCTATATCCGCGTATTACCAAGCCATGTCCGCAGCTTATCCCGAGTATCGCGACACGCCTCAGTCCCCGTTCACCTGGTACACAAAGCGGGCAAGCTCCTGCGCATACCTAAGCATTGCCAGACAGCTAATCGATTCCATCAGATGCGGCCAATATTCCGACGGTTCTATCCTGCCCTCCATCGCAACGCTAGCGAAAACCCATAATGTCTCCCAGCAAACCGTTCATCGGGCGCTCATCGTCCTGCGAAACCTAGGCTTTATCCTCACGAAAAACGGCGTGGGTTCCTATGTTTCTCTGGGCAAGAATGAGGACGCAAAGATCAGCATTGTGGATGTGAACCTGAAGGAAGATGCTTTTTCCTATCTATGCAGCCTGCAGTTCATTGCCCTGACATGCAAAAGCGCCCTCAAAATCACCTTCGGCAGCCTTCAAGAGTCCCTCGTTTCGGAGATAGAGCAAATTGTGGCGAAACAGCAAGGACTCTTTATGTTCGACGAAATATGGCAGGCGGTGATTCGCGCCCAACCTGGCAGCGTCATGGAAGCCATATACGGACAGATCAACAGCATCATCGGCTGGAACAGCTATTTTGCGAATCTGCCCTTATACGCCACCAAAAACACCATTGCAAATCAGAAATGCGTTGGCTTGGTTGACTATCTGCGCACTGGCAAAAGAGACGCCTTTGCCGAAGCGATGGAGGAGGGCTTCCGGTACACTTTCTTCACCATAAAAAAAGCTTTGCTTTCTTTAGGCGTTCATGACGCGACCAGGCTAACCCTCTAACCAATCCCGCACCATATCATAAGAACCATCAACCCTGGGCACTTCCACAAGAACCCCGTCTTGAATTCTGCAGCAACGGTTGCATATCCGAATCGGAGACGGCCTATGAGAAATCACGATGCATGTGCTGAGCCATGGCAGCTCATTGAGCTTGGAGATGATAGTTTCCTCCGTATTCAAGTCCAAAGCGGAGGAGGCTTCGTCCAAAATTAGGATTGGACGCTTGCGTAAGAGCGCCCGAGCAATGGCGATACGTTGCGCTTCTCCTTCAGAAATGGTGCCGCCGCTTTCAGTAAGCACCGTATCCAATTCTTTCGGCAGCCTAAATACAAAATCCGCATCCGCATACCGCAGGGCTTCACGCATCTCCTCATCCGTGGCCTTGTCATCGCCGATTCTTAAGTTCTCACGAATGGTGCCCGACATGAGCGTATTCCCTTGCGCCACATAACAAAACGAAGCGCGGCTTCTCGAATCGGTACTCTGGGTGCCGCCCTTTTCATTGTAGAGATAGATCCCGCCTTCGGTAGGTTCCACCAAGCCAAGCAAGAGCCTCGCCAATGTTGTTTTGCCCGCCCCACTCTCCCCAATGACAGCCAGACGGTCTCCCGGCTTCACATCAAAGGAAGCGTTGCTCAGGATGGTGTCTTCCCCATAGGCAAAGCTCAGCCCTTGAATGCGGATGCCTAGCGGCCCTTCCAAAGAGGAAAATCCCGGGGCCAGTTCCCGCTCTAGCTCATCCGCTTCCATAATGCGGCCGGCGGAAGCGAAAATGGCAATGCACTTTGGCACCAACGTTTGCAAACTCATTATCTGTGATTGAATCTGGCTAGAAAGAGATAGAAATACGGTCATCGTCCCAAAGCTAACGCTTCCCGTGGACATTCGATAGAGGCCCCAGCCAAATGCAATCATATACGCAAGGCTGAAGAAAAGACCTGTTCCAATTCGAATGAAGATGTTCAGTTTTCCACGCTCGCGTAGAATCTTAAATCGATCTCTCCGAATTTCCCAAAGCTTTTCCTCGCATGAAAGCTCCTGTTCAAACGCTTTCAAAATCGCTATATTTGCCAAGCTTTCCTGCAAGAAGGATTGTGAATGCGCATCATTTTCTTTAATTCTTACATGCAATTTACTAAGGCGCCTTCTGTAGAACACACTAAACAATAGGCTTACCGGGCCTATTACCAATGCCGCCAACGCCAACACAGGCTCATAGTGATAAAGCAAGAAGAAGGAGGATCCTATGCCCATCGCTACAGTAAGCAGGCTCGGGATTATTTCCGCGATGCCATTGGACACGACTTCAACGTCGCTACCCATACGAGTGGTCCAATCTCCCGTATGAAGCGCGGCAACCTGTCGCCATCGCCCCCTTAAAATTTTCAAATACATGCTCATCCGCATTTCCAAGCAGAAACGCTCGCTGACCATGATATACAGATAAGTGCGAAACGCACCGAAGCCCAGGTTTAGCAAATGCGCGGCAATCATCAGGGCAAACCCGAGCGCATGAAAACCTTCTTGGTTGACCGTAACCTGATCAATCAAACTCTTGGTGAACAAAATGCTTACTAGCCCAAGCCCCACCGTGGCAAAATCCACAAGCAGCACAAACAATATGCGCTTCATATGGGGGCGTGATTCTTTCACCAACCAGTTCCATTTATTTCTAAAATCAAGGCTTATTTGAAAAGCCGATTTCTTCTTATGGTTTTGTTTCTGTCTCACGGAATATCTTCTTCCAGTACGCCTATTTCGCGCATCTTTTGTAGGAAGCTATCCAAATCCTTTGATGCCGTCTCCCGATCCACATCAAATTCCCCCAGGACCAAGCCCAATAAATCTTCCTTGGAGATCGATTCCTTCATGTGGTTCCAAATAAATTCAGAAACCTCATTGAGCACGAGAGCGCCATTGAAGCTGTTGATGCTCTCGTTAACCGGCATCACGATATGTTCATCCATAATGTTCCGTACAGTGAATTCACCTTTAATCCTCATGTCACTTGCAACCTCCTCTATTTGTTTCATTCCCATTGGGTCAAACAAGAGATGATGTGTATATATCACCAGACTTTCATCCATACCTCCAAACATACGGTAGATGGGAACATTGTTGATGATGCCCATGACAACACCCATCGCCGCATGAACGGCGTTTTCATCCCACATGGGAATGAGGCATTGCCGCATCAACACATCCCGCGCTTGTTTAGCGGATAATTTCCGAAGGCGATTAAAGGGTGCTCGCCGCACCTCTAAAATAGCTGTCAGCTCCGCTTCCGTCTGCGTAAAGATCTGCTCCTTGCCATCCCACGGAATGCCGCAAGCGACCGCCCCGTCCTCCGTCAACCGGATCACAGGTCGATCGCCACTGATCATCTTTGCATCTAGACAACTCACCCATTGGTTTGCGCGAGTGGACTTTCCCGTTCCGGAGGGAGCCGTAAAGGCCACGGCTTTCCCATTCAGCACAACGCAGGCTGAATGAAGCGAAATACCCTTATGATATGGTAATACACATTCCAGCGCCGTCCGAACCAGGTGCATCAGTTTGATCGAGCAGGCTGATGCGTCCTCACCGAGCGGATAACAGGCAGTCATGGTGTTATAGTCCTCAGTGACAAAAAGTGATACCGACGGAGAATTCATGGCGACATACATCTTTCCGCCTGTTGCCCTATAGCAAGCCAATTCATTTGTCTGGAATAAACAATTATATACTGGAACACTTTGTTTTTCCACAAAGCACAGCTCGATCTCTCGGGTATAAGGCAACTCTCGTGAAAAATGAAGCAAAGGCTCAAGTAAAGCTGAGGATGAAATCTTAATCCCGGCAAAATAGAAATCCATACTGTTTCAACTTGCCATGTCCATTGCCTGTGCAATAACAGCCAGTGCCGAATCAAAGGGAATGGCCAAACCGAATGAAAGACAAGAGAATTTTTACAGCCGCTCACTCACTCGGATTCCTCTTCGCAAAAACATGGCATTAGTGAACATTTCTGCCCACTTTCTCCTTTATCATTTGTTCAGCGCTCTTTACAACCATGTTCAGGAGTTCAAAAAAGGGGCTGAAGAATTATCTTCAGCCCGGTACAGTCAGATTAAGAGCGCATCCGTTCGCCCAATAGGAACGACATTATGGAAGTTAATGATGGCAAAGTGGGTCTTGAATATTCTGACTATCTGTATATGCTCAAGACTACGGCAGTATCCAGCACCCTTTTCAAAGCCAACCTTTTCGTTCCGAAATTCCTCTTTTTGGTGGATGGCAGCGCAGTTCTATCTACAGATAAGATAGAATCGGGAAGAGCTGAAGACGCTCTCTTCAGCTCCCCAAAAACAAAATCAGAAGCTTAGTTTGCGATCAGACTCGAGGGATCGCCAACCGGGGATGTTGAACAGCCAGGAATCGCATATTGGAAGGTTTGACAATAAATCCCGCTAGCTGCGGCAATCTGCTCTTGATACCGGAATTCCACTTTTTCAATGGATGGCGCATTGTAAGAACGTTTCATTTTTTTCTCTCCTTTATTATTCTCGTCGTGCGAATGGGTACCAACCTTTCATGGGTTCAAAGTCAACCGCGCCGTTTCGATGAAGTTCTCTCCTGTAGACTCATGGCACTCAAACGAAATTCTCTTCACTTTTTCCCATATGCGTAATCTCAACGATCTGATACACCTTGGTAGATCAAAGCCTTAAGGCTTGAAGAAATTACTCCATTTTCCGCACAAAGCAAAATTCACAAATTTAGCCGAGTGCATCACCTCCTTAAGACCCATCAAGACCACCCACTTTGCAATAACCTCGCACTTTCCTTCTTATTTGTCTTAAATGATGGAGCAGTGCTTCCTTATTGCCATGCTGTTCAACAAAGCCCTTTGGGTTCACGTATACTCGATCATCGGGATACATGGACATGAGATGTGAAGATTCCACCGTTTCATGGTTTTCGAGGATATTGTCTTCTACTCACTATGGCTGGGTGTATGAGCACCGTTACGAGAAGAAAACTTCTTTATTTAAAATGAATGTGTTCATTGCGGAACCCATTCATCTAATTTTTGCAATCTCTTTGGTTACGTTGCCGCGCCGTTTGGCAGCGGGAGCAGGCCTTCCAAAACCCTCCTTCGTAGCCGTTCGCATACAGCGGGATTGGCATGTCCCAACTCGGCGCCTTGAAGATGCTCCACAGCACATATTTTGCAGACAGATCTGCAGGAACACCCCTGACATTCCATTGGCAGCGGGAAAGCACACGCGGCCTCATTGATGCTCTTCCAGGCGGCGGCAAATCCTATTTCAAGCACAGGAGCAGAAAACTCCATCAGCGCGTTGCATCCGTACATCATTCCATACCAGCCAATGCAAAATCCATTCCGCCCCGCTCCACAAACAATTCCATGATCTGAACTTGTTCCCGTGCCGATAGCTGGAACATCACCATCACATACCGGATTCACCTCATATCCTTTATTCGCCGCGTCAAGTTTGGCAAAATATATGTAATCATCCAGCAATATGTCAAACTCACTAAATCTTCTACCCGTTTCCTCCCGCGCATGAACAAGCCCAAGGTTTAGTTTGTACTGCGGTCCATAGGAATTCAAGAAGCTTATTAATCTTTCACCATCTTCTCTTGTGGTAAATCGACTTGGTGTCATCGCAAGGGATAAGGGAATGCCTGCAGCGATCATCCCATCGATTGCTTTTTTCACCTTATTAAATACCCTATATCCAGTGACACGTTCATAGGAATCGTCATCGCAGCCATAAACGCTCAGCTGAATGCATGCCGGCTTGTATTTGGAAAACTCCTCAATAGCGTCCTCCGTTATCAGAAGGCCATTGGTCAATATTGTCGTCTCAACTCCACAGGTGCACAGGTGATGATATATGTCCCAAAAATCCGGATGAGTTAGGCATTCGCCTCCGGTCAACCGCAAGTACATTAATCCCGCTTCACACGCTTGATCAATCAAGTTGATCCAGGTCTTCCCATCCAGCATGCGCCTCTCTTTCATCTGATGCTTCTCCAGATGAACATAGCACATCTTACAATCGAGATTGCAAAGAGGCGTAATTTCCAGCGCACCATTGATTGGAATGCCCTTCGCATATGCTTTACTGCTTAAATGGCGCCCAATGAGGGCACGCTTCTCTCCCTCGTTTAGCCCCTTAGCGTTCGCCTCTTTAAGAACATCGGCAATAGTAGGATTGGTCGTGTTAACACTATCCATAAGTATCCGTTCCCCTATTTCTGTAGTATTCTCAAGACCTTTCGAATAGCGGCCTCAGGTAAACTCCACAGGTAAAATATCCTCTTTCGATATGGCAGCATCTTCATCCAGGCAAGAGCGAGCCCCCTCCAAAAGAACGAGGATGGATTGATACGCAGCTTACCCCTTTCTATGAGGATCGCTTTGCCCAAAATCCTTTCCGGCGGCTGCCAAGGGTCTGGGTTCACGCAACCATCCCCAAGGGTCTGAATGGCGCCTTCCTTACGCTTCCATATCCGATGGAGCACGTAAAAATCCTGCGCTTTGCGCCCGATGAAAAGGACAATATCCCCCACCCGAGCCGGGGAATCGAGGGGAACCAGCGTAACCCAATCCCGCTGCTTGCGGATGAAAGGGCGCATGCTTACCCCGTTGATCTGGATTCGGATGGGGAGTTTCACGCCTTCCTGTGCCAGGCGGTGCCATTCCGCTACGGAAATGGCCCGAATGTCCTGGCCCTGATTTTCGTCTGCCACAGATAATTCCTGTGTCATCCGGCAGGTGTCACAGGCTGCTCCACTTCAACCTCTTCGATCCTCTCAAAGAGGAAAGTGTTTACGAACAGCCTAGCTGCGTCAAGGTCAACAACAATGCCGTTAACGCCGCCAATCATGGTTGTAGGCGGTTCTCCACCGGACAAGGGGCTCACTTCCGGCAGGGTGTTGATGATGACCAATGGAAAGAGGGCCCTCTCATCATCCGTGGAGCGAAGAATCGTCTCGATAATCCCATCGATCTGCTCTCTGCTCAAATTGTTGAAGGACCTATCGACCAAGGGAGACAGCAGTTGGAGGACATATGCCCGGTCTTCGTCGGTTATATTGTCCTTGTTGATCTGGCGTTTCGTTGGATCCCCATCTTCGGGCGCTTCGCTTCCAGAATAGAGCTGAACCCGTTCCACAAGGTAATCCCGCATCATCTCGAAAAGTGATGTGATCACAGCCAGTTCCCGTTGGCAGCAGTTGTAGACCGTGTCATACTGAAGCCACCCATATCCTACGGCTTGAAGGCCATTCAAATGGGTATCCACGCCGAAATCCGCGAGGAAGTTGGTTTCCAATAGGTTTTGATACATGTTTTCATCCAGCTCCAGGCTGGAAAGCGCGGTCTGCGCACTTTTTACCTTGGATGCCACCATGCCGTTCAAAGCGTTACGCTCCCCACGGGTCACATCGACCTTTACGCCCCCGAAATCATCAATTAAGCCCGCCAGATTCATAAAGTTGATGGACAGGTAGGACTCGAAGTGCTGATTAAAGTTCAGATTCAGGAGCCTCACCACCTCATCCGGGCCATTAACACGGAAGGGCCTCTCCAAGAGCTGCATGGTTTCATAGCCTGGGTAATCAATGAACACATTCCAAAGGATACTCAAGAGCTTGATGGTCATGGTCTCGGGATTCATGGAAACGATCATGATCGTGTTTCCAACATCGCCTCCCGTGTTGAGCATGCCTTCATTGCAGATGAGAACAAAGTCGACCCATTCACCAGTTGGCGCCTCTTCCTCCTGCGCTATACCGGCGCCAGGCACGCCGGTCAGGAGTAAGCAAAGCACTACCATTAGTAAGATAGTCTTGCGACCGGCTTTCATTGTTTAACGCCCTCCTCAGCAATCGTCTTCCCGTCCTTATTGTACTGCCTGAACCATGTGCGCTGGCTGCTGTCATTATAGATAGCGTCCCAGCCGGCTATGCCCTCTCGGTTGTTGACAATATGGTTTAGAGAGTCCAGGTAACGCTCGCCGATCATGTTGGAACCATCGAACATACGCTCAATCTGCGCATACCCATGGGCATTTTCCGCAAGGCTGTCATTCAGGCCGTAGAAGCCCTCCCATTCGATATGCCCGGCGGCATTCATTTCCAAATCCCACCTAGCATACCCGTCGTTGCACAGCTTCGGGTTCCCAGCCGCGTCCATGAAACGTATCGTCTTGATTCGGGTATCGACATAGCTTTCCACCGAGCGAATGGCGTAACCACCCACGCAATCCACAGCCTCTCCACCCAAGCCAAAGTAGTATTCCACGTCCTGGTAATAGATGATTCTGTTCTCTTGGTTCATCCTTGTCACATGGGTGTACGCCACAGAGGCATAGCCTTCATTCCCAAGCGCCGGTTCGTCATTTTCATCCAGGTAATTCAGCCTGGACAGCACATTGTTGTTATCATATTCCATGCTGCGCTGATAGGCGCCATCCAGCTTCATAAGCTGCCCGTCCGTTCCAAAGTACCTCTCATGGGAAGGCATTCTGTAGCTGGTATACTCCGTCTCCACCGCCCAGTATCCATTTTCACCGATCACAGGCTTGCCGGCCCCATCGTAGAGTTCCAACCGGGTGACCAGACCATAACGATCCAGCGTTTCCACCCAAATGGGAGCAATTCTCTTGGAAGGCCGCGTCTCATCCTCATAGCGAACCACGGTATCGGTGCCAATGGGATCATAGGTATATTCCCGCCTGCTGTAGCCATTCGTTTGGATCGCCGGCTCGTTTTGCGCGTTGCGGAAAAATTCGTTGACCAACCGATAGCCGTCATAAACGGCTGTCCGCGTGGCAAATCCCGCTTCCGTATTGTCAACCAGGTTGCCAAACTCGTCTAAATACGCGGTGTAGGTCTCATTCCCTCTCTCATCCCGGGTATAGCGCGCCTGAGCGTAGGTGTTGCGCATTCTGACGAAGTTGCTCTCCGCGTTCAGATACCCTTCGCTCAAGACCTTGCCATTCTCATCGTAGGTTAAGGCATGGATAGCATACCCATTCCGGTTGGTACAAAGCTGCCGGTTGGTATCAAAGAAGCGCTCCTCCACCAGGTTGCCCCACTGGTCGTATGCCATTGAGCGGGAAGCGTAACCATCATGGGACATCATCGGCTCCCTGCGGGTGCCAAGATAGAGAACATAAACCTCCCGGTTTGCCAAGTCGTACTGCCATTGGGCAATGGCGTACCCACCGCTGGAAATGACAGGCCTGCCCTGAGGATCCTGATATTCCTCCTCGACAACGTTTCCTCTGTTATCCAGTTTCCGCGTCATGGAGGAGTAATGGTTGGTAATGTGAATAGCGGGCTTGCCTTGCGCCGTCAAGTACTGGCGGTACACGAGCCGATAGGCATGGTCATACCGGTACACCACTGTGGCATAGCCGCTCTCGCACCAGGTCGGTTTCCCGTCCGTGTTAAAGTAGCTCTCCCTGAGGACGTTGCCGGCGCTGTCCAACTGCCGCGCGATGGAAGCGTAGCCGACTTTGAGCAGGATGGGCGTTCCATCCGTGCCGAGGAACTCAATGCCGATAATTTGGTTCTTGTTATTGTATTCTCTGCGAAGCGCCGCGTATCCTTCCGCGTTTATTATGGGCTGATCCAGGGGGCTAAAGTAGCGCTCCAGCAGAATGTTGCCGAACTTATCCACCGTGCGGGTTAGCGAGGCAAAGCCTTCCGCCGTAATCACCGGTTGACCTGCGTCGTCCAGGTAATCGATGCGGATGACCCGCTTGTTTTCATCATAGGTGTTTACCTGTTCCGCATAGCCTTCTTGGTTATTTACCGGAACGCCCCGTTCATCTTGATAAACCGTTCTCCAAACCGTGCCCTGGATCCCATAGGTATACGCGATGGAGGCGTGTCCGGCGGCAAGGCGGACGGGCATCCCGTTATCATCCAGATAGCGCTCCAGGATCATTCTCCCGTCTATGTCGTACTGATACTCCACCGTGGCGTAACCGGCGGCAATCATGACGGGCTGGAGGGAAGCGTCCAGGTATTCCACCCGCATGAGCAGGCCTAAGTTGCTAAACACCCTGCGCACCACGGAGTGCCGCAACGTCAAGGATGCAAGCCTCTCATACTCGTCCAGGAACTGCTCGGCGACCACACGGTTAAACTGGTCATACTCCCTTTGCCAGACGCTAAACCCATCGGGAAGGCGGCACAGTTGATCATTGGCGTCCAAATAGCGAACTTGAAGGACATTCCCCGCCACGTCATAGATGTTCTGAATGGATGAATATCCGTGATCCGTAACCGTTGGCGCTCCTTCAGCGTTTAGATACCGCTCCATCACCGTTCGACCCAAGGAGTCATACTCGTAATGGATCTGGGCATAACCGCCAATGATCATCACAGGCGTGCCTTCAGCGGTGTAAACGGCGGCATCCGGGCCTGTATGGTCGGAATAGGTATAAGAAATGGTGCTGTAGCCGTTGATGAGAATGGCTTCCTCCCCATCCGTCCCAATGAAGCGCTTCTCCAGCAACCGACCGCTGTTATCCCAGTCCTGTTCCACCCTCGCATACTGCTCGGGGATGGTGGTCATCCCTCCGTCTTCGCCAAGATAGGTCTCGCTTGCCACCCGACCGTGGGCATCATAGGTGAGCACCCGGCGGGCATAGCCCGTGGTCTGGATGATCAGTTCCCCATTTTCATCCAAGGTTTCCTCCGTCAGAAGCCGCCCCATGTCGTCATAGGTGGATTGACGGGTGGCGTATCCCTTGGAAGTTTTTACAGGATTCCCCCGCTCATCCCCATAGCGTTCCAGCAGGATGTTGTTGAAGCCATCATAAGCGTATTCCACCTGGGCATAGTCGCCATTTAGCATGAACGGCTCTCCGTCCACGTCAAAATAGCGCTCCAATATCAGCCGGCCCAGATGATCATATTCCCGGGTCAAATCCGGTGCGCCAACCGAGGCGCTCACCGGCATATCCTCCGCGTCTAAATAGACCTCTCGCGTCAGGTTGCCAATCACATCGAACTCGCGGATGATAGACGCGTATCCGCCTCGAATCATGACCTTTTGACCGTTGCTGTTCAAATGGGAAACACGGATCATATGGTTTTCATTGTCCCACTCATACTCAACAATGGCATAGCCTTCCGCGAGATGCACAACATTCTGGTTCTTATCTCGGAATGTCTCCAGCAAGACATTGCCGCGATAGTCATATTCGCACTCCTTGATCGCATAACCAGCGGCAAGGTTTATCAGGCGCTCTTGATCGTCACGGTATTCATACCGGGTTACATTCCCCTGCTGATCATAGCCGCGAACATAGACCGCATAGCCTTCCCGGTTCGTAATCAGCGTGCCCGCTCGGTCATAATAGCCTTCCCATAGGATGTACCCATTCTCATCGCACTGCCTCCTGAAAGCGGCATAGCCGGCAGACGGCGGCGCCGTGGGCATGCCCTTCTCATCAAAATACGCCTGATAGATTAGGTTACCAAAGGCGTCATACATGGAACGCTGCGCCGCAAAACCGTCCTTAATCATGGTTGGATTGCCAGAGACATCAAAATAACCGATGTAGATGGTGTTGCCGAACTCGTCATATTCCATCTTCCGCTGGGCAAAACCATAGGTTCCCAGCATAGGCTTCCCTTCCGTGTTGAGGAAGGTCTCCTCCCCGAGGAAGCCATGATCATCATACGCGCTCCGCAGGCCGGCATATCCGGAGGCCGTTATCACAGGCTGATTCTCCTGATCAAAAAAGCTCTGGAGGGTACGCCAGCCATTGGCGTTGTACTCGTAACGAACGGTTGCATACCCTTCCGGCTGCAACACAGGCAATCCATCCGCTCCAAAGTAGCAGATGCCCGTTGGACGCCCATCCGGTGTATAGTTGCGGGCCAGAGCCGCAAATCGCTGCAAACCGACAACAAGATTTCCCTCTTCATCCATGAGGTATTCCCGGGTCAGATTGCCCAGCGCGCTGTACTCCCTGGAAAGGGAACTGTATCCGTCGATTCCCTTAGTCGGTTTGCCATTCTCGTCAAAGTTCTGAATGCGGATGACATTGTTAAGAGCATCATAGGTGTAAAGCGACCTGTGTGTTCCTGTAGCCACAGAGAAGTCAGGTTTTCCGTCCGCGTACCAGAAGGATTCCTCCACGAGCTGATTGCCGTCTACCCCTCCATACCGCATGCCACGGGCTTCATATCCGTCCAGGCACTCGTAAGGGTCGCCGTTTTCGCCAAGGTATTCTTCGTAGACAGGCTTGGCAACAACATCGCTGTTATTGTACCGATACCGGATAATGGCGTAGCCCTTCTCCTCGTTAAAGACAGGCTCCCATTCGGCGTTCACGTAGCGGGTCTCAATGATCTGGTCGCCATCGTTCCAAATGTTCTCAAAGCCCGCATTCCCTGCCTTGACCTCTACCAGCTCAAAATCCGTATCAAAGTACTTGATTGTATCCACTCGGCCGCTGGAAATAACAATCGTTGAGCCAGGCGTGGATTCATCAACCCCGGAAATATCCCGGCCTGTTTTGAATTGATGGTACTTGTACTCAATACATGAATAGCCATACATACACATGGTACGCCGATCCAGAATATCGTAATAGATGATGCGATAATCGAAATCATCGCCGCCATACTGATACTCAACCATGGAAGCGCCTAGGTTGATCATGGTGCGGTTGTTGTCCGCGCCAAAAAACCGCTCAAAGTGAACGCGAGTGGATGTATCATAATACTCATACGTAACCTTGGCATACCCATGGGGCATTTTGATAAGCATGCCGCTGTCGTTATAATAGCATGTCTCAATGACCCGGTCTAGGCTGTCATAGGCGTGTGTAATAGAGGCGTAACCGCCAGTCGCGCGCATCGGCTGAAGGTCATTGTCCAGATAGTCCGTCCGAATCAGGTTGAAGCGCTCGTCATAGGCGTTCCTTTGCTCATGATAGCGGCTGGAACCCAATATCGGTTGGCGGTCCTGATCAAAGATGGCGATGGAAACGAGAAATTCTTCCCGATCGGCCGATCTGGGATGTTTGCCGATGGCATACTCGTATTCGACAATCGCGCCACCCTCCGGGCCAACCACATAGTCCCCCACGCCGCCAACGCCGTAGTAATGCTTTTCAATCAGTGTTTTATTTTCCGGGTCATAGCGGAGTTCCACCATGGCGTATCCGCCGACAGGCCGGGTGAGCTCTCCCCTTTCATCGAAAAACCGAATGGTCAAGAGGCGATCCTCCTCATAGGTTCGCTCTTGCCTGGCATAGCTATTGGCCATACTGATCAACTGGCCGTCTGGGGCATAGCGCTTTTCCGTCAGCAGCAAGCTTCCAAAAGGCTTCTCCTTGGCCTGCTTGTAAGTGCTGCGGCTATAGGAATATCCAACATCCGCCATCACCCGATTGCCATTTAGATCATAAAAATCCTCCGTAAGGATCTGACCGTCTTCCGTACATGAATAAACCGCGCGGTAAAAGCCTTTTGCGTTCATCGAGGGCTTCCCGTCAAGGTCCTCAATCCGCTCTTCCACCATCAACCCATTCTCGTAAGTCGGCAGTGACACGGTAGGGGAAAGCAAAGGCATCGGTTGGGCTCCGTTTGTACTCTCCGAAACGGCAGAAACCACCATACCAGCCATCGCGAGGGCAAACAAAAGCAGACACGTGAAACAAAGGCTTAGAAAGTTTCTCCTCATCCCGCTTCCCTCCAAGTCCCATATCGCTATTCAGTGTATTGAGCACCATAGTTCTTATAGCTATAATACCGCCTGTTTCGTTTCTTGGCGCGCTTGTGTTTTGCCCCTGTAAAGACAAGCCCAAGGATGCTCAACCTGGCTTTGCTTGCACGATGAAGCGCAGTATTCACTTCATCAATTCTGGAAACATCCCGGCGGGTAATCAGAACTGTTCCGTCCACCAGATCCGCTAGTACCAAGGCATCCGCCACCACATTGATTGGCGGCGTATCAATGATGATCAGCTCATATTCATTCCGCACGCGCATGAGCAAATCCACCATATTGCCTGAGTGGAGCATTTCAACAGGCTTAGTGGGCTTTTCCCCCGCAAACAGTATATCCAACCCCTGCCGAACATCCCGCTGAACGGCGTGATCAAAGTCGCATTGCCCCAGCAGCACGTCGGAAAGGCCATATCCACTCTGAGAAAACCGGAAATTCGAATGCTGGGTGGGCTTGCGCATGTCCGCCTCAAGAAGCAGCACCCTGCGCCCATCCATGGCCGACACAATGGCTAAATTCGCGCTGACGGAGGACTTGCCCTCCGAAGGAACAGAGCTCGTAACCATGAGGATGCTCCGATGATTGAGCATCGCCTGGACAAAGACGCGAAACAGCTTATAGACCTCCACATCGTCTGGCGAGGAGGAAGGCGAGATGATCATCCGGTCAATCCTTTTGTATGCCTTTTTCTCCTTCATGGTCATCTTTGGGAGCTTTAGCTCTGCCTTTGGAATCGGCCTTCCATCCGGGGTTTTTCTTAGCTTCTTATGCCTTTTGGGTGTAGGGATGCTGGATAGAACCTCGTAATTCTCGAATTTTTCCAAATCCTTTTCGCTGCGGACATGCCGATCCGTCAACATTAGCACAAGCAAAATGCCGCAGGCTAATACAATTCCTCCGATGACGCCCATGCCGATCTTAGTTAACGTTCCTTTACTGTCGGGCACTTCGGGAAGGGTGGCATAGTCGATCACTTCCACCAATCCAGCATTCACGACGCGGATGATCTCGGCTGGCGCAAACTCAGCAACAGCGTTACAGATATCCATAGAGAGCTGGGGGTTATGCGTGGTGACGCTGATCTTCATGACCTCCGTGCCTTGCACTGGCCCAACGCGAATCAACTGTGCCAGGACATCCGGGGGAAAACCAAACCCAACCTTGGTCAAAACGGCCTCCATCACCTTGTTGCTCCGAATGACCACCATGTATGTTTCCATAAGCCGGGTCGCGGTATTTAGGTCAGCCTGGTTCGCGTACTGGTAGTTGGTTTGATTGGGGTTATTGGTGTAAACATACAATGTAGCCGAGGCGGTATAGACATCATATACATAATTATGCACATAATAGTAAGCGGCCGAACCGCCGATGGAAGCCAACAGAATAATGAGCCAAATATTTCGCAATAAAACCTTAACCAGCTTGACAAAATCGATCTCAAGCGCTTTGCCCGCTTTTTCCCGTGTACTCACATTCGCGCTGGGCGTATAGCTTGGCTGAACCGGCGGAGGGAGCGGGGGCTGCGTCCATGGCTCGGAGGTCTCCCAAACGCCTTCGGCGCCCCGCTTTCCAAAACGACGGCGGCGGGACAGGTCTTCCGCCCGTTCCGCCTCAAGCCGTTCCTGTTCCATCCACCGCCATTCCGCGGATTCCTCGGACTGGCGTATCGCCTCAAGTTTTTCCAATTCCGATTTCATTCTCATGAGTTTTTAACCGTCCGATAAATTATTCAAATGGTATTTTATCCCTTTTCAACATAGATTGTCAACTGGCGTGTCGATTCAGCCATTCGGCTGGCTGATAGCTGGGCACAAGCCTGCTCAGGGCTTTGACCACCGCTTCATCATCCTCCTCAAGGGCCTTGAAGAGGTCTGACAGATGCGCCAGGAATATATGATCTAAAATGGCGATTGGGGGGGCCATTTGAATCTTGCTGTGCTCCGTCCGGGTGGCTGCCCGCATTTCCTCATTCATCATCAGCTCTTCGGTGATCTTTTCACCCGGCCGCAGGCCAACGATCTCAATCCTGATCTCCTTGCCTGGCGTATATCCGTAGAACTGGATCATCTTCTTCGCTAAATCCATAATCTTGACTGGTTCACCCATATCCAGAATGTAGATGGACCCTTTATCCCCCATGGATCCAGCCTGGAGCACCAGCTGAGCGGCCTCGGGAATCGTCATAAAGTAACGCTCGATGTCCGGGTGGGTGATGGTCACGGGTCCGCCCCGCAGGATCTGGCCTTCAAATAAAGGAATCACGCTCCCATGGGACCCAAGCACGTTGCCAAAGCGCACCGCCATGCACTTCATAGAGCTGGTCTCCGCGTAATGCTGTACAAGCATCTCAGCCACGCGCTTCGTGGCACCCATTACATTGATGGGATCCACCGCCTTGTCCGTGGAGATTGCCACAAAGCGCTTAACGCCATGGGCTTTGCACGCCTCCAGCACATTATACGTTCCCAGGACATTGTTCTTAATCGCCTCAGAAGGGCAATCCTCCATCAGGGGCACATGCTTATGGGCCGCCGCGTGGAATACCACCTGGGGATGGAATCTTTCCATTACCTCATTGAGCCGCCTAACATCCCGGATAGACCCCACCATGATGACGAGCGGGCAATCCTTGCCGAACTGTTGCTGCAACTCACACTGAAGCTCGTAGGCGCCGTTTTCGTAAATGTCAAAGACGATAAGCTTGTTGGGCTGGAAGCGGAATATTTGCCGGCACAGCTCAGAACCGATGGACCCGCCGCCCCCTGTCACAAGGACGGTCCGATCCTTCAGATAGCCGCTGATGCCCTCCATGTTCAGCTGCACCTCATCACGGGACAAAAAGTCGGAGGTGTTCAGCTTCCGAAGCTCGACAGGGGGCTCATTTTTCGCCATATAGGCCGCGTTCCTGGGATTGGTCATAATCAGCACATTGCAACGTGTGGCGTTGCAGCTGGCAACTACCTGGTTCAGCTTGTCACCCTTTAGGGAAAGGATGGCGATGATGATGGTTCGAACCTTGTATTGCTCAACCAGGCGTGGAATATCGTCCAAAGAACCCTTCACCGGCACTTCCTGAATGCGCAGGTTGCGCTTTTGCGGATCGTCGTCCACCATGACGACGGGGCGGCCGTAGGCGGCCCGGTTCCGGTTGCACATCCCAATAACCTGGGCAGCCCCTTCTCCCGCGCCGACAATGAGAACCGGCGCGTAATCCCGATGGGCTCGGAAGTTGAACAAATCCTGGCGGTCGTTGAAGGCCCGCCAAGCAAGCCTGGCCACACAGCAAAAAAACGCTGTCAGCATGCCGCACATGACCAGCACAATGATGGGCACATCCCAGCCAAGCAGCATCCGCAAAATCACAGTAAGGGACATCGCCAGCATGGAATAACCCGCCGTCCTGAGAATATCGCTATGCCCGGCGTAACCCCATATCGTCTGATAGGACCGGCCCGCCACAAACAAAACCGCGTAGACAAGCAGTATCATCCACCAGTACCGGGCGGATACAAACGATTGCTCATGAGGTGAACTGGAATAGTAATGAAACCCCACCGTCAAAAACAGGGCAATGAACACAAATGCCATATCCGTGACAAGCAGAAGATTCTTGCGAATCAACGCGCGGCCTCTCCCATGTAACATGTCAATCACGCTTCCTTGCCTTCCTTGCATTTTAAGCGAAGAGTTATCATTTGTTTGCTTCGTCAGCCCAATCAAATGCCAGCCAAACGTAGTACGTTCTGTCGTAAATCGGGATTTCGACCCGGGCTCGTCTGCGCTGTTTGTTCACTTTTGTTATTCTATCGCTGACATATGCCAGCGGGCCTTCAAGGATCCTTATTCGCTCTCCCTCACGAATGGCCTTTGACTTGCCGATCAACCCATGGTTCACATAAAACCATGCCGCGAACTCCGCGTCACACCCTTTCAGCTCATAGTCCTCCACATCATAGTGGAGAATATTGACCACCGTCGGGATCTTGAGGATGCGGCTAACGGGAAGTTCATCCCTCAAGAAAAGAAAAACATAGCCCGGAAGGAGAAAATACTCCCGATCCTCCCAAGCGCCGCCCGTATAAATGTGACACGTCAGCATAGGCGAAAACGCCTCTCCGCCTGTCAGATTGGAAAGCAGGAGCGCGGTCAGCTGCTCGCTTCCCGTCGCACAGAATACGCAATACTTCTTTGCCTGCATCGCCGCGTCGTTTCGGTCTGTCAAGGCGCTTTGCATTGGTTTCATCCCCTTGCTCGCCACAATCAAATCCGTATGGATTTCAAATCATACAGGGCAAAGCTTCGCCATCCGCCTTCCCGCTGTTTGGGAAAGCGCACTCCGGAGTGTATTGTTAGCATTTGAAAACCGTCAAACAATCCGTATTGGCCAGCTTCATAACGCCTGTCAGGGATGAATCTATAGCATTCGGCATCCTTGTGGGTTAAGCAGCGCAAGAGGAAAGCAAGGTCACGCAAAAGATCGTTACATTTCTGCCATTTCCGTTCGATACGGATCAAAGCGTTTATTCTTTAGCGATACGGTGGAATGACCTTCCTACGACAATAGGGAAGCGCGGCGTTTTTTCAGGGAAATGCTGTTCTTTGCAACAATTTCGTAATTATGTATTTTCATGCATCTCGCCGCCATTTGCCCATTTTAGCTATCTGCTCACGTGTGTAGTTTCAACCAATTGAATTATACTACTTCCTTCCAGTTATGTCAAGAAGCGTGTTTCCGCAATTTTCCATACTTGGTTCGACTTTTTTCGCGTCAAGAGAAAATTCATTATCCGTTTTTATCATCAACGCATCCTTCAAACGCGAGTAAAACCATGCAATTTGTTTTTTGAGCTTCGCCAAAAATGTAACATGGATCGTTACGAAAATACGAAGCCAGCCGAGCGTCATTCCAATTATTACAAAATCAAGAAAAAAATTAACAAAATAACGCAAGAAATTGTGTTTCCATGCCGATGACAAAAACAATTTTTCCATAACGCCTTCAGGCGGCAAATGCGCAATCTGCCAAGATGAAAAAACTACGGATTTATTCAACCGGATTGCAAAGAACCCCAATTTCACCAATTTCTACCTCCACCACATCCCCCGCTTTCAGGAAAACCGGGGGATTCCTGGCAAACCCCACCCCTTCCGGCGTCCCCGTCATGATCAAGGTTCCAGGCAAAAGCGTCATGTTCCGGGAGCAATAGCTGATAAGCTTTGGTATGCCGAAAATCATTTGATCCGTCGAGGACTGTTGAAGCGTAGCCCCATTGACGCGGGTGGCAATGGATAGCTTTCCAGGATTCAGGTCCGTAACAATCCAAGGGCCGATGGGGCAGAAGGTATCAAAGGATTTTCCACGGGCCCACTGGGTATCCAGCCGAATCTGGCAATCTCTGGCGCTTACATCGTTTCCGCACGTATACCCCAGCACATAGTCCAGGGCTTCCGCCTCTGAAACATCCTTCGCCGTTTTGCCAATTACGGCTACGAGCTCGCATTCAAAATCCACCTCATCGGGAGCAATGGCGGGTCGAATGATCGGTGCGCCGGGATGATTCAGGCTGGTGGTGGCTTTGAGAAAGATCAATGGCCGCTCCGGAACCTCCATATCGCTTTCCTGGGCGTGTGTTTTATAGTTCAGCCCAATGGCGATGATGTTCGGAGGCACTACAGGCGCCAACAAGCCCACGTCGGACAAAGGAATCGTCTCCCCGGTAACATCACGGGCGCCAAACAGATCCCCCTTTAGAACATGGACCATTTCATCCTGAACCAAGCCATGCAGAACCAGCCCATGGTGTTGAAAGCGAATGTATTTCATAAGGCTTCTCCTTCAAAGATATCGATCCAGAAAAAAGCGACCGAGGCAATGCCTTGCCACAGCGTGTCGACAAAGTCGACACGCTCGAACGGAATGCACTATGCATTCCGTTTGACTGCACGGCCTTCCGGCCGTGAAAGGAATGATTTCAGGCGGCAAGCCGCTTGAAAACTCCCCGCCCGCCCCGCAAAGCCGGGCGATCCGATTGCATATAACGGGGCTGCGGCCCCTTCATGCATCCCTGGTTGAGGTGCCGGGGTTTGTTGATGGTCTGAGGCAATGCCTTGCCATTATAACAGTTTTATCCATTATTTTCCAGATATTGCCCCATAAAATCTAGGGCAACAGCGCACAAAGGAGCGGCGCCGGCATTGCGAGAGATTTTCGCGCTGATCAAGGAGCCTGGAGGAAGCCGTAGCAGCCCTACGGCGACCGTAAGAGCGACACAGAGAGCGCGAAAAGATCCGCAAAGACGGTGTGCGCGATTGTGCGGTGTTGCCCTAGGGCAATTTCTGAAAACATAGCGCATAGATTGGCGAGAGATTTTGCCGTCTAGCTAAGATGAGGGAGCGAGGCGTCGTAGCGCTACGCTAAGCGGACGAGGCAACGCGAGAAGGCAAAAGATCCGCCAGGATGTGGGCTATGTTTTCGAGGAATGCTCTAAACCGAAAACAAGACAAAAAACTTTTCACAACCCTATAAACCGGTGAGAGATTGTGGAAAAATAGGTAACTAATAGTATAAGGGGAGACTATGAATCAGGAAATCAACACTAGGGCAACACCGAACAATCGCGCACGCCGTCTTTGCGGATCTTTTCGCGCTCTCTGTGTCGCTCTTACGGTCGCCATAGCGCCGCTACGGCTTCCTCCAGGCTTCTTGATCAGCACGAAAATCTCTCGCAATGCCAGCAACGCTCCTTTGTGCGGTGTCGCCCTAGGGGATTAATTGAATAATGTGATATAATAAATACATAGATAAAATAGACTTACCCAACCATGCGGGACACAAAAAGGCGACAGGATGCTGTTGGCGCCATCCGAGGAGCGGGAGATCCCCGGCGCCACCATCGACAAGACGCCCCATCAGGTGAAGATGGGCGGATTTATGGACACGGCAGAGCATTTCGGAATACGCTGTCAGAACGCATAAAAAAAGCTCTTCGCGTGACGCGCCGCGCAAGGTGTTTCTGATTCTGTACAACCCGTGCGCACATCACGGAAAGCTGGCGCAAAAATGGCTCTCCGATCGCAAAGCGAGGATCGAGGTCTTCTTTCCGTTATCTTACGCGCATGATATACAACCCTGATGAATATCTCAACCACGCGCTCAAGCGCAGCGCTCATTCAGGCGAACATCACCCACTGTCTAAGACATCATCCACAAAACTCAGTCCTTCATGCGCGGATTGCGGCATCGCAAGAATAGGGTCTCCGCTTTCTTCCAACATCCTAAACTCGCTTTCCTCCGCCGCCAATCCCTACCGTTCGGTGCCGGAGCAATATCCAATGGGAGGAGGGGTATCATGGCGCGTATCCTTCAGTTTGAGGATTATCCCCGTGCCAAGAAATCAGGCAAAACAACCGGCAGCAATAACCCCTGTCAAAAGTTGGATCCGGAGATTTCGGTTGAGAATATCACCCAGGCCACCGGCAAGAACGCGTACACGGTCTTGCTGGATGTGACGCTCCCAAGTGCAAGAGAGCTTCCGCGCCGTGAGGATACGCATGGCCAGAGCGATGTGCGCATCCTCGTGTTAAGCGCCCAAAGGAAAAACGAGCTCTCCGAAAAAACCAACCGCATTGGCGGCTACCGTCAAAGGGTTTTTTACGACCCGGAGGAGGTCGTTGAAAGGATAAAGGCCACGCTACAACAGCAGGCTTTTCTTGATAAAAGCTCAAGGATTTTCGCCCGCGAGGAGTCCATGCCCTCCAAGATCACGTGGGGGCCCTTGACCTTGGATCTGGTGGCAATGGTCGCTCAGGCGGAAGGCCGGAATATGTACCTGACCCCAAGGGAGTTCGCGCTGTTGCTTGCCTTGGTTCGCGCCCGCGGAGAATGCCTCTCCGCGGAAGCGCTCTATCATATTGCCTGGGGAATGGGCGCCTTGGACGACAACCGCGCCGTTCGCATTCAAATCTCGCGCCTGCGGGCGAAACTTGGGCAGTTGACCGCCAAACACGTGGAAATCGTTGCCCAGCGGGGAATAGGATACCGGTTGCGCGTTGTAAATAAACGCGGGGCGGATTGACCGGGCCGATCTGAGTAAGGCAATCCATTCTATTATGGCCCTCGTGCTGCTCCCGCCATGAGGGTAGCCGCGGGATTTAGTCAGCCTCCGATTCATATGCCATAGGCATATGTGGATAATTTATTGCAAGGAAAAACCCCGTTATATGTGCCCATTTCTTCCTATTTAGTAAGCAAGGAAAAACAAGCGTTTTAGGTGCCGCGCTATCAGGATGAATCGCGGGGCGCCTTTAGGGCGAAGCGATTCTTTTCATAGGTCAAAAGGCCCTCCCGCTGCATTCGGCTCAACTCCGCAGACATGGCGCTTCGATCCACCGCCAAATATTCAGCCAAGGCTTGCCTGTCAAAAGGAATGGTGAACTCACCGCGCCTTGCCTCATTGGCCTGCGCCGACAAATACGCCAACAGCTTCTCCCGAGTGGTGCGGCGGGTCACAAACTCAATCTTCCTTGTTAAGGCAATATTCTTGCTGGCAAGAATGCGGAGCATGTTGAAAATCAAACGCGTGTGAAACGCGCAAGCGTTGGAACAGGTCGTGATGGTTCGCCGGTAATCCACCAGCAAAATGGCGGTATCCTCAACGGCCATCACGCTCACCGGCAGTTTCTCCACCCCCGCGCAAGAGAATGCCTCTCCAAAGAGGTCACCCTGGGTAAGCCGGGTTAGGATTACCCGGTTGCCCCAAAAATCCTCCTGCACCACATCCACAGCACCCGCTGCCACAATCCCCACATGGGTGGCCGGATCTTCTGCCCGAAAGACCATTTCGCCGCGCTCATAGTGCCTTGTTTTCGCATTCAGGCACGAGAGCAGCGCCGCAAAGTCCTCCTCCCCGATGTTAAAAAACAAAGGGCATGTAGCCAAAATAGAAAAAAAACGATCCATTTTCAAACTTGTTGTAAAAACAACGTCCTTTTTTTTATCAGTATAGTATGCTCATCCCAGAAAATCAAGAACGACAAAATAAAGGATGAGGAATATGATGAAACGCAAAATCATAAAAATTGATTCGGAAAAATGCAATGGATGTGGGCTGTGCGCAAAAGCATGCCATGAGGGCGCCATTGGCATGGTGAACGGAAAGGCGACCTTGCTCCACGAAAATTATTGCGACGGGCTGGGCGATTGTCTCCCCGCCTGCCCCGTCAACGCGATCACCTTTGAGGAACGGGAAGCCCCGGCTTATGACGCCGAAGCGGTGCGGCGGAACCAATCCGCCAAAGCAAAGGAAGGCCCGCTCCCCTGCGGCTGCCCGGGCTCCAACGCACGGGCCATCACCAGGGAGCATCGAAATGAATCCATCAGAGAGGAGCCTTTCTCGCGCCCGGACGCTCTGGAAAGCGAGCTGATGCAATGGCCGGTTCAGATCAAGCTCGTCCCCATCCAGGCCCCCTACTTCGACGGTGCCCGTCTGCTGATTGCCGCCGACTGCACCGCGTTCTCCTTCGCCGATTTTCATCGCCGATTCATGCGCGACCATGTGACATTGATCGGCTGCCCAAAGCTGGACGAGGGCGATTATGCCGAAAAGCTGGCCGAAATCATCCGCAGAAACGACATTCAAAGCGTCACGGTGGTTCGAATGGAAGTTCCTTGCTGCGGCGGCATTGTGAACGCCGTAAAGCAAGCGCTCATCGCGTCCGGAAAGATGATCCCTTGGCAGGTGGTGATTCTCACCACGGATGGACAAATCCGCGAGATGTAACGCAACCGCCGCCCGCGAAAACCGTCCCCTCCTTCTTGGCGGAATGCCGGGAAGGAGGGGTTTTTCAACATCTTTCCTCCGTGCTTTGACGTTTTGCGCCGGCTGCGCTATACTAGCGAATAGATTCAAAAAGCGAGGCAAAGAATGATCGTATCCATACGCGACCCGGAAGTGCTGCAAATCACGGACGACGCGTCGCAACAAATGAGCTTTGGCGGCGACCAGGAATGGTATTCGGACCCATTTCATCGAATGGCTGGCTGCGGCCCAACATGCGCCGCAAATATATCCGCGTATCTGGCATTGACGCGGTCCCATCTGCGTCCCCTCTACAGCGGGGAAGATACCCGTAAAAGCTCTTTCTCCACCCATATGGAATCGCTATACGGGTTTGTAACGCCAGGAAATATGGGGCTGAACCGAACCGAGATGTTTACCAGCGGCATTGCAAAATTCGCGGAAAGCCGCGGGATTCCTTTGGAATACCATGTGTTTGAAGTGCGCGGCAACATGTCAAGGGATCGCCAGCCCGTAAGCGAGCTGGAGCGCTTTATTCTAAAGGGCCTGGAACAGGACTGTCCTATCGCTTTTCTCAATCTGAGCAAGGGCCGGGTAAAGAACCTGCAGGCTTGGCACTGGATCACCATCACAGGCGCAGACATAGGGGATTCCCACTTGCGAGCGTTTGCCAGCGATGAGGGCAAGCAAATCTGCATCGATCTGAAGCTCTGGTATCTATCCACACGTATGCGGGGCGGTCTTATTTATTTTTCCGTCGGCGAAAGAGCGGCGAAACCCCATGCTGGAAGCGCATTGATTCACCAATTATATTGACGCGCCTCATCCTCCGTCATGCCGGTGCAGCGCCAATTGAACGCCATATTCGATGGCGTTCTCAAGGCTCTCCTCCGTGGCCGTTCCTTTCCCAGCCTGGTCAAACGCCGTGCCATGATCGACAGAGCTACGAATGATGGGAAGCCCCAGGGTTATGTTCACCCCAGCAACGCTTTTCCATAGGCCCGTGGCGGCATCCAATTGAAAGCCGATCAGCTTGAGCGGAATGTGCCCCTGATCATGGTATTGCGCCACAACCACGTCGTATTGACCGCCATAGGCCTTTGAAAAGATTGTGTCGGGGGGGAACGGGCCCTGGGCATCCATTCCCTCTTCCCTGGCGGTCTCAATCGCGGGCGCTATTTCCTCGATTTCTTCCCGTCCAAAAAGGCCATTCTCCCCCGCGTGGGGGTTTAATCCGGCCACGCCAATTCGCGGCCTGAAAATGCCAAGGCGCTTGCATGTTTCATCCGCCAGCCGAATCACCTGAAGCACCCGGTCCTTCTTACAGCGGTCACAGGCCTCCCGAAGCGATACATGGGTGGAAACATGCAGCACGCGCAAATTCCCATGGGCCAGCATCATGGCGTAACGCTGAGTTCCCGTCTTTTCGGCAAAAATTTCCGTATGCCCCGCATAATGCCAGCCCGCCAGGTTGAGGGCCTCTTTGTTGATGGGGCCGGTAACGGTCCCATCAACCTCGCCGGCCAACGCCATTTCAATCACCTTCCGGATGGCAAGAAAGGCCGCGTTTCCGCCTTGGGCGCTTATTTTTCCCAGAGCAAGGGTTTCCATATCAACCACATCCTGATCCAGAACGTCGATCACGCCCCATCGGAAACCCGCGTCATCCATCCTGGTTACAGGCTTCACCCGCACGTCGGCCTTCACAATGGCGGCCGCCTGGGCGAGAACCTTGGCGCTGCCCACCACCAGGGGACGGCATATGGCGTAAAGATTCTGTTTTGAAAGTGCCTTGGCCGTGATTTCAGGCCCGATGCCGCAGGGATCCCCCATGGTAATGCCCAGCAGCGGCCTTCGGTTCATCCCGTTCATGCTTGCCGCCTTCCTTCATCGTTTGGTGGGTAAAGCCTATCCGAGGGCTGCCCATAACCCTTTACCGCAAAAAGTCAGGCCAATCAAGATAAGGCGGCTTTTCCCACTACCGCGCTTGAAGCCCTTCCCCCGCGCCCGCTTTTCCCACGCGTTCCGCCCGGGCGTTGATTGCATATAATACCAAATCGATACCCACGAATATCAAATTGAACACATACGCATACAGGACATAATTGGGATTTGTCAAAAGCTTGTTGATGATTCCGAAAATATAGCCGATAAAAATCGCCGCGAGGAATACGACGCTCTTGCCTTTGGTGCTTCGGGTTCGATAGGATTTAACGACATTGAAGGGCCAAGAGATGCCAAAGCAAACGATCATCAACAGTTCAAACACACTTTTCTCCGCCTTTTCATCCGCGTTATGAATTCACCAAATCTCCCATGGGTTCGTGGATCCGACGCCTCCGGCGATATCGGCAAGGGCCTTGATATTTCCCATGTCCCCTGCGGCAGCGTGTCCAATCTGCCCTCATGGAGCGCTCCATCACCTAATACTTCACGTGAATTCCCATCCCCAATCCCCTCCCAGCCTGCTTGCGCCCTTGAGGGCGGCCCCATCGAGCCTGATCTTGAGTATTCCTAATTCAACGCTTTTTGCTTTGTTCCACAAGGGGATCCGTCACGGATGGCATCCTTCTCATTCCACCTTGATGTTTGCTTCCACACCGTTCCATGTTCCGCTAAGAACCCCAGGTTTGCCGCCGACATAGGTTGGCAGATGTGGAGGTGTTCAACCAATGCGGATTCATCTGCTGGCCATTCTGACGCTGGGCATCGCGACCAACCTCGACAACGTATGCCTGGGTATGGCGTACGGCATTGGTGGCAGGCGCGTTCTCCCTGGGCACAACTTGCTGATTTCGCTGGTTTCCGGCATGTTTGCCATGGCTTCCTGCGCGCTGGCCCGTTGGATCAGCGCCAAATACGCCGGCGTGGCGATGACGCTTGGCGCACTGCTGCTGATCGCGCTGGGCGCATACACCGTGGCGCAGGCCATCAGAACCGGCGGCGATTGTCCGGGCGACAAGGCCCCGCGAACCGCAAGCTTGGGCCAGGTCTTGGCGCTGGGCGTGGCGCTGGCGCTCAACTGCCTAGCCGCCAGCTTCGGCGTGGGGCTTTCGGGCGCCTCGGCGCATTGGCTCGGCCTCTCAGTCACCGCGTGCAGCTTTGCCGCCATCGGATGCGGCAATGCGCTTGGGCTTCGGATTCAGCGTTCGTTTAGCGCACGCCGGCTCAACGCCGCAAGCGGTGCGCTGCTGGCGCTGATGGGTATCTGGGAGCTATTCATCTAAGGCAACACCGCACAAAGGAGCGTCTCCGGCATTGCGAGAGATTTTCGCGCTGATCAGGGAGCCTGGAGGAAGCCGTAGCAGCGCTACGGCGACCGCAAGAGCGACAAAGAGTAGCACAAAAAGATCTGCAAGGACGGTGTGCGCGACTGTGCAGTGTTGCCCTAAGGCAACACCCGGAGCGAAGGCGCACAAAAAGCGGTAAAGATAAGGCACCCCTATGTGTGCCCGGATGGAATTTACCTGAAACGGAATTGGGGCGGGAGCATGGAAAACGCAGCTGTGCTAGCGGCGCTGGGCGTAAGCGCGAACGGCGCTCGTGAGACTATTGGAGCGCACGAGTGCGGGGAAAGAGGATGCGGAGAGTTGGCCGGACTTTCTACGGCATCTCAAAGCCCGCGAGTTAGGGCATTTCTGAAAACATAGCACACATCCTGGCGGATCTTTTGCCTTCTCGCGTTGCCTCGTCCGCTCAGCGTAGCGCTGCTACGCCTTGCTCCCTCGTCTTAGCGAGACGGCAAAATCTCTCGCCAATCTATGCGCTATGTTTTCAGAAATTGCCCTAAAGAGTGTACGCCTGATGGTCGGAGATAAATACCCGGGATTGGTTGAAGCGATCCACGAAGTGTTTCCCGAAGGCAAAAACCGGCGTCGCGTCGCGCACTTTTACCGCAATATGTTTTCGACGGCGCAAAGCGCCTTGTAGGCGATGCGGCGGCTACCAAGGGTTATAGGTCATCTTCCGGATGGCAATAGCGCATTGATACCGGCCTGTGCAAGGCTGCGGCTTATCCCCGCCTCCGCCTGGGGAGCGAAGTGATATATGAATGAGGACAGGCTTTACGGTTATTTTTTTTCTATGGGCGTGAATTCCGCCACGCTTGGCGCTACGCAGAGGATCTCAAAATCAAGCCCATACACCACATACCAGCCGCGGGGGGTGATATCGATACAGACCAGCGTGCTGCCAGGATCCACGCGCTGGACGACCGGCGCTTCTGTTGTGTCGCCAAGCCTCAAGTTTACCTTCCCATCGCTTTTGATTTTTACAAAGCCAATAATTTCTATCTCCTTATAAACGCCCTTGTAAGGTTCCGATTCTTCCCCATTCACGGCAGGGGACGCGCTGACCTTTGGGTTGGCGGTTGAGGCGGGTAAGATGGCCGCGCTGACCGTCGGAGAGGGCGTCGCGGGGTTCTTTTTTTCCACGTAGAACACAAAGATATTTTCCACCACGGATTCAAGCTGCGGTCCGGTCTGGGATGGGACAACCTTGCCATCCACCGTATCATAGGCGATATTATTCTGAGCGTAGACCAAGGTGGTCAAAGCGTCGCTGGGCTCATACACATACTCGTTTGTATCGGAGCGGCACCAGAGGCTGGTGTCATACTCCGCGATGACGGCCAGGGATTTCTGGGTTGAATCGGAAATATCGTTGTACCGTTCCCAAATTAAGATGCTCCAGGTGCTGCTTTTTTCATTTTCATCAGTGTTTCCTTCAACGAAGCCCTTTTGGCATACGACCAAGTAGTAATATTCAGCATTTGGCGCTTCAGTCCAACTTATTTTCTGGGTTCCATCCGCGAGGGGTTCAATGGTCAGGCTGTTTTGGCCACCCCTCCAAAAAATCACATCATCCGGGGTTGCCGGGGGCGCTACCGTAGATTCCGCAATGGAGGCGGAAAGCGAAAGGGTTAGAAGCAGCATGCATGCTAACGCAACGAAGAAACTTTTCCTTTTCATCTTTTCTGTCCTCTCGATTATCCATTTTATTCCCAGCTTGCTTGCATACATCATCTTTTCCGGGCTGTCTTGCAGAGAAAAAAAGAAATTCAAGCACATTCAGTGATCATTTTATCATAGGGTTTTTGTTGGGTCAAGGCTGGAAAACTTGATATCCATGGCTTACGCATGAACAGAGCGGAGAACATCGGCCAGGAAGGCCTCGCCCTACGAACAGCCCCGCGTTTTCTGGGCAAGCTGCTCTTTTCAGGATACTGATTGAGAACATACAGGGCCACATGGCCAGCGACCGCCATGTTTTCAGCGGAATGATCCTTGCGCAAGCGGTTTCGCCCTGGCTTGATATGTCATATAGACAACCAACTGGTTGAACGAAAAATTGAAAGGAGGCGCCTGATTTTTATTGACAAATGGCAGTTTTCATGGTAGTATTCTTCCTGGTCTCCATGGAGGAGTGATGGTTGGGATCCTCCGGAAATGTCCTGGGTTGGGATGGCTGTGGAGGCTGCAATATTATGGGGCATTAGCACAGTTGGTAGCGCGCTACATTCGCATTGTAGAGGTCAGGAGTTCGAATCTCCTATGCTCCACCAAAGCCTTGGAAACACAGTGTTTCCAAGGCTTTTCTCTTTCGATCGCAGAACGATATTGATTGTGAAAAGCCAGAAGTTGTTCGCATTTCCTCGGTTTATCCGCTACGTTCGCATCGTCGCAACTGAATACACCCCCGCCGCAGCAAACCGAGCTTTCATGGCTCAGTTCTTTTACACGATGAAAGGTGGGGGCATCCCCATGTCAGCCCAAACCATCGCTGCTGCCAGCCTGCAGGCGGCGTCGCCAAGCTTACCGAATACGCTCGTGGTAAACCGAGCTTTCGAGCCTGTGCAAACGTGAGACCGGCTGAAATCCTGACGCATTTGATGTGCTGAAAACAAAATTCACGCAGAAAAAGTTAATAAGAGAGCACGATTGCACGAACGTGTCGCGAAAAAAAACGAGCCGGCGTAACCCTTTCGAAATCAGCCGATGGTCCAGGCGACATCTTGCGGGGAAACGGAGCCAAGCTTGCTTTCTCGCACATACCTCTCGTACCACTGTATAATATATGGGCGCCCAATTCAAAAAACCAGAATGTCCAACTGACGAAAAAGGAGCCAATGAAAGATGAAAAAACTGTTTGCTCTATGGCTCGGGCTTGCTGCACTGACCTTGATTTTCTTATTGAGCACCGCGAGTGCCGCCAATGCAGCGCCAGCAATTCCTATTTCCAACGCCAACGAGCTTTCGAAAATCGGAACAGATCCCCAATATCCGCTGGATGGGGATTATGTTTTAACCGGAAACATCTCTCTGGATGCCTCTTGGGTCCCCATCGCGCCTGACAGCACAATGCCCTTCAGCGGCACGCTCAACGGCATGGGCCGCACAATTACCCTGGATTGGGACGGCGAAGGGTACAGCATCTTCCGCTACGTCACAGGCGCACAATTTGAGTCGATGCAAATCCACGTAAACGGCACCGAGCTAAGAA
>JAVBOX010000085.1:0-21650 GCA_031550095.1 Eubacteriales bacterium
ATGGTCATGGAAGGTCTCCGAAAAATCGACGAGGTCAGCTACGTGCGTTTTGCTTCAGTTTACCGGCAGTTCAGGGATATATCCACATTTATGAGCGAACTCTCGAAAATCCTGGATGAAAAGACACGAACGGATCTGGACAAGGATCGAAAAAAAGATAAGGAAAAAGAAAAGAACGAGGAAACCGGTAGAGAAATGGACAAGGAAGCTGATCAGAAGCTGATTAAAAGAATACCTTAAACCTTGACATTCGTTTTGCTGTTGGCTATAATTCATTCCTAATTTGTAAGGTAGCAGGGAAATCAAAAGCCATAATACGAGGGGGCACTCTATGGTGGGACACCGAATCACTCAGGTGGCGCCGAACGGCATTGCTGCCGAATGTGGTATCCAGGCTGGCGATGTGCTGCTGTCCATCAATGGTGAAGCGGTGCTGGATCAGATCGATTATCAGTTTTTAACCGCCAGCAAGGAACTGGTGCTGGAGGTACAGGACAAACAAGGCATTGTAGAGATCCAATTGGAAAAGGACGAGGATGAACCCCTGGGCTTGGTCTTCGAATCCACCATGATTACCCACCCGCGTTCCTGCGCTAACAGATGCGTCTTTTGTTTTATTGACCAAATGCCCCCCGGTCTTCGAGATACCCTCTATGTAAAGGACGACGATTGGCGGCTTTCCCTGCTGATGGGCAATTACATTACCCTGACCAATTTGGGCCGCAAGGAATTTGAAAGGATCATCGCGCGGCGTGCCAGCCCACTTTATATATCCGTTCATGCGACCAACGGAGCGGTGCGTGCCCGGATGATGGGAAATTCTCGGGCATCCGAGCTTTTACAGCAGTTGGGAAAGCTTCAAGACGCTGGGATCGCGTTTCACTGCCAAATCGTCCTATGCCCCGGCATGAACGATGGGGCGGTATTGGATGAGACGCTTGATACGCTTTCTTCCCTTTACCCCGCCGCGCGGACCGCAGCGCTGGTGCCCGTTGGCCTTTCCCGCTATCGGGATGGCTTGCCGACGCTCCAGCCCTATGACCGGAACACGGCGAGGCGTTTGTTGGATCAGGCCCATGGCTGGCAGCATAAGCTGCTTGAAAAGCTCGGGACGCGGTTTTTGTTTCCCGCCGATGAATTCTACTGTTTAAGCGGATACCCCCTTCCCGGAGATCAAGCCTATGAGGAGTATGCTCAAATCGAGAACGGCGTGGGCCTTCTTCGCAGCTTTGAAAAGGAGTATCGCACTGCCTACGGTGAGATGGTCCCTGAAGACACAAAGCCCAGGCGCGTCCTCATCGCAACCGGCGTATCGGCGGCTCCTTTTTTTGAAACCTTGGTGTCACAATTCCCCATTAAGGGCGTATCGGTTGTGATTTGCGGCATTGTGAATCGTTTTTTTGGTGAAACGGTAACGGTGGCAGGATTGCTTACCGGCCAGGATTTTCTTTTTGGTATATCCGGGCGCGATAAGGTGGATGAGGTGCTGATCTCCCGGGCGTCCCTGCGCCAAGAAGGGGATCTGTTTTTGGATGGCATGTCGCTGGACGCCCTTGCGGAACGGATTGGAACACCTGTCCATGCGGTTTCTTGCGATGGTGCCGCGTTCCTATACGCGCTGCAAGGCGATTATATGGAGGACTAGCATAAAATGGCTAAACCCTTGGTGGCTGTGGTGGGGCGCCCTAATGTGGGTAAATCTACTTTCTTTAACAAAATTGTGGGCCAGAGAATCGCAATCGTGGAGGATACACCTGGGGTAACGCGGGATCGTGTTTACGCGGATGTAGAGTGGCTCGGCAAATGGTTTACCCTCATCGACACTGGCGGCATTGATCCCAAGTCCGATGATCCGCTGCGGATGCAGATGCGGCGCCAGGCGGGCATTGCCATGGAGATGGCGGATGTCATTCTTTTCTTCGTGGATGGACGGGAAGGCATGACCGTGGACGATGAGGATGTTGCAGATCTTCTCAGAAAAACAGAAAAGCCGGTTTTGCTCGTGGTAAACAAAGCGGACACCCCGCATTTGCAGGAAAATCAATACGATTTCTATTCTTTAGGCATGGGCGATCCTTTCCCCATTTCCAGCACGAACATGCTGGGCCTGGGAGATCTGCTTGATGAGATTTTGCGAATGCTCCCCCCTTCGGACAGTGCCCCGGAAGAAGATGCCCCCCCCATCCATATTGCTGTAGTGGGAAAGCCAAACGTTGGGAAATCCACCCTAGTCAACCGCATTTTCGGCCAAGAGCGCGTCATGGTCAGCGACATTCCGGGCACCACCCGGGATGCCATCGACGTGCCCTTTGAACAGGATGGCCGTCGCTTCAACCTCATCGATACCGCCGGGATTCGCAGAAAGCGCGCCATTGAGGATGATACCCTGGAGCGCTATAGCGTTGTTCGCTCCTTTGAAGCCATTCGCCGGTGCGACGTGGCGCTGATCCTTGTGGACGCGAAAGAAGGCGTCACGGAGCAGGACACCAAAATTGCCGGTTTTGTTCATGAGGAAGGAAAGGCAGCCGTTATCCTCATCAACAAATGGGATGAGATTGAAAAAGAGACAAACACCTTTGACACGACGCGAAAGCAAGTGATTGAGCAACTAAAATTCATGGATTACGCTCAGGTGCTGTCCATATCCGCCCGGGATGGGACTAGGGTGAGGAAGGTGCTTAGCCTTGTCCAGGAGGCCTATGAACAGGCATCGCGTCGAATTACCACAGGAGTTTTGAACGATGTCCTCGCCGACGCGCAGCTGGCCCAACAGCCGCCTACCATGGGCGGCCGAAGGCTGAAGATCTATTACGGGACCCAGCAGAGCGTCAAACCTCCCACCTTTGTCCTGTTTTTAAATGACATTACCTTGATGCACTTCGCCTACGAGCGCTATTTAGAAAATCAATTCCGCAAGGCTTTCGGCTTCGAAGGGACCCCCATTCGCTTTATTCTGCGTGAACGAAAAAAGGAGGACTGAATGCATATTCTTCAGCTCATCTTATGCGCGGTCTTGGGCTATCTCCTGGGCAATATTCAAACCGGTTTGATTGTTGGTCGCTTTACACAGAATGTAGACCTCAGGGACCATGGCAGCGGTTCCAGTGGCGCGACAAATGCGTTGCGGGTTCTTGGCAAGAAGCCGGCGTTACTCACGCTTTTTGGCGATTTGGCCAAAGGCATGATCGCGACAGGCGTCGGCCTCATCATTGCCGGATGGAATGGTGGCATGGTTGGCGCGTTGTTCGTCGTTGTCGGCCATATATGGCCCGCCTTCTACGGTCTTCATGGGGGGAAAGGCGTCGCAACATCCATAGGGTCCCTGCTTCTTTTGCTGCCGTTTCATACGCTTCTGTTTCTCGTGATAGGGATCGCTGTTATCGCGCTGACGAAGATGGTTTCTCTGGGAAGCATTTCCGCGGCCGTGGTGTATGTGATCACGGCAAGCATAACGGCCATTTCCAAAGGAGACTGGTTCTTGCTGGTTTTCAGCTTTCTCATGGGCTTTTTGGTGATTTTCGCGCATCGGGCCAACATCCGGCGCATCATCAATGGCACCGAAAGCATGATTAGCGCATCCATGCTGAACACAAAAAAAAGGGCTCCAAAGTGATTGCAACACGCGCCAGCACCCAACTGTATTCTTATAAACGAATATTGCAAATCTATGCATTTTGTGGTATCATTCCCCTATCAAAATAAAAATGGAGGCATCCTGAATGGCGGATAAGAAAAGAATCCTGCTGGCCTACTCGGGCGGACTAGATACATCCATCATCATCCCGTGGCTGAAGGAAAACTATGATTGTGAGGTTATCTGCTGCGCGGCGGATGTGGGTCAGGGCGAGGAACTGGCGCCGCTGCATGAGAAGGCGAAGAAATCAGGAGCGCTGAAGCTCTATATTGAGGATCTGCGGGAAGAATTCATCACAGACTTTATCTGGCCCACCCTCAAGATGGGCGCCATTTATGAAAAGAAGTATCTGCTTGGCACTAGCTTTGCCCGGCCCATCATTGCCAAGCGCCTTGTGGAAATCGCGAAAAAAGAAGGCTGCACCGCCATCAGCCATGGCTGCACCGGCAAGGGAAACGATCAAGTGCGCTTTGAGCTAACCATCAAGGCCTTTGCCCCTGAAATGGAAATTATCGCTCCCTGGCGCCTGTGGGATATCAAATCCCGTGAAGAGGCCATCGATTATGCCAACGCCCGGAGTATTCCGGTGCCCGTATCCAAGAAACGCCCCTATTCCATGGACCGGAATCTGTGGCATTTGAGCCATGAGGGCGCTGATTTGGAATTCCCGCAAAACGCGCCGCCTGACGATCTGTGCCTGATTGTTACCCCGCCGGAACAGGCGCCGGACACGCCGGAGGTGGTGACCGTAAGCTTTGAAAAGGGCATTCCCGTGGCGATCAATGGGCAGAAGCTGTCTCCCATCGAGCTGATGGACGCGGTCAACGCTGTGGCGGCCAAGCATGGAGTGGGCATCGCGGACATCGTAGAAAACCGCTTGGTGGGCATGAAATCTCGGGGTGTATACGAGACCCCTGGCGGAACCCTGCTCTACGCGGCCCATGAGATATTGGAGCAGATCACTTTGGACCGGATCACTTCCCATTATAAGGATCAGCTTGCCATTCGCTTTGCGGAGCTTGTATACGACGGCCAGTGGTATACCCCCCTTCGCGTGGCCCTTTCCGCCTTTGCGGACAGCACCCAGGGAACCGTTACTGGCGAAGTGAAGGTCAAGCTATACAAGGGCAATGTGATTCCCCAGGGCGTCACATCTCCCTATTCCCTCTATTCTGAGAGAATCGCCACCTTCGGCGATAGCAAGGAGCTCTACAGCCATAAGGATAGCGAAGGGTTTATCAACCTGTTTGGCCTGCCCATGAAAGTTGGCGCCCTCATGCGGGAGGACAAGCTATGAAGCTGTGGGGTGGCCGCTTTGCAAAGAATACCGCTGGTATTGTGGACGCATTCAATGCGTCCATTGCCTTTGACCAGCGTTTGTACCGGCAGGATATCATGGGTTCCATCGCCCATGCCACCATGCTGGGAGAGACCGGTATCATTGAAAAAATGGAGGCCGAAGCCATTGTCGAAGGGCTGGAAGGCATTCTCAAGGATGCGGACGAAGGCAATATCATCTGGCGTGAGGATGCTGAGGACATCCATATGAATGTGGAGCTCCTCTTGACGGAGAGAATCGGCGACGCCGGCAAGCGGCTCCACACCGCGCGGAGCCGGAATGACCAGGTGGCGCTGGATTTTCGGCTTTTCGCTATGGAAGCGTGCAGCGAAACAGGAGGTTTGCTTGCGGCGCTGGTGAACGCGCTGCTGGATACCGCATCGGCCCATCTGCTCACCATCATGCCGGGCTATACCCACCTGCAGAAGGCGCAGCCGATCACATTGGCCCATCATCTGATGGCCTATGTGCAAATGTTTTTAAGGGATCGGGAGCGCTTTGAGCAGGCAAAGGCCCGTAGCGCCGTAATGCCCCTTGGCTCCGGCGCATTGGCGGCCACCACCCATCCCATCAATCGTCAGCGGGTGGCGGAGTTTCTCGGCTTCCCCTCCATTACGGAAAATAGCCTGGACGGCGTGGCGGACCGGGATTTTGCCCTGGATTTTTTGTACGCGGCCTCCGTATGCATGATGCACCTTTCCAGGTTTTGCGAGGAGCTGATCCTATGGTCCTCAAACGAGTTTGCCTTTGTCACCATGGATGACGCCTACTCTACCGGATCCTCCATCATGCCCCAAAAGAAAAACCCGGATGTGGCCGAATTGATTCGGGGCAAGACAGGGCGCGTGTATGGGGATTTAAATGCCCTGCTGGTTACCCTAAAAGGCTTGCCGCTGGCTTACAATAAGGACATGCAGGAGGATAAAGAGACTTTCTTTGATGCTTATGATACCCTATCCATGGGGCTAACCGTGTTCATTGAGATGTTCCGCGGGTTGGCGTTTCACAGGGATCGGATGGCGGCGGCGGCGGCGGAAGGCTTCACCAACGCCACGGACGCTGCGGATTATTTGGTGAAAAAGGGGCTTCCCTTCCGGGACGCTCATGCCGTGGTAGGCCATTTGGTGGCCCATTGCCTTGGGCGCCAAAAGCCGCTGTTGGCCTTATCCCTGGATGAGCTAAAAGCATTTTCCCCCACCTTTGAAGCGGCTGTATTTGACGCCATATCCATTCAGGCCTGTGTAGAAATGCGCAAGGTTCCCGGCGGACCGGCTCCAGAGGCGGTTCAGGCGGCAATTGCGTCAGCTAGAAAAGCGCTTGAAGGCCCATGGGCGTATGAAGGCGCAAAATAACGCAGATTTGGGTGGCGGTTATGAGATAGAGAGGAGTGGCCATGAGAAAGCCGGATTTTGAACGGAATACCCTGCGTGCGCTTCGCAGGGAAAAGCCTGAACGTCCTTCGCTGTTTGAACTGTTTTTCAACTGGGACTATTATCAGCGGTTAGCTGGACGAACCGTCGAAAATCCCAATGTGCTGGAGACTCTTCACGTGGTCGTGGATGCCTTTTCCAATGCCGGTTATGACTATGCCACCGCTAGCGCCTCCTCGTTTTCCTTTGCGCATCGTCAAAAAGCGCGACAACAGACCATTTCCCTGAACGATGGCGCTACGATTACAAATTGGCAGGACTATGAAAAATACACATGGAACCGTCCTGGTGATTACGACACCTCCAGGCTAAAGGAAATTGAGAAATACCTTCCCCAGGGCATGAAGCTGATGGTGATAGGGCCTGGCGGAGTTTTGGAAAACCTCATCGAGCTGACCGGTTATGACAATCTGTGCATGATGCTATATGATGAGCCCGGCCTTGTAAAAGAACTCACCGACCATATCGGGCAGGCGTTGCTTGCATATTATGAGGAGGCCGCGGGCTATGAGTCCGTCGGCTTTTTATGCGCCAATGATGACTGGGGATTCAATACCCAAACGTTTTTATCGACCGGAGATATGCGAAAGTACATCTTCCCCTGGCATAAGCGGATTGTGGAGATTGCCCACCGCCATGGCAAGCCCTGCATCCTTCATTCCTGCGGTTACTTTGATAATATCATTGAGGATGTTATTGAGGGCATGGGCTTTGACGGCCGCCATTCTTATGAGGACAATATTTGCCCCGTTGAAATCGCGTATGAGCGATTTGCTGGGCGCATTACCGTCATGGGCGGCATCGACATGGGCTTCATGGTGCAAAAAACACCAAAGGAGATCTTTGATCGGGCCATTGCAATGCTGAACCGCGCTGCATCCCGAGGCGGATATCTCCTGGGAACGGGGAACAGCGTGCCGCCTTATGTGCCCTTTGAAAACCACATGGCATTGCTGCGGGCGGCGGAAGCTTTCAAAGAATAGCTTTCCCGTTTTAAAAACGCCCTAATACCGCTCGGAGCCAAGGTGCAGGATGGATTTTGATTGAAGGATTCTTTCCAGGTTATCCCTGATTTTCTTTGGAACCAGGAAGATGTTCATTGCATCCTGAATGCTCATCCATTCGGAGCCTTCCATGTCCAGATCCTTTTCTGCCGTCGGCGACTGGGTGTTGCCGATTGGGTGAGCAATAAAGACGAAATGGATCTTGTGGGCGTATCCGGGATAGGAGGAGCGGAAAGCTTCGTTCATACAGATTTCTTCATAAATGGCGGCCAATCGGTCAACCGCTATGGGGATCCCCGCCTCCTCCATGCATTCCCGCGCAACAGCTTCTTCCAGCGTCTCGTATGGATTCTGTCCTCCTCCAGGCAGGTCGTAATAGATGAATCCATTTTCCATGCCGTAGCACAAATCTCCTATGGAGTTCCTGTTTTTGTTCAGCAGGATTTTGTCTTCCCGCAGGAGTATTGCCTTGGCCGAGTTTCGAATGGACATGAAGAATTTCCTCCAACGTATGAGATGATTGCCGTCATGTTATCACACCCGCAGGCATTGTGGCTAGCATATAATGAGAAAATGTACTTATTTTTTTACAGTCTGGTATTTTTTGAGTGACAAAAGCTCTTGAATCGTCTATTCTATTGAAAAAGGATGAAATAGAGGTGTGCGTGATGGAAAAGAGGCCTGTTGCCTATCAGATCTATTCCGCCCGGGAAGAAGCGGAAAAGAACCTTGATGCCGTGTTACAAAAGTTGTCCGTGCTTGGATATGATGGCGTAGAGTTCGCCGGATTTTATGGCTATAGCGCCGAGGAAATTCAAGCTTTGCTGGAAAGGCACCACCTGAAGGCGATTTCAAGCCATGTGCCGGTTGCCTTGATTGAGGCGGATATGTATTCTGTCATCTCCTTCCATCAGAAGATCGGATGCGAGTATATAGCCATTCCCTATTTGGATGCCGCTACCAGGCCGGGAGCCGCCGGTTTCTCCAGGATGATCCAGTTGATCTATAAGTTTGGCATGCTCTGCAAATCCGCGGGAATTCAGCTCCTCTATCACAACCATGACTTTGAGTTTATTCAGTTTAGCGAACAGTATGCCTTGGATTTCCTCTATGGGGCCATCCCCGCCCGCATTTTGAAGACAGAAATCGACGTGTGCTGGGTGAAATATGTGGGGGTTGATCCGGCGGAATATCTGCGCAAGTATGCGGGACGCTGCCCGGTGGTTCATCTGAAGGACTACGTTGGCGTTAAGAGCGATCGTCCACCCTATGCGTTGATCGGCTTAAATGAGCATGAAGATCAGAGCGGCGTGCCTTTTGAGTTCCGGCCGTTGGGCCATGGGTGCCAGGATATGAAGGCCGTGGTGGATGCGGCCATTGAAAGCGGTGCGCTCTGGTTCGTGGTGGAACAGGACATCTCCGTAGGCCGGTCCCCTCTGGAAGCCGCCGCCATGAGCATTGAAACGCTAAAGAAACTAGGGATCAAGTGAGCCGTGCACCCGGATCATCCACCTCGCTTCGCTCCGCGTAGCCGCTGGGCGAACAACCTATGATCTCCCGAAAGCGCCGAGAGAAGTAGAGTGGATCCTCAAAACCCACAGAAAAGGCCACCGCCTTCACGGATAAGTCGGTCCTCGTGAGCAGCAGGCAGGCTTGACGCATTCGGAAGCGGGTCAGATACTGGGCGGGAGAAATGTCCATATGCTCCTGAAAAGCGCGGTAAAGGCGGCTTCGGCATACCCCCGTGTGGGCGGCGATATCTTCCACCGTAATGGGGCTGGCAAAGTTATTGGCAACAAAATCACAAGCCCGGCGGACATGTTCCTGTCCGGGCTGAAATTTTGGTTTAGTTCTCTCCCTCCCGTGCTCCACAAGCCAAGAAATGAAAGCGTATAGCTGGCCGGTCATTCGAAGGATTTCATGGGTTTGGCTGCCTCTGGATTGAAAGATGGACAGGAGCAGATCGCGTGGCGCGTCGCCATCCTCAAAGTGGAGCACCGGTTGATTGGCGGAAAAGTCCGTTCGCGCCATGAGAGAGGCAGCGTCCAGGCCATTGAAGCCTACCCAGCAATAGGACCAGGGTTCTTTTGCGTCAGCACAATAGGAGGCCATGATTCCGGGATGAATGAAAAACATATCCCCCGGGCCAAGAGCGTAGAATGCCTCTCCGATGGACAATGTGCCCTTTCCTTCCGTTACGTAGTGCAACAAATAGTGATCTCGCACGCCGGGACCCCATCGGTATTCTCCTTCGCAGCGCTGCAGGCCAGTGTTATAGACCGTCAAGGAGGCAAGGCGCCGCTCTGGCGTCTTAAATGAATGCTTGTAAAGCGTGAATTCCATAGCCGCACCCCCTATCCAGTATAGCGTGGTTTTAACGCAATTGCAACATTTATCCATGTATCGTTGAGTTTGCCTCATTGCGCCTGATAGACTTTTGCTGTATTCTTGAGGCACATTAGGCGAAAGGTTGAGTGTCATGAACATTCTTGTTACCGGCGGCGCGGGCTACATCGGTAGCCATACCTGCGTGGAGTTGCTCTCACAAAATAGCGGTCTATCCATCGATACCCTTGTCATCGTAGATAATTTCTGCAATTCCAAGCCCTACATGCTGAATCGCATTCGCGAATTATCGGGCCGGGACTTTGCCTTCTATCAGGCGGATTTGCGGGATAGGGACGCCATGGAGAGGGTCTTTTCCGCCCATACCGTTGATGCGGTCATTCACTTCGCCGGGCTTAAAGCTGTGGGTGAATCCGTTGAGAAGCCCTTGGAATACTACGATAACAATTTGTATGGCTCCATGGTTTTGTTTGAAACCATGCAAAGGCATGGTGTGAAGCGGATTGTCTACTCTTCCTCCGCCACGGTCTACGGTATGGACAATCCGGTGCCCTTCAGGGAGGAATACCCCACTTCCGCTACAAATCCCTATGGCTATACCAAAGTGGTCATTGAGCGAATGCTCATGGATTTGTGCAACGCGCACAAAGACTGGTCGGCTGTGCTCCTACGATACTTCAACCCCATTGGCGCCCATGAAAGCGGCCTGATTGGGGAGGAACCCAGCGGCATTCCCAACAACCTAATGCCATATATCGCCCAGGTGGCCACAGGCAAGCTGGATCGCGTGTGGGTTTATGGGAATGACTATGACACGCCGGATGGCACGGGCATTCGGGATTATATCCATGTGACCGATTTGGCCCTAGGCCACCTAGCAGCCCTACGCTATGCCTTCGACCATACCGGGGCCGAGCCTGTAAACCTGGGCACCGGCAATGGTGTCAGCGTCTTGGAGATTCTTCGCGCGTTCGAAAAGGCTTGCGGCTTTCCCATCCCTAACACGGTCGCGCCTCGCCGCCCGGGAGACATTGCCACCTGCTACGCGGACACAAAAAAGGCAAAGCGTCTTTTTAAGTGGGAGGCGAAAAGAAGCCTGGAAAAGATGTGCGAGGATACCTGGCGGTTTGCCAAGGAAAACGGGAAGAACGAATAGTACAAATCCAACATAGGGATGGATTTATCGAAAAACGGGGCTTTGCTCAAGCATGTAGAAGCAAAGCCTCGTTTTTTATACCCCGCGGGTTATTTCAAAGCAACATTACGGTTGCTTGCCGATATACGCGAGGATGCCTCCATCCACATAGAGGATATGACCATTGACAAAATCGGAGGCTTGGGAGGCTAGGAATACCGCAGGCCCCATGAGATCCTCGGGTGTTCCCCATCTTCCCGCCGGGGTTTTCGAAAGGATGAAATCATTAAATGGATGACCAGGCTCCCGAAGCGGGGCGGTCTGCGGGGTCGCGATGTAGCCGGGGCCGATGCCGTTGCATTGGATGTTTGCTCCACCGTACTCGGCGCAGATGTTCCGGGTAAGCATCTTTAAGCCTCCCTTCGCGGCCGCGTAAGCGGAGACTGTCTCACGGCCCAATTCACTCATCATAGAGCATACGTTGATGATCTTTCCGGAACCTTTTGCGATCATATCCGGCAAAACGGATTTGGCCATTATAAAGGGGGCCACCAGATCCACGTCGACGACCTTACGGAAGTCCTCGGCGGCCATGTCACACATGGGAACCCGCCGAATGATCCCCGCGTTGTTTACCAGGATATCGACAGTGCCCACCTCTTTTTTCACCTGGGCGATGAAGGCTTTCACCTGGCCTTCATCCGTAACATCGCAGACATAGCCATTGGCTGTTATGCCTTTTTCCTTATAGGACGCGATGCCGCTATCCACTAACGCCTGATTGATGTCATTAAAAACAATGACAGCCCCTGCCTGGGCGAATGCCTGCGCGACGGCGAAACCTATGCCGTAGGATGCGCCGGTCACCAACGCGACCTTTCCCTTTAGCGAAAACATATCGACCATGGTCCATCCTCCTAAACAAATCTTGTCACATGATCATTTCGAAGGTATAGTCTTGTGTTCCCAATCCCTGTTCGGCCAGCTTCTCCAGCTGCACATAGGGATTCTTCCCATGGAGGCGTTCAAAAAGATGCCCTTCTTTGCGAAGCTCCATCCCGGAAGGAACGCCAACGGGGATCAAATCTTCCACCTTAATGGCGTCCAGGCTTGCACGCTCCACGGCGACAATATCTCCCGACGCCATGATGCCGATATCAGGCACAAGGGATGGAGTGGTCATCCCCCAGCAGTCGCACAAGGCGGTAATCTGGGTCAATACGTTGATGAAATAGGTATTCCCGGGATCAAAGGTATCCAGGACGGTTTTGGTGCAGATAGCCATGCCGGTCTGAAAGTCCGTGTAATCGTGGCTGTCCAAGGTGATAGCTTCCGTCGGGCACACCTTCAAGCAATGCTGACAAAGGGTACAGTGGTGATAGTTTATCCGGTACTTCCCAGCGTCCGTAAAGGAATTGGCATGGTGATTACAGGCGGGAAGGCATTTTTCGCAGTGTATGCACTTGTCCCCATTCCACACCAGGCCCCCCTCCAGCCCGTGGATCTCATGCCGGGTCCGATCAGTAACGCATCCCATGGCGATGTTCTTGCATGCGCCCCCAAAGCCACAGCTGCCATGGCCCTTCACGTGAGAAAAATCGATCAAAAAGTCAGCGTCATGAATCAAGCCGGCCACATCCACATGCCGAAAGGTTTTGAAATCCACTTTCTTGGCGTAGAAATACTTGCCCAAATGGCCGCAATCATCCAGCAAGGGGCAGCCAAGGTTTATTTCCGTGTATCCCCGTCGCTCCGGGTGCCGCTCAAAGAGATAGTGATCTGTGCAAAAGCAATCAGCTCCGTTTTCCTGCAGGAATGAGACGAGCTTTTGAACAAAGATGGGCGGTATGGTGGAATATCCGATCTGGTCCCCCACGTGCATCTTGATGGCGACTGTTTTATCCTTTACCTTATCCGCCAAACCGCTCTTTTGAAGAAGCCTTGTGAATTTTTCAGGGAGCGTTAGCTTTGCTTCATAGCGGGCGTAGGCCATGGGCGCGAATAATACTTTTGCTGGCAATGAACTCAGTTCCTTTCAACTCCAAATTATGCTATACTATTATAGCACAGATTGGTGGGCAAAAAAGTATGGCGTTGCGTTTCATGAATTCTTTTCTCGGGTAAAACCTTCCGAGAGGAGATGAGGCTAATGGCTTGCATGATCAAGGTTTTGGGCGGCGCCATTTCTCAGGAAGAACAAGATGCTTATCTGCAAAGGGCGGTTGAAAAATATGGGCGGGAACCTCAATCCATGCGGATTACCTTGGATGGCGAATATGTGGACATTGCCTATGATTTTTGTGACCAGCCTTTTCAGCGTATACGCCGGATCACGGGCTATCTGGTAGGATCGCTGGATCGGTTCATCAATGCCAAGCGCGCTGAGGAAAAGGACCGGGTGAAACATTCGCTTTAGTATGACCCTAAAGCAAATTGAATCAATACAAAACGGAGAAACAGGAGGGCTACAATGGACAAGTACATTTGCGGTGTTTGTGGGTGGGAGTATGACCCGGAGGTAGGCGATCCAGACAATGGCATCGCTCCTGGTACGGCGTTTGCGGATCTTCCGGATGATTTTGTTTGCCCTGTTTGCGGTGTTGGCAAGGATCAGTTCGAAAAAGCATAGCGTGCGTTTTGTGTGATACCACCGTTTTCTCCCCTATCAAAGGATAGGGGAGATTTTTACAAATATACATTGACAGGCGAGGTATTGTTGTGTATTATATACTACAGAAAGGGAGGTGACGTGCGAATGTCCATCGCGTCTGACCTCATCCGCGGGCATACCGAAACAATCATCCTCGCAAACCTTCTGCATCGCGATAGTTACGGATATCAGATCAATAAGGCAATTCAGCAAAAAACCTCCGGCCAGTATGAGCTAAAGGAAGCGACGCTCTATACGGCTTTCCGGCGGCTGGAGGAGGGAGGGTGCATCACCTCCTACTGGGGCGACGAGAGCTCAGGCGCCAGGCGGCGTTATTACGCCATCACAATCCACGGGCGCCTGGCTTTCGCGAAGATGCGGGCTGAATGGGATACGGCTAAGGAGCTTATCGATACTTTAATCGCCGAGGAGGGTGAATCTAGTGCAGATTAAGTTTATTCGGTTTATTGATGAGCTCTTCGCGGGTGTTCCCCAGACCCGCAAAGTGCTTGAAATGAAGGAAGAAATCGTCCAAAACCTGATGGAAAAATACAATGACCTACTTGCGCAAGGCAAGAGCGAGGAAGCGGCGTTTCACATCGCCACATCCAGCATTGGCGATGTAAACGACCTGCTTGGTGAATTGGATATTCCAAGAGCCCCTGTGCCGGACATGAGCAGCTATGGAGAAGACCCTCGGCGGGATGATTTTTGTGACCAGGATGGGTATCAAGATATGTATGACTCACAGGCGGTGGAGGACATGGAAAAGCGCCGCAAGGCGTTTGCCACGTCAATCGCCGTGATGCTTTACATCCTCTCCCCCGTGCCGGTTATTTTCCTGCAGGATATCATGGGGGTGGCGCTGCTTTTCATCATGATTGCCTGCGCCACTGGCCTGTTGATTTACATGGGCATGACCAAGGGAAAGCCTTCAAGGGTTCCTGCTGGCAGACCCTCCTTTGCGTCTCAGCCCATGTACGGCGATGGCTGCGAGGCCTGCCCAACGGATTCTAAGGAGCCGGAGGATCGAGCAAGCTACAAAAAGGCCGAAAAAAAGGCCCAGAGCTCCCTCTCAAGCGCCTTTTGGATTGTGGTTGTGGTCATTTACTTTCTTGTGAGCTTTCGGACTGGCGCATGGCACATCACCTGGCTCATCTACCTGATTGGCGCCGCCATCTCAAGGGTCATCAAAGCCTATTGGGATCTGAGCCGGATGAGGAGGTAATCAAAAATGCGCATTGGGAAAGTATTGAGAATCATCATATGGTCGGCAATGGCGCTGGTCCTGATCCTTGTTCTTCTGTATGGTCTTCGGGGAGAGGGTCTTAATCTTAGCTTCCTCGGCAATGCCTGGAGTTCTTTTTCCTATGCCGATAGCGAAACTTACCATTCGGGCAACGCATCCTTCTCGAAAAATCAGCGGATTGACAGCATAGAGGTCAATTGGATGGATGGCAGCGCGAACATCCGCTTCTATGAAGGGGATACCATCACCTTTTCCGAAACCGCTTTGAGGAAGCTTGATGATGACGAGACTCTTCGCTACAAGGTGCAGGACAATAAGCTGATCATCCAGTTTCGAGCTCCTATACGGGGATTCACGTTTTCCGGTATGCCAAGCAAGAAGCTGGACCTTAGGATTCCATCCTCTTTGCGGCTAAAAGAGCTGAAGATAACGGGAATTTCAGGGGCGCTTACAGCGGAGGGAAATTCCGAAACGGCTTATGCGGATTCGCTTGGTATGGAGACGATTTCTGGCAATATTGACATATCCGGTATATCCGGTGAAACCCTTCGCCTGACCACCGTGAGCGGGAGGATGACTGGAGAGGGCTCCTTTGAAGAGGTAAGGACCAACAGCATCTCCGGAGAGATCACGCTAACCTTAGCCACCATGCCGGATGTGCTCCGCACGGAGTCTATCAGCGGCGATGTACGCCTTGCCTTGCCTGATAAAGCTTTTGCCGCGAAGATGGATTCCGTCAGCGGCAGGATATCCTGCGACTATGCCGGTGTCGCGCAGAACAAATCCCTTCAATACCTGGAAGGCGGCCCTACATTCCGTTTTGAGTCCATCAGTGGAAGCGTATACATCGAACGTTGGGACCCTCCTGTGCACAAAGAAAACATTAGAACCGCCGAGCCAAGCGCAGCAGCGCCTTCTCCCAGCGGAGCCACAGAGAGCGAGATTACGGGAGGTGGCCGGAAATTCTAGAAAAGCTATGGCGCACATAAGAAAAGCAGATCCCTCCCATGCCGCAACGCAAGGAAGGGACCTGCTCGTTTAGGGCTTATTATATCCGCGCGACGCCGCTGTCCTTTGCCGCCTGGGCAACCGCCTTTGCCACGGCGGGTCCTACCCGAAGGTCGATGGCATTGGGCATGATGAACTCTGGGGAGAGTTCCCCGTCGCTGACCAATGCGGAAATTGCCTTTGCGGCGGCCAGTTTCATAGCGTCGTTGATATCGCTAGCGCGGACATCCAACGCGCCGCGAAATACTCCGGGGAAGGCCAGAACATTGTTGATCTGGTTGGGGAAATCGCTTCGTCCCGTTCCGATAACCGCGGCGCCGCCTCGCTTGGCATCCTCAGGGAAAATTTCCGGGACAGGGTTGGCCATGGCCAGGACGATCGCCCCCTTGTTCATTGAGGCTACCATGGCCTCGGTGACGATATTTGGAGCGGAAACGCCGATGAACACATCCGCGCCCCGCATACCGTCGGCCAGGGAACCCTTGAGCTTGCCTTTGTTGGTGATCGTCGCCATCTCTGTCTGAGCGGGGTTGATCCCCTCCACTCCTTCGGCAATCAAGCCGTTGCGGCCTGCAAGGATGATATCCTCCACGCCCATCAGCATCAGCAGCTTCGCGATGGAAATGCCCGCCGCGCCAGCGCCGCTGATAATGACCCGGATCTTTGCGATGTCCTTGCCTACGATTCGCAGCGCGTTTATCAGCGCCGCACCGGTGACAATCGCGGTTCCATGCTGATCATCATGAAAAATGGGGATATCGCAGACTTCCTTCAACCGACGTTCAATCTCAAAACAGCGGGGGGCCGCAATATCCTCCAGATTGATTCCGCCAAAGCTTCCGGACAGCAAATAGACAGTGCGGACGATTTCATCCACATCCTTGGAGCGGACGCAGAGCGGGAAGGCATCCACATCGCCAAAGGCCTTGAATAGGCAGCACTTGCCTTCCATTACGGGCATTCCGGCTTCCGGCCCAATATCGCCAAGGCCAAGCACCGCCGTCCCGTCCGTGATAACCGCCACAAGGTTTCCCCGGCGGGTTAGCGTAAAGGACTTGTTGTAATCCTCCTGGATTGCCAAGCAGGGTTCTGCCACTCCGGGGGTATAGGCTACGGAGAGTTCCTCTCGGGTAGAAACAGGCGCCCTAGGCACTACTTCGATTTTGCCTTGCCATGCCTCGTGCATGCGCATGGCTTCTTTTTTTACATCCATCGTACTCACCTCCGGCCCATCATAGCGCATTTTCACCTTGAAAACAAGGGCGAAATAGCTGGAACTGTGGATGGGTTGGTGAATCTTTGAACCGGTCAGGGAGCCCATTTGCCAATTGACATCCCCCAATGGCCTTGTATAATGAAATATAGTATTAAGCGCTGATAATTCAAAGCATTGACTGGGGGAGTTGCCCGTGCGTTCGATATCGGAGGCTGTCATAAGGAAGGATCTTGTGGATAAAGCCTCGGGCTTTGCCCAATATATAGATGATTTTCCGAAGTCAGGCGTTCTCCATGCCCAGGTGATTCGATCCGCTCATGGGAATACCGCTTTTTCGATAGCCTATCCCCCGCTTCCGGAAGGGTATTATCTCGCGGACCACCGGGATCTGCCTGTCAATGTGGCGGATCTTCACGCCCTGGATATGCCTGTTTTCGCGGTGGACAGGGTCCGGTATAAAGGCGAGGCCATTGCCATCCTGGCAGGCCCGGACAAGGCAATGCTGGATATGTTGATTCAAAAAATGCAGATCGCCTATTTCGACCCTAAGCCTGTCAAAACCTCAATGGACCCGATGGGCGAGACGATGTTTGACTTCCCGCTGATCAAAGGGGATCCGGACGTGACCTTTGCCCAAGCGGATTTTGTTTATGAGGAAACCTTCTATACGGGGCATCAGGAGCAGGCTTATCTGGAGCCGCAGGCATTGGAAGCCAGCCTCACGGGTGGTGTGCTGACAGTTAAGGGATCCATGCAGTGTCCCTACTATGTCGTGGGTGCGCTAAAGCGGGCTTTCAGCCTTGAGGATTCTCAGGTACGCGTCGTTCAGGCTACTACAGGCGGCGGCTTTGGCGGCAAGGAGGAGTATCCATCCTTGCTGGCATGCCAGGTCGCCGCCATCGCCCGAAAGTCCGGCCAACCCTGCCGGGTGGTTCTCGGACGGAAGGAAGATATCTCCATCACCACCAAGCGGCATCCCTCTATGACCACCCTCCGGGCTGCCGTTCGGGAAGGGCGTGTTCTCGCCATCGATGTGGATATTATCCTAGATGGCGGCGCGTATAAAGGGCTATCAGACGTGGTTCTCTGCCGAGCATTGTTCTGCTGCTCTGGGGTTTACAACATCGAGCACGTGAAGGCGCGGGGCCGGGTGGTTATGACCCATACCCCTCCTAACGGGGCGTTTCGTGGCTTTGGCGCACCACAGTCTTTCTTTGCCATCGAGACCTTTATGGGCCATTTGGCGGAGAAGCTCGGCGAAGATGTCGTCTCATTTAAGGAGGCTCACTTTGTGCGGCAAGGGGATCCAACCGTCACCAGCGGTACCTACCATGAGGCGCCGCCCCTCCCGGGAATGCTGCAAAAGGCTCTTGACATGTCCGGATACCGGGAGAAAAAAGTGGCGTATCGAGAACATCGGAGTTCTATCCGCCGGGGCGTTGGGCTGTCCTTGGTGTTCCATGGGTGCGGCTTCACGGGAAATGGGGAGCGGGATGTCATACAGGCCCATGTGAAGCTGCAGAAAGCCTTGGACGGCTCTGTGCTCATTCTGGCCTCCAACGCGGAAATTGGCCAAGGCCTTTTGACCACCTTTCCCAAGGTGGTCGCTAAAACCTTGGACATCCCCTTGGAGCGCGTCCGCTATAACCAGCCGGATACCTCCATCTCCCCCGATTCCGGGCCTACAGTAGCCTCCAGATCCATGCTGGTGGTAGGGCGTCTGTTGCAGCGGGCCGCCCTTCGGCTAAAGGAACAATGGCAAGAAGGGCAAGCGCAGACCATTGAGGAGAGCTATGTCGATCCCCCCCATCGCGCCCCCTTTGATATGGATACATTCACCGGCGATGCGTATCCGGCCTTCTCCTGGGCGGTCAACGTGGTAGAGGTAGAGGTGGATGTTCGCACGGCCCACACCAAGACATTGAACGCGTATGCGGTTTTTGATTGCGGCACGCCCATCGACATCATTATGCTTCAGGGGCAGGCTGAAGGTGGCATCGCCCAGGGGATCGGCTACGCCTCCATGGAATATATGGATGTGGGTATGGATGGGGCCATTCGGCAGAATAGCTTTATGGATTACATGATTCCCACGGCCAAGGATACGCCTGCCTACCATATCGCCTTCTGGGATGACCCTTATTACGACGGGCCTTTTGGGGGCCGTGGCGCTGGGGAACTGACATTGGTTGGCGCGGCGCCGGCCTATGCGGCGGCCGTTGAGATGGCTCTGGGCATTCATGCGAATCGCATTCCCTTGACGCCGGAAATTCTGATGGCGAAAAACCTGGAGGTGAGATGATGCCGGCAGAAACCTCTTTCATCCTAAATGGAGAGGCGGTTGTTTCAAAAGGAGATCCAAGAACAAGGCTGCTGGATGTACTCCGGGAGGAATTCCTCCTAACCGGGACAAAGTGCGGCTGCGGGGAAGGCGAGTGCGGCGCCTGCTCCGTACTGATGGATGGAGCGTTGGTTGTCTCCTGCCTGATGCCCCTTGGCAATGTGGAGGGAAAAACCATCGTAACCATTGAAGGTTTCCGGCAGACGACCCAGTATGCGGCCTTGGAAAGGGCCTTTGGCAAATGTGGAGCGGTTCAGTGCGGGTTTTGCACCCCAGGAATGATCTTGGCTTCGGAAGCGCTTCTCTCCCGTGTCCCCCATCCCACGGAAGCGCAAATCCGGGAAGGTCTGTCGGGAAACCTTTGCCGCTGCACTGGTTATGGCATGATCATTGAGGCGGTTCATTGCGCTTCGGAAGAGGGTAAAGGCCTATGGTAAGCGTGCGCCTGCACCCGGATACGCTGGAAAAAGCCCTGGCATTGCTTGCGCAGGGTGCCCGGCCCATTGCCGGCGGTACGGATTTCATGTTGGAGCCGAGGGCAGACGGGGATTTCTTTTTCTTGGATCAGTTGGATATTTTACGGGAAATTTCCGAATGTTCGGAAGGCGTTTGGATTGGCGCAAGCTGCACCTTCGCGGCGATCATGGAGGATGCCCGGGTTCCCGAAGCGTTGCGGACGGCAGTTAGTTCCATTGCGTCGCCGGCCATTCGCAACATGGGAACCTTAGGGGGAAACATCAAAAACGCGTCTCCCGCAGGGGACACGTTGCCTGTGCTATATGCCCTGGACGCGGTCTTGGCGTTGCAAAGCCTTTCGGGCATGCGGAATCTTTCCATCCAGGATGCCATCACTGGGGTCAAGAAGACCAGCATCAGGCCGGATGAGCTGATCATTGGGGTGCTGGTGCCCAGCTTCATTGGGACTCAGCAATTCCATAAGGTTGGCGCAAGGCTAGCCCAGGCTATTTCCAAGTGTTCCCTGGCCGCGTTTTTACGGGTAGAAAATGACAGGATCCAGGATTTCCGGGCCGCCTTTGGCGCGGTAGGCTCTATGGTTGTTCGCAGCCGGGATTTGGAGGAAATGCTGGTGGCGCTGCCTTTGGAAATAGCGCGAGAGAGGGTTCCCTCGATCATTGGCGCTTACGGCGCCCTCATTGCCCCAGTGGACAACGCCCGCTCTACGGCGGCGTACCGCCATAAAGTCTGCATGAATATACTGGAAAGCTTCCTGTGGGGAGCGCTTGGACAATAGAGAGATCATAAATAATAACGGGGCGGCGATGACACAAGCCGCCCCCATGCTATTCAGTTGACCTATGACCTTCAATTCAATGAAATGATCAGTCGTTACAGCAGATACTTTGCCCGCTGTTTAGGCCGCCCTTCCATTTCGCTCCGTTTCTTGGCATACCTCTCATCCGGGTGGCCCAACACCGCAAAGGAGGCCAGCTTGGATTCCTCAACCCCTGGCTGGTTAAACGCGTCGATGTCCAGCAATTCGCCGGCGTAAGCGGTCACCATCTCAAAGAAATATAGGAGCTGACCGATGGTGTTGGCGGAGACTTCCGGGAGAATGATGGTCTGGTTCATCCTGCCCGCCTTGTACAGGGCATATTCAGTGCCTTGCCGCTCCGCCTCAATGAGCTGATTATGGGTTTTCCCGCCTAAAAATGCCACATTGGGAAATGCCTCACAGCCGTTTGGAATCTTTGTCTCCGCGCGGAAATCCTCCACTTTCAGGAATGTGACTACTTTATCGTAGGGGCCTTCGGTGTAAAGCTGCAGCTGAGAATGCTGGTCCGTAACGCCCAAAGCCTTCACAGGGGTCTGCCCCAGGTTCACGGCCATGCCGCGGCGAGTGACATTCTTTCCAAGGCTCTCCGCCCAGAGCTGGCAGAACCAGTCGGCGATGGATTTCAGGCTGTCGGCGTAAGGCAGCATTACCTGGATATTGACATCCATATCCGTCATGCAGATGTATTGCAAAACCGCCTCCAAAAGCGCGGGATTTTGCCACGTGTCCTTGCATTGGCACGTCTTATCGATGATTTTCGCGCCTTCCAGCATGGCGCGGATATCAATGCCGCACACGGCTGCGGCTAGAAGCCCTACGGGGGACATTTCCGAAAACCGTCCGCCAACTCCATCTGGAATAACGAAGGTTTCAAACCCTTCGGTCTTCGCCAACTTGATCAGATTCCCCTTCGCCGCGTCGGTGGTAGCGATGATATGCTTCTGCCACCCTTCCCCGATGACCCGCTTTAGCATGTCGGAGATGATCAGGTACTGGCTCATGGT
>JAVBOX010000134.1:0-8041 GCA_031550095.1 Eubacteriales bacterium
GATGTCATTGACCTTGATCGGCGTCGGTTCCGCGCTGGCGACCGCTCCCGTGGAGCTGGAGTTCTATTCCCTAAAGCCCGAAACCGTCCCCGTCATGGAGGAAATCATCGCGGACTTTATGGCCGAAAACCCGGACATCAAAATCACGCTCACCGCTGTCGCCGACGCGAGCACAGTCCTGCTAACGCGCATCGCCAGCAATGAAATGCCCGATATCCTCAATACCTATCCGGCGGAAGACAAGTACAAGAGAATGTTCGACGACGAGATGATGGTGGATTTGACCGAGCAGCCGTTCATGGCCAACGTATCCGACACCATGCTCGCCATGTCCGAGTACAACGGCAAGCAGTACGCATTGCCCATGACCCTCAGCAGCTATGGCATCTACTACCGGGTGGATATCTTCGAGGAGCTGGGCATCGAGCAGCCCGCCACCTACGCCGAGCTGATCGCCGCATGCGCCAAGCTGAAGGAAGCGGGCTACGACGCTTTCGCGCTGCCCAACAAGGATGTGGGCAATATCGCCCAGCGCCTGGAGCGCACCGTCGGCGTACTGAACAACCAGTCCTATGAAGAGTTCAAGAGGATCGCTTCCGGCGAGATGAAGGTTGAAGATTCCCAGACAATCCGCGGCTTCGCCCAGCTATGCATGGATGTTGCCCAGTACAGCACCGAGGACTCCCTGGGCCTGGACTATGAGTCCGCTATTGCGGACCTGGTCAACGGAAAGGCTGCCATGATGTTCTCCGGCACATGGATGCTCTCCACGATGCAAGCCGCCAACCCGGACATCCAGGTAAAGCTGATGCCCATTCCGTCTCCCTTGACGGACGAGATCAAAGTGCCTGTCAACATTGATACCTCCTTCTCCATCGCCTCCTCCTGCAAGAACCAGGAAGCGGCCCTGAAGTTCATCGAGTTCCTCTCCCGCACCGAAACTGCCCAGAAGTACTATGAGCTGGACGGCAATGTGAACATGATCAAGGGCGTAACCTTCGATAAGTCCCAGCACATGGAAATGAAGGAGCTCATGGACAATGGACAGATGTTCCTGACCCAGGTCAACTTCTGGCCCACCGGCCTCCGGGAGGAAATGCGCCAGCCCGGCCAGCAGCTGTACATGGACGGCGACATTGACGCTTTTGTCACTGCTTTCGGTGAGGCGATCACCCGCCTTTACAACCAGTAACCCTTTAAACAGTCAAAGAATTGACGCCAGGGCTGTCGATGCCGACAGCCCTTTTTTGAAAGCGGGGGAAGCGATTTGAATCAGAGCGTCAGACAGCCTTCATTGTCCAGAAACAGCCATTCCAAGGCATTGCGGTCCCGACGGATCACATTTGCCCTGTTCAGCATGCCCGGTTTTCTGCTCTACTGCACCTTTTTCATCTTCCCGGTATTCCTGGGTTTTTATTACAGCATGACCAACTGGAACGGCATCTCCAAGAATATCGGCTTCATTGGCCTGCAGAACTTTCAGCGCATTTTCTCCGATAAGCGCTTCTTGAATGCCCTCACGTTCAACGCCCGCTACTGCGTCATGCTAACCGTATGCATCGTCGTGCTGGGCGTTTTGCTGGCGCTGCTATTAAACAGCAAAGTCAAGGGAATCACCTTTTATAGATCCATGTATTTCATTCCGGCGGTCTTAAGCATGCTTACCGTCGGCTTGATCTTCAACCAGATCTTTTATCGCGCAATACCCCACATCGGCAAGGCGCTTAACATTGCGACCCTCAGCAAAAACATACTTTCCAGCCCCAAAACAGCGGTATATGGCATTCTGTTCGTCAACGTGTGGCAGGGGGTCGCCATGCCGACCTTGCTATTCCTGGCAGGACTCCAGACGATTCCAGCGGACCTTTACGAGGCCGCTGCCATCGACGGAGCCACCTCTGCCAAGAGCTTCTGGCATATTACGCTGCCCTTTCTGATTCCAACGCTTAGCGTCGTCATGGTGCTGACCGTTAAGGGCGGAATCACAGTGTTCGACTATGTCAAGAGCTTAACGGATGGCGGGCCTGGCGGCGCTACAGAGGCCGTTTCCCTTCTCATCTACAGCAACGCGTTCGTGGATACGAAATACAGCTACGCCGTGGCCGAAGCCATCGTTCTGGGCTTGATCATCGCGGCGATTTCCGCGGTACAAATCTCCATCACCAACAGAAAGAGGGAGTGGATGTCATGAAACAGAGCAAGCTTGCCTCAGGCATGACCTATGCCATTCTCACCCTTGGTGTGCTCATGATCTTGCTGCCACTTTACATCACCGTCATGACGGCATTCAAGACGACCGCGGAAAACACAGCCAGTTTTTTCGCGCTGCCCCAGGCGCTGAACTTCAATAATTTCAAAACAGTCCTGGCAGGGGGCAAGTATTTCAAAGCCTTGGGCAATACGGTCTATATCACAGCGTTGGTGCTATTGGGCAACATCCTGATCATGCCTATGCTCAGCTATGCGGTTTCCCGCTCCATGGGCACCAGTCGCGGATATCGCTTCATGTACTACTTCCTGCTTCTCGGCATCTTCATTCCCTTTGAGGTGAAGATGATGCCCCTGGTCAAGCAGCTGACATTCATGCAAATGCTGCATCCCACAGGCCTTGCCATCCTGTGCGTCTCCTCGCTCACCTGCGAGGCGACCTTTCTGTATGTGGGTTTTTTGCAGTCCATCCCGCCAGATATGGAGGAGGCGGCCTATATCGACGGCGCGTCCACGGCCATGACCTTCCGCATGGTGGTGCTGCCCTTGATGAAGCCCATTTTAGCGACTGTCCTCATTCGAAACGGTCTCTGGATCTGGAATGACTTCATGCTGCCTTTGGTCACACTGAACCGCTCCTGGCAATACTGGACCATCACCCTTTTCCAGTACAACTTCCGCACGGAATATAGCGTGGATTATAGCCTGACCTTCGCCACCTTCTGCATGTCCATGCTGCCTATCCTGGTGTTCTACATATTCATGCAGAAAAATATCATCGGCGGCCTGACCAGCGGCGCCGTGAAGGCTTAACCGCTTCCATCGCAATATTTACCTCATGACGGCCATGCCCCAGGCATGCTATACTACAAAAAAGAAGGCTTTGAATGAAGATAAAGTATTTGGGAACCGCGGCCGCCGAAGGGTGGCCTGGATTGTTCTGCGCATGTCCCGCGTGCGGGAAAGCCCGAAAGTTGGGCGGGAAGAACCTGCGCACCCGTTCCCAAGCGCTGATCGACGACGCCCTGCTTGTGGACTTTCCTCCGGACAGCTACCTGCATATGCTTCGAGATGGGCTGGATTTGCCCTCCATCCGGCATATTCTGATCACGCATACCCACCAGGATCACCTGTACCTGCAGGATCTTGCCCTGCGCTGTGAGTGGTTCGCAAACGATCTGGAGGGAATCTTAACCCTTTATGGCAATGATGCCCTTGTCAAAGCGTATTCCGCCTACATCGGCACCGAGGGATATCACGCGCTGCTGTCCAAGTGGCTCGCCTGCAAGGAAATCGCGTCTTTTGTCCCGATGACCATCGGCAAGCACGAGATAACGCCCCTGCTCGCAAACCACAACAGGCGGGAGCGATGCTACATCTATCTGATCCGGCGTGATGGAAAGACGCTGCTGTATGGCAATGACACCGGCAACTTCCCTGAGGAAACCTGGGCGCACCTCCAGGGAAAACACCTGGATCTTGTGAGCCTGGATTGCACCATGCTCCGCCATAAAGATGGCGCAAACCACATGGGAATCCCGGATGTTTTGGAAGTTCAGGCGCGCCTTATGGGCATGGGGTCCGCTGACGAAAGCACGCGCTTTATGGTGACCCATTTCTCCCACAATGGCGAATTGCTCCACCATGAGATCGAAGCGGCGCTTGCGCCTCACGGCTTTTGGGCAGCATATGACGGGTTGGAGATCGAATTTTAGAATGGACGGACAAGGCAAACCCTCGGCAGGCGCGGCGCCTGCCAGAGCGGTAGAAAGCATCACAAACACGCTGTATGTATGGCTCCGCGGCATCTCAATCAGAACGCGGCTTTGGCTGGTACTGTTGCTGGTGGTTGCGGTGCTTACGTTTGCCCTGGTCGTCATGCTCCGATCCATCGTGGCTAGCTATGAAGCTTCCGTGGGGTTCATCAACACCCAACTGGTTCGTTCCGTATCCGAAGAACTCAAGGGCAACCTGAGCAGCCTGATGAATACCACAAAATACCCCATTATCTGGGTAGATCAATTGCCCACCAGCACCTATACCTATCTTTCCTATCCCGATAAATACCCCCGAACCATCATGGAAAATGACCTGCAAAACCAGAGCAAGCGCCTCCTGGAAGAAAACCAGCACATCCGCCTTATTGCCGTCTTTGATACCAATGGGAAGGGCAGTTACGTGAAGAACACCAAAAAATACATCTTCCAGGCAACCCCTAACCAGCAGAAGCTGGACGAGAAAAACCGGGTGGCTGAGCCTTGGTTTGTCCAGACGTTGCGCGGCCGGGGTTCCGCTCAGATATGGAATGCCTCGCAGATATCCTTGGAGGACGCGTTCCTGCAGGACGCGGAGAACCTGCTGTTCGTTTCCCGGGCCATCATCAACATTGAGCGGTTTGACCCGGTGGGCATCGTGTTGGCGGCGGCGGATGTAAGCGATGTCCAGTCTTTGTTTGCATCCGGGCAGGTTTATGACGAACAGAACATCGCCATGCTGGATTCGGACGGTCCGGTTCTCTGGGGCGAAATCAGCGATGACGCCGTTTCCGTTTTTCACAAGAAGCTGGAACAGGAAAACCCGCCGGCCTCTGCCGGCACCTTCCAGGCAATAGTCAAAGGCCAGCGCGTGATCTTTGATTACGCCCAAACGCTGGATGGACAAACCTGTGTGCTGACGACTCCCTATGCCCTGCTGTTGGCCGCAGTTATTAAAGAAAAGCTTACGCTGATCATCGGCCTTGGGCTAGGATTTCTTCTCGTCAGCATTGTATTGGACAGCATTGTGCGCAGCGTTCGCAAGCCTGTGCATAGCCTGGTGGAGACCTGCAATCAGATCGTCGCGGAGGGAGATTTCTCCATCACCATCGACGATCCTCACCGGGACGAGTTATCCGAACTCACGAAGGCTTTCAACAACCTGACCCAACGCATCTTCTATTTAATACACGAGGTCTACGAAAAGCAGATGGAACTGAGCCAGACCCAGCTTCAGCTCCTGCGAAGCCAGGTCAACCCCCATTTTCTCTATAACACCCTGGAAACCATCCGAACGAAAGCGTTTCTCTGCGGGCATGAGGAGGTGGCGGATATCACGCTGCTGCTGGCCAGCCTTTTGCGCTACGGCATTTCCGCCCCGTCGGAGCTGGTGACCGTGGAAACAGAGGTGCAGAAGCTCATGGATTACATTGGCTTGCAGCAGATGCTCTATGAGAATAGGTTTACGCTTACAACCAATATTGAGCCGGAGGTCATGTCCTGCCGGATGCTAAAGTTCATCTTTCAGCCTCTGGTGGAAAACGCCTTGACCCATGGCGTCAACCCCATGGACGAGGCCAGCGCCGTGGATGTGCTGGGCTATTTGGAAGGGGATACCATTGTCTTGAACGTCTCTGACAACGGAAAGGGCATTACGCCCCGGCGGTTGCAGGAGTTGCGGGATTATTTGGACAATAAAAACGATAAGATCAACAGCATTGGCCTGAAGAACGTCCATCGGCGTATCCGGCTATTCTACGGTGAGGCCTATGGCCTGACCATCTCCAGCCGGACAGGCAGCGGTACCCTGATCACCGTGCGGATGCCGCGCTTTTTGATGGCGGGGTCCGCTAAACCAGCCGGGGAGAACAGCCGTGTATGATATTTTAATCGTCGATGATGACCCAATCATCCGGCAAGGCTTGTGCCGCATCATTGAGGGTTTTGAGGAGCGCGGGATCCTATACCAGGCGGGCAACGGCATTGAAGCCCTGGACCGAATCTGCCTTGGAAATATTGGGCTCGTGTTCGCCGACATTAAAATGCCCATTTGTAACGGTTTGGAGCTGCTGCAAAAGCTGACGGACATCGATTATCGGGGCGAAGTGGTGATGATCAGCGGATTTGACGACTTTGAGTTCGTCCGCATGGCGATGCGCCTGGGCGCATCGGACTACATGCTCAAGCCCATTTCATCCGAGGAATTGCAAGCCGTCTATCATGACGCGCTACAGCGTCTCACCCGAAAACAAATGGACGGCATCAACACCAGGGATCTGCCCAAAGTTTTGCTGGAAAAAATATATACGGAGCAAGCATGGCTGGACAGGCTTCAAAGCAAACCGGAAGCCTTCGCGGATTTTCTCAGGGATTACAGCTTGCCACGGAACGCCCAAATCGCCGTATGCCTTTTCAGCGCGTTCGGAAAGGGCAGCATCAGCGAGCGAGACCGGCAAGCAGCTTATCTGTTGGGCACCTCCATGCTTCATGAGCTTGACATGCCCGGCAAATCCGCTATGCTTCAAGGCCTTTACAAACAGCAGTGGGCGGCGATCGTGTTCTTTCTTTCGGGAAAAACCTCTGATATTAGCAGGCGGATGGCCGCATACTGCCAGCGGGAGGGCATCTCCTTCGGCATCGCTCAAAGAGAAGATCTTTGCAATCCGTTTGCGTCTGTGCTTGAGGAAGCGCTGCGAGGTTTGGAAAATTTTTTTTACGACATGTCGGGAACCCCGTCTTCCGGTCAGGAGGCTCGCTCTTTGGAGGAGATGGCCGACCAGTCCGCCACCCTCATCGCCGCGTGCAAGACCATGGAGGCGCTGGCCTCGCTGCAGCAGCTGTTCGACCGAATCTGCGGCTTGCGACCCAGCGTGGAGGAAGTCAAGCGGCTTCTCGTTTCCATCATATACGCCTTGATGCGCAAAAACAAGGAGTTCATCGGCGTCATTGGCAAGTTTAAGTTCACCGACCTGGACATTGTCCTCATGGTGCAGGCGGAAACGACGGTATCCGGCCTGCGGAAGCAATACATCAGCCTAATACAGGCCTATGTGGATGCCCTGGACCTGCGCCGGCTGAGCCGGGATGATTATGCCATCCTGAAAGCAAAAAGCTATCTTGAAAACGGCTATCAGGGCAGCTTGAGCTTGAGCGAAATCGCCAATCGCCTAGGTCTGAATCCTAACTATCTCAGCTCCCTCTTTCATCAAAAAACCGGCAAGACATTTAGCGAATATACCCGGGATACGCGCATTGAAAAAGCAATTGAAATGATGTCAAGCACCAACCTGAAGATGTTTGAAATCGCCCTTGCCGTTGGCTATAGCGACAGCGCCCAGTTTCACCGGGCCTTCAAGCAGGCCACCGGGGCCTCCCCCGGGGTGTATAAGCGCAGGCGGTTGGAATAAAAAGCAACAAGCGGTTACACGGAGAGGCGAGAGAAATTTTGACGCTTCCCTTGAATAAAATCATTCATGGCCTCAGTCTTCCATGAAATGGGTATCCTTGAACTCCGACAGGGACTGTCCCGTCACGCTGCGGAATAGCCGGGAGAAATAATGTGGATCCTCATATCCCACCAGGGCGGCCACCCGCCGGAACGGCAGATCCGGGTGGGCAGCGATGATTTCCTTTGCCCGCCCTATCCGCAGGGCAACAATATGCTTGGAGGGTGAAAGACCAACCACTCGCTTGTATAGGGTGCTCAGGTAAGGATAGGAGATACCAAACCGCGACGCCAGGGCATTGAGCTCAATAGGCTCTGAAAAATGGGTCTGAATGTGTTCCCCAATTCGACGGGCTACCGCTTCCGCCGTAGGATCGGGAATGGGATTGTCCGCGTCCAAAGCGGCCTGTGAGTTGACGACACGCCCGCCTTTTCCTCGCCGTTTATCCACCGCCTCTATCATGCGCTGAAGCGCTTCCTCCAGTTCCTGGCAATCCACGGGCTTGAGCAGGTAATCCACAGAGCCAAGGCGCATGGCCTTCTGCGCATAGACAAACTCATCATAGGCGGTTAAAAAGGCGATTTGTATTTCAGGCCGTCTGGCTCGAACCTGTTCCGCCAGGGAAAAACCATC
>JAVBOX010000127.1:0-9589 GCA_031550095.1 Eubacteriales bacterium
CATCTGATCCGCGTTGCCATGATCCGCCGTGACAACGCACCGGCCTCCCTCGTCCAGGATGGCTTGAACAACCTTGCCCACACAGATGTCCACCGCCCGAACCGCCTCAACGGCGGCGGGAATGACACCCGTATGCCCCACCATATCGCAGTTGGCGAAGTTCAGGATCATAAAGTCGTAAGCGCCGGAATGAATCCGGTTCACGGCCTCATCCGCCACCTCGTACGCGCTCATCTCCGGCTTCAGGTCAAAGGTAGCCACCTTGGAGGAGGGAATGAGCGCCCGGTCTTCCCCTGGGTTAGGTTGCTCAACGCCTCCATTGAAGAAAAACGTTACATGGGCATATTTTTGGGTTTCAGCGATGCGAAGCTGGGTCATGTTCAAGCCGCTGATATACTCGCCCAGGGTATCATCTAGCGTTTCCGGTTCATTAACCACTCTCAGCCCTGTAAACGTCTCGTCGTATTGGGTCATGGTGACATATTGCAAAGGAAAGAAGCCAAACTTCCGGGGAAAGCCGGTGAAATCCGGCTGGATGAACGCCCGGGTTAGCTGGCGCGCCCGGTCCGGCCGGAAGTTAAAGAAGATGACGCTGTCGTTTGCCTGAACGCAGGCGGTGGGTGCGCCGTTTTTCATGACCACCGTAGGCTGCACAAACTCGTCCGTCTCTTTTTTATCGTAGGATTGCTGAACCGCCTGCTCTCCGGAATCAGCAGCGAACCCTTCTCCGAGCACAATGGCGTCATATGCCCGCCGCACTCGATCCCATAGGTTATCCCGGTCCATGGACCAGTAGCGGCCCATCACTGTGGCAATTTCACCCACCCCGATGCGCTTAATCTCCGCCTCCAATTGCCGCACATAATCCAAGCCGCTGGAAGGCGGCACATCCCGACCGTCTAGGAAGCAATGGACATACACCCGGGAAAGCCCCCGTTGCTTTGCCATCTCAAGCAACGCGTAGAGGTGGGTGTTATGGCTATGAACACCCCCGTCGGACAGGAGGCCCATCAGGTGGAGAGCGCCGCCGTTCTGTTTTGCACTGTCCATGGCCCAGATCAGAGGCCCCTTTTGAAAAAACGCCCCGTCCTGGATGTCCTTGGTGATGCGGGTCAACTCCTGATACACAATTCGTCCTGCGCCGATGTTCAGGTGGCCCACCTCGCTATTGCCCATCTGCCCGTCCGGCAGACCTACGTCCATGCCGCTGGCGCCGATGGTCGTATGGGGAAACCTCGCCATGAGCTTGTCGATGTTGGGCGTTCCCGCCTCCAGAATCGCGTTGCGGTTCACATTTCCCGCAATGCCGAACCCATCCATGATGATCAATGCGGTCATTTGCTTTTTCATTGATTACCTCTCAAAGTTTACCACCTTGGCAAAGTCCTCCGCGGAAAGGCTCGCTCCGCCAATCAGCCCGCCGTCAATTTCGGGCTGCCGCATCAGTCCATGGACATTCTTTGGGTTCATGCTGCCGCCGTATTGAATGCGGACCTTGTCGGCTGCGGCTTGTCCGAACATGGAAGCCACCGCTCCTCGGATCACGCGGATGGTTTCATTGGCCTGTTCATCCGTGGCGGTCAAGCCCGTGCCGATGGCCCACACGGGCTCATAGGCAATGACGATATTTTCTACCTGTTGGGCGGTAAGCCCGGTGAGGGCCGTCTGAATCTGGTAGGTGACCAAGGAATCGGTATATCCAGCTTCCCGCTGGGCCTTCAGCTCTCCAACGCAGACAATTGGGGTCAGTCCGGCAGCCACCGCCGCCAGCGTCTTTTTGTTAACGGTTTCGTCCGTCTCCGCGAAATACTGCCGCCTCTCGCTATGGCCGATGATCACATAGTCCGCGCCGGCGGCCTTGAGCATAGCGGCGGAAATCTCCCCGGTATAGGCGCCGCTTTGCTGCCAATGCATGTTCTGGGCGCCAAGGCGGACGCTCGTGCCCGAAATCGCTTCCCGAACGGCATGCAGGTTGGTAAACGGCACGCAGACCACCACGTCCCACGCCGCGTCCTTGACCAAAGGAACTAAAGCCCTGATGAGGGCGGTTGCCTCATCGGGTGTCTTATTCATTTTCCAGTTTCCGGCAATGATAGGTCTACGCATATCGAGCGCTCCTTTGTTGGATTATTTATCGTTCAATGCCGCCACACCGGGGAGCTCGATGCCCTCCAGGAACTCCAGCGAAGCGCCGCCGCCGGTAGAGATGTGGGTAACTTTTTTGCCAAAGCCCATCTTTTCAACGGCAGCCGCACTATCCCCCCCGCCGATGATCGTGGTGCCCTCGCAGTCCGCACACGCCTGGGCAATGGCCCTTGTGCCCTCGGCAAAGTTAGGGAATTCAAATACGCCCATGGGACCGTTCCAGATGACGGTCTTGGCCTTCTTGACTTCCTCTGAAAAAATCTGCTGGGTCTTGGGGCCGATATCCAAGCCCTCATAACCGTCCGGAATATCCCCAGCCCCAGCGAGAATCCGCTCGGTGTCATTGCTGAACTCCTTGCCGCAGACGTTATCCGCCGGCAACAGTAGGGCGATGCCCTTGGCTTTCGCCTTGGCCAGCAGCTCTTTGGCCAACTCGACCTTGTCATCCTCGCACAGGGAATTGCCGATCTTGCCACCCTGAGCCTTCATAAACGTATAGGCCATCCCGCCTCCGATGAGGAGCGTATCGACCTTTTCCAGCAGGTTGTTGATCACGCCGATCTTATCGGAAACCTTGGCACCGCCAAGGATGGCAACAAAGGGGCGATCCGGATTCTCCAGGGCTTTGCCCATAATGGAAAGCTCCTTGCCGATCAGATAGCCGGCAACGGCGGGCAGAAACTGGGCGACGCCCTCTGTGGAACAATGGGCCCGATGGGCGGATCCAAACGCGTCATTGACAAAAATATCCGCTAAAGCGGCCATCTTTTTGGAAAGCTCCGCGTCGTTTTTTGTCTCCAGCTTCTCAAAGCGGACGTTTTCCAGCAACATTACATCCCCATCCTCCAGGCCTTGCGCAAGGGTCTGGGCGGACGGGCCGACCACATCCTCCGCCAGAGGAACATCCACGCCCAGGATTTCCTCGAGGCGTTTGGCAACGGGGTTCAGGGAATACTTGGGATCCGGCCCTCCCTTGGGCCGACCCAGATGAGAGCAAAGAATGACACGGGCTTTATTCTTCATGAGATACTCAATGGTGGGTAGAGCGGCGCGAATTCGGTTGTCGTTGGTAATATGCAGCTGATCATCCAGCGGAACGTTAAAATCACAGCGGACGAGCACTCTCTTACCGGAAACCTGAATATCCTCGATGGTTTTTTTGTTCATAAAGGCACGCTCCTCACGATTTGATAATAATTTCGCAAACGGGGTTAGTATACCACAATTAACAGGTTTTCACAATAATTTCCCCACTATGCATTCCCCGAGAATTGTGTCAAAAAGCACCCTCTTGATTTCCCCAGGTACCCCTTCCCCACGAACGCGAATGTATTCCGGCGTATAACCTTCCGCAAGACGCTTCGAATCCCCCGCGCACTCCCGGCACACGCTCTCAAAGAGTACTTCGCCTGTTTCCCCCAGCCATCCGGCCAGATAATCCGCCGCCATCCTGTCCCCCAGGGCGATCAGCCGGGCCGCGCGTTCCTCCCGAACTGCCTTGGGCACCTGGTTTGGCATGGAGTTCGCCCTAGTGCCTTCTCGGCTGGAAAATGGAAAGACATGGATTCTCGCAAACCTCATTTTCTCCACAAACGCTAGCGTCTCCAGAAACTCCGACTCGGTCTCCCCGGGAAAACCAACCATGATGTCCGTGGTCAGGGCCACTCGCGGAAAGGCCCCTCTGAGGCGTTCCGCCGCCTTGGCATATTGGGCCGTATTGTAGCGGCGGCCCATCCTGGCCAGGACGGAATCGCTCCCGCTTTGCAGCGCAAGCATGAACTGGGGGCATAGGCCGGGCAAGACCAAAAGGGCCTGGGTAAATGGCTCCGTCACGATGCCCGGTTCCAGGGACCCCAGGCGAACCCTATGAATTCCCCTCACAGACGTGATGGCCTCCAAGGCGTCCTCAAGCCTTGTCCCGTCGGCAAAGTCCTTCCCATAGGAAGCCAAATGTATACCTGTCACCACAATTTCCAGAAAGCCCGCATCGACCAGCCGCTCCGCCTCCGTCCGGATCTCCCCCACAGGTCTGGAGCGGACAGGTCCACGGACGCTTGGGATGATGCAGTAGGCGCAGTGATTCTCGCACCCCTCCTGGATTTTCAGTGTTGCCCGGGTCTTGCCTTCGCTGCCGCGAATGGTCAAGGATTCAAAAGCCGCTCCTCCGAGAGGTTCAACGGCGATGAGGGGGGCTTCCCGCGCCATCGACTTTTCCAAGAGGCCCACCACTTCCATCCTGCGCTGAGTGCCGATCACCAGCCGAACTCCTGGAAGCAAAAGCGCCTCAGCCACCCTTTGCGCCATGCACCCCGCGACCACAATGGCCGCCTTGGGATTTTTCGCCCTCGCCCTTCGAATCATCTGCCGGGATTTCTGATCCCCGGTGCCGGTTACGGTGCAGGTGTTTATCACGTACACATCCGCCTGGGCGGAAAAAGGCGCGGACACATAGCCCGCGCGCTCAAATTGTTCCAACATAGCCTGGGAATCATATTGGTTCACCTTGCAACCCAAGGTGCAAAATGCTACGGTCTTTGGCATTATAAATCTCCCGTCAGCGTAAAGACAGAGGCCATGGCTACCAGCCCGGCGGTTTCTGTCCGCAGGATTCTCGGGCCAAGGGTAACGGTTTTTGCGCCCATCTGAACCAGGCGCTAGATCTCCTCCGGAGCAAAGCCTCCCTCCGGGCCGATCACCAGCGCCACCTCCCGGGGCTTTGTCGTGCCAATCACATCCGCGATCCGGGTATCCCGCGCTTGTTCCCAGGGAACCAAAATGAGATCGTGGCGGTGGATACGCTCCTCCACATCCGCAAAGGACTTAGCTTGCCCCACCATGGGCACCTGGCCCCGGCCGCACTGCTTGGCCGCTTCCCTGGCAATCCTGCGAAGGCGCTGCAGCTCCTTGTCCGAATTCTTGCCCGGTTCCCGGACACAGCGCTCAAACAGGACGGGCTGCAGGGCATGGACGCCCAACTCCGTACACTTTTGGAGTATGACCTCAAGCTTGTCCGCCTTGGGCAAGCCCTGATAGAGGGTCACCTGGGTTTTGGCCTCGTTGTCGGGAAGGCGATGGGTGATGCGGGCTATCAGCCGCTGCTTCGTTTCGTCCTCGACTTCGGCACCGTATACGCCGCCAAGGCCGTCCATCAGCACGATCTGGGCGCCCTTCTTGAGCCGCAACACCTGGAACGCGTGCTTGGATTCCGCCTCATCCAGCCGCACCCGGTCATTATCACGATGGGTTTCATCAAAAAAGAATCTATGCATTCTCAGCCCCCGCAACGATAGCGACCCATTCGCCTCCGCGTTCAATCCGCTCAATGGAGAAGCCTGCGGCAGCAATAGCCCCGGTCACATCCTCTTCCCGGTCCCGAATGATCCCAGAGCTGATGAAAGTTCCGCCGGGCTTCATATGCTTATGAACCGCATCGGACAGAAGAATGATCGCGTCGGCGATAATGTTTGCCACGACCACATCCGCCTTGGCGTCCACTCCCTTAAGCAAATCACCAACCTGGGCGGTGATACGGTCTGAAAGGCCGTTTCGCTCAATATTTTCCTTGGCTACCCGCACGGCGACCGGATCCAGGTCAACGGCGAAAACCCCGTCTGCCCCAAGCTTTGCCGCCGCGATAGCCAGGATTCCGGAGCCCGATCCCACGTCCATCACAAAATCCCCGGGGCGCACCACATTCTCCAGGAGCGCCAGGCACATAGAGGTGGTTTCGTGGGTTCCATTGCCAAAGGCCATGCCAGGGTCGATCTCGATGATCAGATCATGGGGGGCGGCGCCGTAGGTCTCCCACACGGGCTTGACGACCATCCGATTGCCTACCCGGAAGGGCTTATAGTACTTTTTCCAATTCTCCGCCCAGTCCTCTTCACGGACATCTACGACCGTAACCGAGAGAGGGCCGGGATCGAACCCCAGAACATCCTCTGTCAGCCCACCGAGCGTCAGCCTTAAGGAGGCAACCCGCTCGGCAGAGGACGCGTCGTCCGGCAAATAGCCCCGGACAACGGCGTAATCCCCAAATGCGGCCAAAACCGCCGGATCGATCAGATCCCAATCCGTCGGGTGCTTTTCGGCCAAAACCATGTCATTTGAATCCTCGATGGAAGTGCCCTTGCAACCGACGCGCATCAACTGCTCGCTGACCATATCCGCACCGGCGGTGTTCGTCTTTACGGCGATTTCAATCCAGCCCATGCCGCCCTCCCGCATATCGATATTGCCCGCCCGGTTTTGTTCAGGATGTGAAATACTCCTTCATCCGATCAAAAAAGCTCTTGCGGGATTCATATTCCTTGCCGGACAGGGAGTCCTCAAAAGCCTTGAGCAACTCCTTCTGGCGTTCGGTCAACCGCTTTGGAACATCCACATGGATCTTGACGAACAGATCGCCCTTTCCACCGCTTCGGAGCATTTGAACTCCTTTGCCCTTGAACCGAAACTCCGTGTCGTTTTGGGTTCCTTCGGGCACAGCGTGTTTCATTGGACCTTCCAGGGTTGGAATCTCAATCTCGCCTCCCAAGGCGGCCTGGGTGATGGAAAGGGGGATCTCGCAATACAGGTTATAGCCATCCCGCTTGAAGAGCTTGTGGGGCTTGACGGAAATATACACGTACAGATCCCCTGAAGGGCCTCCCCGTGTGCCCGGCTCCCCTTGACCCGTCATGGTGATGACCTGCCCGTTATCGATGCCCGCCGGGATGTTCACGGAGGCTGTCCGGGTCGCCCGCATCCGCCCATTGCCGGCGCATTTGGGGCACCGGTCCTGGATAATCTGTCCTGTGCCATTGCAGGCGGAGCAGGGCCTCTGGGTAACCACCTGGCCAAAAAGGGAGTTGGTGGTCATCCGCACCGAACCGGTGCCGTTGCAGGCGGTACATTTTTGGGGCGAAGTGCCCGGCTTAGCGCCCGTGCCCTTGCAGGTGTCGCAGTTCTCGCTGCGCTGAAAGCGAAACTCCTTCTTTACGCCGAACGCGGCTTCCTCAAACGTGATAGACATATCATACCGGAGGTCGGCGCCCCGCTCAGGGCCATTCCGCTGCCGTCCGCCGCCGCCTCCCCCAAAGAAGGTATCAAATATGCTGTCAAACCCGCCAAAACCACCAAAACCGCCACCAAAGTCAAAGCCACCCGCCCCGCCCATGTTTGGCGCTTCATGGCCAAACTGATCGTAACGCGCACGCTTGTTGGCGTCGGACAATACCTCGTATGCCTCATTGACTTCCTTGAACCGTTGCTCGGCGGCCTTATCGTCCGGGTGCAGGTCCGGGTGGCTTTCCTTCGCCTTTCGGCGATAAGCGGACTTGATATCCTCCTCCGACGCATTCTTGGGGATTCCCAGCACCTCGTAATAATCCCGCTTGGCCAAATTCACACCGCCTTCATTCCGGGGTGGCGCCTTATGAACCGCTCCCAAGACCTCATCAAGAGGTCGTGGCGTGCGAAGCCTTTCGGCGCCTCCCCATTCTCATCTCTATTACTTTACGTCGTAGTCCGCGTCCACGCTACCATCCGGATTCTGATTTTCGGCGCCTTGGTTCCCCATGTCCGGGCCAGGCTGCTCTCCACCCTGGGCCTGCTGCTGCTGATAGATCTTGCCAAAGACCTGATAAACTTTCTCGGTGAAGGATTCCATGGCAGGCTTAATCTGCTCGGCATTGTTGGTCTCGCGGACTTTCTTAAAGGCGTCCAGCTCCTGTTGCACGGCGGTCTTATCGTCCTCGGACAGCTTATCGCCCAGATCCTTCAGTTGCTTTTCGGTGTCGTAGATCAGGGAATCCGCCCGGTTGATGGTCTCTACCTGTTCCTTGTTGCGGCGATCCTCCTCGGCGTACTGCTCCGCTTCCTTCACCCGCTGTTGGATTTCTTCCTCGGTCAGGTTCGTGGAAGCGGTGATGGTTACCTTCTGCTCATTGCCAGTGCCCTTATCCTTGGCGCTCACGTTGACAATGCCATTGCGATCAATGTTGAACGTAACCTCAATCTGGGGAATGCCCCGGGGCGCCGGTGCGATGCCCGTGAGTTGGAAGCGGCCCAATGTCTTGTTATGGGCGGCCATCTCCCGTTCGCCCTGGAGCACATGAACCTCCACGGTGGTCTGTCCATCGGCGGCGGTGGAGAAAATCTGGGATTTGGTGGTTGGAATCGTCGTGTTCCGGTCAATCAGCCTGGTGAACACGCCGCCCATGGTCTCAATGCCAAGGGAAAGCGGGGTCACATCCAGCAGGAGGACGTCCTTCACATCGCCGCCCAGGACGCCGCCCTGGATGGCCGCACCGAGGGCCACGCACTCGTCGGGGTTGATGCCTTTGAAGGGATCCTTCCCGGTGATGCGCTTCACAGCGTCCTGCACGGCGGGCACCCGGGTGGAACCGCCCACCAGGATGACTTTATCGATTTGCGCCGCGCTGAGGCTCGCGTCCTTGAGGGCCTGTTGCATGGGCTTGATGGTGTTATCCACCAGATCATGGGTTAGCTCGTCAAACTTCGCCCGGGTCAGCGCCATGTCCAAATGCTTGGGGCCGTTGGCGTCGGCGGTGATGAAGGGCAGATTGATGTTGGCCGTCATGACGCCGGACAGCTCTATTTTCGCCTTTTCAGCAGCCTCCTTCAGGCGCTGAAGGGCCATGCGGTCCTTGCGCAGATCCACCCCGTCGGTGCGTTTGAACTCGTCGGCAATGTAATCGATGACCTTCTGGTCAAAATCGTCGCCGCCCAAGCGGGTGTTGCCGTTTGTGGCCAGGACCTCAAAGACCCCGTCTCCTATCTCCAGGATAGACACGTCAAAGGTACCGCCGCCCAAGTCATACACGAGGATCTTCTGGGTGCCCTGCTTATCCAGGCCGTAAGCCAGGGAAGCCGCCGTGGGTTCGTTGATGATGCGGAGAACCTCAAGGCCGGCGATCCGGCCCGCGTCCTTGGTGGCCTGGCGCTGACTGTCGTTGAAATAGGCGGGGACGGTGATACCAGCCTGGGTGATGGTCTGTCCCAAATACGCCTCCGCGTCCGCCTTCAGCTTCTGGAGAATAAACGCGGAGATCTCCTGGGGGGTGTAAGCCTTTCCGTCGATCGACACCTTGTGGGCTGTGCCCATCTCCCGCTTGATGGAAATGATGGTGCGATCCGGATGGGTTACGGCTTGACGCTTGGCCACCTGGCCCACAAGCCGCTCCCCGTCCTTGGTAAAGGCGACGACGGAAGGCGTGGTGCGTGCGCCCTCCGCGTTGGCGATCACAACCGCCTCGCCGCCTTCCATGACGGCTACGCAGGAGTTGGTGGTTCCAAGGTCAATGCCAATGATTTTGCTCATATTCGTTTCCTCCTCAATTTACTGGGTATATCGTACAAAGCAATTTGCTCATGTAGGCTCTTTATTCTGCCGCGACCACGCGAACCATGGCGTGCCGGATGACGCGGTTCTTGGTCTGGT
>JAVBOX010000117.1:0-34834 GCA_031550095.1 Eubacteriales bacterium
CCCACGACTTCCAGAGCCACAATCTGGCGCTCTAACCGCTGAACTACACCCACCATATTGGCGCGCCCGAAGGGATTCGAACCCTTGGCCTACGGCTTAGAAGGCCGTTGCTCTATCCGGCTGAGCTACAGGCGCATGCCGCATTTCCCCTCTGACGCTGGGAGCAAACCTCCCGCTAACGATTGGAAATTGTAGCATAACCCAAGAACGATGTCAACCTCAAATTCTGTATATTCCGCTAGGAATTGCCCCATTCGCTCCTGATAATGAAGCATTGGCATGATATTGCCTCTCCTGTGGAGCAACTCATGGTTTCCATGGCATGATATCCAGGCCTTTTAGCTTGAGAATCCCTTCAATGAAGAAATAATCCCCGTATATGATGTTGATGTGCCTGCCCGCTCCGTCGTCATGATAGGAGGCGGTACACTTGGTCAGAATTCCGCAATGGGCAGGGTTCCAATCCGCGCAGAGACTGTCAATGGCGCGAAGCATCCGCAGGGCGGCGCCTTGGTAACGCAACGCGTCTTCCCCGCCAATCGCTTGCGCCAAGTCCAGAAGGCCCGACGCCGCGCAGGCCCCGGCAATGTTGTCAATTCGCTCCTCATGAATGGGTTGGCAAAAGTCGCTGTCCGTCAGGCCGTTCATCCGAATGTGTCCCAGGAAATAATCCGCCACCCGCCTGGCGGCGGCCAGATATCGGGGTTCCCCCGTGTTCAAGAAGCTTAAGGTAAAGCCATACAAAGCCCATGCCTGCCCCCGAGACCAGCTGGAGCCCGCGGCGTATCCCTGCCCCGCCGGCGTATCCAGAATTTGGCCTGTCACCGGATCAAAGCCAACGATATGCTTGCAGGAGCCATCAAGGCGCAAAAAGTGGTCCATGGAGGCATCAGCATGTCGGCGGGCGATCAGCTCATAGCGGGGATCCCCTGTCTCCCGGCTTGCCCAGTAGAGCAGCGGCAGATTCATCAAGCAGTCCACGATGGCCCAGCCTTCCTTGCCCACCCCATTCCATGCCCGTATGAACCCGTTGGGGTTAAAGCGCCCCGCCAAAATGCTGGCGGCTTGCAATGTCAGCCGCCGAGCTTCTTCATCCCCGCTTAAAGCATAATCCGCACCAAAGGACAGCAAAAACTGAAAGCCCACATCATGGTGCAGGTTGGAAAAATAGCAGAGCTCCTCCCGAAGCAGTTTTTGAACCCTCCAGGCTTCCTCCGCATAGATCCGATCCTTCGTCGCGTGATGGAGCTGCCACATCATCGCCGGCCAAAACCCATTCGTCCACCAGGCATTTCCCTCAAAAGGCGGGCCGGCCCATTGGTTTCCTTTTCCCTGGTAAGGGATGACACCCGCCTTAGCCGCCTTGCGTACCCCCTGGGGCATTTTCCCCAGTATCTTTTCGTATACCGTATCAAGCCATGTCTGCATCAAACTCCTCCTTCCGCGGCGGTGATGTCCATTTCTGGTCTCCGTTTGTCACCGTCCCCAGCACAGCGCACATCAGGCGGGTTTCACCGGGCATCACATCCGCTCGCAACATCGGTATGAGCGTTCGGGGCCATAGCAGGTTGGTGTTAGGGGCAGGTTCCAGAACCTCTCCGGCAATATAGCCGCGAAAGCCAATCAGTCCGCTGATTCCCCAAGGCGCGAATGCGGCAACCGTAATCGCGTCCCAACCTTTCGGGGGCGCCTCTTCATCCTTGACGTTCAGGAGAATTCTTGGCGCTTCCACCGTCATTTGGGTAACAGCCCGATGTTTCCCTTGTTCCTGTTGGATGGCATATCCGCCCTCCGCGCAAGTCAAGGGCCTTGGTGTCTGTATGACATGTGTCCGTAAATGCCAATCTCCCATGGGCCGGATGGTTGTACGAATCGTCACGTCCGGATAGGGTTTCCAGACCGAGACCACCCGGTCCTCCTCCATCCCAAAGGATTCACTGCCAAATCGAGTCCGCCAGAACAGCCCATCCCCGGTAACCGCCAGCGTGCTGTCAAAAGCGCCTTGCTGCAAAGAGCGGTTGCTCCTCGGCACGCTGAACGCAAAAGCCGTCGAGTAAGCAAACTTCTCATATTTGGCGTCGGACAGTTCAATGCCTGGGGCATGGTTCCCGGCGGAAAATGCCTGAACATGCGCGTTTTCCTCATCACGCACGATCATGAGCCGCGCGGAAGGCTGGACACATTTCCGGGGCGGCGTATAGGGCGACTCATCCGCTGTCCAGAAGGGGTGCTCAATTGGCAGCGCAAGGCAGATAAAGGCTTTCATTGCCCAGTAGGGGGAGCCCGGCGCGTTATACCCTTCGGACATGATCAGGTTCGGGTACCCGTATCCGATGGATAACAAGCCATCACCGGTAAAAATGGGCTTGTTGAGCCAAAAACGCATGTTGCGCAGGAAAAACCCTTTCATCACGCCCCAGTCGATCCCCTCAGCCGTCACCTCCGCCACCCCCATGGCGGCAAAAAAAGAGCTCTGTGCAAAGCGGTAGGTGAGACTTCGGCCATAGGGCAACCCCTGTCCATCGGCGGTAAACCAGGCGGCGAAGGAAGGCGCGAATTCCCGCGCCCGGGCGAGAAAGCGCCGGCATCTAGCCGGATCATGAGTATTCATCGCCCGGGCGTATATAAGACCATAAAAATGATATCCCCAGGAAGTATAATAATCCCGCTGATCCGGATAATCAAAATACCAGCCATTCCCCTCATAATGCTCCTCCACCCGGGCAAGATCCTCCCGAAGGCGCTGAGCGTCATAGGGCAAACCATTGGTCAGAAAGCCCACATTGACCAAAATGCGAAAGAACACCCAGTTGTTGGTGGGCATTTCATGCATATTGATTTGGGACAGCCAGCGCCTGAGGTTTTCCCGGGCGTAGCGGGTCAAATCCCCCAAAAAGCGCTCCGGCACGAGGCACATGGCCACTCCCATTACCGCCATCTCCACCATGCGCTGGTCAAAAGGATGGAGATCCCCCCAGTACTCAGGGCTCTCCGGATCCACTCCATGTTGAAGCCCTTCCCGCCAAATTTTCCAAAAGGCCTCCGCTTCCCGGCATCCTCCCGCCAGCATTGGAACAATGCCCCACAGTGCCCTGGAATATGCTTCCATGCCAGCAATTTGGTCGGGATACACAGCGCTGCTTGCGCCAAGCACGACGGAGGCATGGCCCTTTTCCATGCGCGGAACCAAGGGAGTAAGCAGCTGGACACACGCCCGAATAACATCCAGCCGGTTCTTTAGAGGATTGTCCTGTGCAGGATTCAATTGGATCCCCCTTTGTTGCTTTTATCAAAGGATTGAAAAGCGAAAGGTTCTCTCATGCTCCACAGACGGGGCGGATTTAAGCGCCAGCCTGTATAGCGTGCCAGGGAAACTTCTCGCCAAACGTTCGTCCTCCACAGGAACAGCGGTTACCTGGGCAGAAAGATCCGTGTCATAGGCCATGGAAAGGCATCCTGCCCGCACAATTCCATTTCCTACGGAAGGCGCCTGCCGCAACAAAAACACCCAGGTCACCGGCAGCAGGCTCTCCAAGCGAATCACATCCGTCAGCACGGCGCCATCCTGGAGCGAAAAGGATCGCGCAAAAGACCGAACCCCCGCTTCCATTGGGTACGCCGCCCCAATGTCCATGCAAACTTCATCCGCGCCAAAGCAGGCGGACTTAGCGCAATGCGCTTTCCCAGCCGCCTGCTCATGATTTCCAATGAGGGGGACATTGTGGTTTGCGCTCCGGGTATTCCAGAGAGTATAGCGGGTTTCATCCCGGAAAGTCCTGCCCGTATAGGTCATGTTCCCCACGTCCAGAACAACGGGCTCCCCATCCGCATAGAGGACAAAGGTGCCCACGTCGTTATGGTTATGGCTCTCGGCGTTGTGCCCTCCCTTCATGGCCGCGTACAGGCGCCCTCGCCTGCGAATCCAGACCATAAGATCCGGCAATGTCACATCCCCTGGCAAAGGAACCTCCGTCACCCGCTCCATGGGGGTAAACAAGCGGCAAAGCACCCGGTAGAACTCCGGGGTTTCTACCGAGAACAGGCTCCCCCGGCGGTTTTCAAGGTACGCGCCAAGGGCAGCGACAGAAGGATTATCCGTCCGCTTGCCAAAGGTGTATAGCCGTTCCCCGTCCAAATACGGCTTGCCATCACAATCCGCGAAATTGAGAAAGTAATCTCCCTCGATATGGGCATGCAAGGGAAATGCTGCCAAAGCGCGTATCTTTGGCTCTGAACACCGATCTAAAGCGTTCAAGTGCTCCAGGCAGTCCAAAAGAGCGCCTCCCGCCATGTTCCAGTAGGCGACCCCCTCGTCAATGCCTCCATCCTCCGGAATGGAGTCCAGCCACCGAGCAAGCATCATGGATGCCCTGGCATCTGGGTTCATGCCCCAGATATGCCCGGCTGCCAGCACGTTTGAGAGAATCCAAGGCGTCCAGTTGTTCAAATCCTTCCGGGAAAAGCCCATCCACCAGAAATCGTCCCGGGAGAAGAAAGGCGAGAGCAAGCGCCGCTCCACCTCACGCCGAGCGCGAAGGACCACCATTGGCGGCAAAGCAGCTTCCATCAAGCAGCAAACCCAGGACACCAACGCCGCCGTTTGTGCCGCAAACAAATCGACGATCGGGCTCTCCGGATCTGGCAGCGGGTTTCCGCCCCCATGGTGGGCGCTGACCCACCAGCCGCTCTCCTCGCAGATCAGCCACAAGCCGTCGATCACTTCCGCCAAAGCGGCAGGATCCTCCGAGACACAGTACGCAAGACAAGCCCGGATCATCCGATTCCGTCTTCCAAAATAGGGCAACTCAAACGCTTTTCTGCTGTCCGTATCCGCGAACGCCAGAAATTTGGAAGCGACCAGAACAGGATATCCAGAATCGCTTCTTAGCGCTTTGCCCGCCTGTTTGATCTCCTCTCGGTACAAAGGAGGGATTCCTTCCCAGACGGCGCGATCCCAGGCGCGGGGAAAACGAAATAAAGTCGTAAGCATATTCTATCCTTTCAACCCGGTTGTCGCAATCCCTTCAATGAAATATCTTTGCAAAAACAGGAAAACCACCGTCACCGGCACCAAAGAGCATAGGGATGCCGCCATGATTAGATGATAATCCGCCGTATACTGCTGAATAAACCTGCGCAAGCCTACCTGGATGGTTTTGTTTATATCCTTGGTCAGATAGATGAGGGGCCCCATGTAATCATTCCAGGTATTCACAAAAGTAAAGATGGTTAGGGTCGCGATTGCCGCCTTGGACAAGGGCAGCATGATCCTAAGCCATATGCCATACTCGCTGAGCCCGTCGATCCTGGCAGCCTCATTTAAGTCCCCGGGAATGCCCAAGTAGAACTGCCGCATGAGAAATACCCCAAAGGCGGAGAAGGATTGAAGGACGATCAGGGCCAGCAGCGTATCGTACAGGCCAATTTGCCGCATCATGATGAACTGGGGTAGCATGTAGACCTGCCAGGGCACGGCGATGGTGCCGATATAACACAAAAACAGCGTATCCCGCCCCTTAAAGCGCAGCTTCGCGAAGGCATACGCGGCAAAGGAGGAGGTGAGAATCTGCATGAAGGTAACCACAATGGCCACAATGGCTGTATTCTTGAAGTAGGTCATCAGTGGTACCCGGATCCAGATAACGCTGTAGTTTTCCCAATGGATGATTGAAGGAATCCATTCCATCGGGTAGCGGAATACATCCTTATCCACCTTCAGCGAGGAAGAGACCATCCAGGCAAAGGGGATGAGGGCGATAATGGTCATCAGCAGCAGCGCGGCATAGAGTATAAACGTGCCGGCCCTTTGCAATGCCTTCCGCTCCATTTGCTTGTTCCCCTTGGAGACCGTCATGAACAATTCCCCTTTCCTCACATGTAGTTGACCCACTTTTTTTCAGCACGGAACTGGAAAATGGTGACCAGCAACACGATAATGAACAGCACCATGGAGACGGCGCTCGCCAATCCGTACTTGATCTGCTGGAAGCTTAGGTCGTAGATGTAGGTCACCAGCATTTTCGTTGACCGACCGGGCCCCCCCTCGGTCATGATGGCCACCACATCATAAATCTTAAAACAATAAATCACCATCATGATGGAGACGAAAAACGTGGTGGGCGTCAGCATGGGAAATGTGACCTTCCAGAACTTTTGCCATCCGCTTGCCCCATCCACCGTCGCGGCCTCATATAGCTCAGCTGGCACCCCTTGGAGCCCTGCCAGATACATTACCATGTAATAACCCATATTCCGCCAGACGCTGACCAGGATAATGGCCCAAATAGCCAGATCCTTGTTCTGGGTCCAGCTCTTTTCAATTACGATGCCAAAAACCTTCAGAAGTTGGTTCACGGGGCCGAACTTCATCAGCATGAAGCTCCAGCAAACGCATATGGCCACCAATGACGATACGTAAGGGAAGAAAAAAATAGCGCGGAACACCTTTGCTCCGCGAACCGCTCGATTGAGCACCAAAGCAAGGCACAACGCCATGACAATGGTAATCGGCACGGTGAACAGGGTGAAATACACTGTGTTGCGCAGGGTAATGCCCATGTCGCTCTTGGTAAAGCTAAACCCCTTGAAGATGGCGACGAAGTTATCAAACCTGGCAAAGGTAATCCGATCAAGAGGTCCGCCATTCCAGTTCAAGAAAGCCAACGCAATGGAGAAAACCACAGGGATCAGGGTGAAGATAAAAAAGCCAAGAAAATTCGGCGCCAGAAATGAATAGGCGATCCATGTGTTGCGCCGTTCCAGCTTGGATTGTTTCAAATGTGCCGCCCCCCTTTCCAGTTGCTTGGAACAAAGGAAAGGGGTTCCATGCCGGAAAAGGGGAGACCCCTTTCATATCGCGTCCGGCATGGCAACCCCTTAGAAATCAAAAGCTTTACTTGGCCAGCACCTCAGCCACCCGGGTATTCATGTTCTCAATTCCCTCCTCAATGGAGACAGTGCGGGACATGATGTTGGTATGCTCCTCATTGACGATGGTCTTGATCTCGGAAATATTCGCACCTGTAGGCCACTCCAGGGAGACGGCGACGGGAATCAAGGCGGCTTTGCTGTTCTCATCCACCGGGAAACCTTCGGCGGAGGACATCTCGGCGGCGACCGCTTCGCTCACATAAGCGGGACGGGTGCCCGTGGAGGCCGTGGCAACGGCACCCTCTTCGCTGCAGCGCCAGGAAATGAAATCCCAGGCCAACTCCTTGTTTTCAGAGCTGATGTTGATGGCCGTGCCCGTGGGAGAACCAAAGGAGGAACCGGCGGCAACATTTTCCGCGTGAGGCACGGCGGCGATGCCCCAGTTAAACGTCTTGGCCGTGCCATCCTTCATGTCATTGATAAGTGTGGAAACAAACCAATAGCCCATGGGCATCATGGCGATCGTGCCGCCCCCAAACAGGCCCCGGTAGTGCAGGTTCGCCGCCTTGAGTTCCGTATACTCCATCACGGCGCCGGCGTCTTCAAGATCCTGCGCCATCTGATAGAAATACGCAAGCTCGTCATACTTGCCGTCCGCAAGGGTGTAAGCGCCATCGCAGACTGCCCAGTTGGCAACCGCGGACAGCCAGGTGTGGTAATGGCTTCCGTAGAGCTTATCGACTCCCTCACCGGACGGAAGCGCGAGCGCCTTTTCCTTGTACTGCTCCCAGGTCATGTCGTTGGTGGGATACTCAACGCCCGCGGCGTCGAAGATATCCTTGTTGTAATAGAGCACCCAGAAATCCGAACGGAAAGGCAGGCCATATTGAACACCTTCCAGGGACTGATAGCACTTTTCCATGCCCAGATAATTCTCCATGTTATAGCCGCTCTTTTCGATGTACGGCGTTAGATCCTCCACATACCCCTGGGCGATCCAGTTCTGCAGGTCGGACAGCTCCTTCACGTCGAACACGTCCGTCTTGTCACCGCCCGCCAGCATGGTGGCGGCTTTGACGGCGTAATCCTGAGAGGCAAGATCCACATATTCAATGGTTACGCCAGGGTGAGACGCCTCATAGGCTTCCTTTTGAGCAGCGAGATACGGGGTGGTCGTGGCATCCCAGGCGGCGACGGTGAGAACCTTGTTTTCCGCGGCCATCGCGGGCATAAGAGCAGACACCATCATCAAGCAAAGGAGCAGAGCGATCAGTTTCTTCATTCTTAGTCATCCCCCTTTTGAATTTATACCAATTGGCCCCTACAAAATAGATTGAAACGGGTTTCACATAATAGTATAGGATAATTCGTGAATATGTCAAGTGTTTTCTTGCCACTTTCGCATAGTATTCTAGAATTTTTACTATGATAAATGAATTCTGTCACAACATGTTGAAACAGGTTTCACTTCATGTTATACTGTGCAAAATGAATCCTCTTGAAGGTGGGGTGTGGTCTTGGCTGGGGAAAAAATCACCATCTATGACATCGCCAGCGAGGCAGGTGTCTCCGCCGCGACGGTTTCCCGGGTTCTTTCCGGCTATCAGAATGTCAGCCCTGCCACCCGGGAGAGGGTCACATCGATCATCGAAAAGCATCACTTCCGCCCAAGTTCCTTTGCGAAAGGCTTGTTTCAGCAGGCGTTCCGCATGATGGGTTTCATCCTGCCAAGCGTCGAAAACCCTTATTACGCGGCCCTGTTTACCGCCGCCCATGAGGAGGCGCGGAAGGCGGGTTATACTGTTTTGGTCTACCGAACCACCCCCACCGAGCATGTGGACGAAGCGGTGATCGGCCAACTCATCGCCCAGCGGCTGGATGGCGTCCTTTTGCTTGGCGGCATCGTTGAATCCACCCAGCCCCCTGGCGATCTGCTGGCGCCTTTGACCTTGCTTCAGCGGCATATCCCCTTGGTGACTATCTGTCCCCCCATTCCCGGCCTGGACTGCATCAATTTCCATAGCGATCTGTCCTCAAGCGTCCGCCAGTCCGTGCGCCATCTCCACGCCCTTGGTCATCACCGGATCGCTTTTCTGGGCGGCTCCTATCAAAACCGCAGCGCCAGCGAGCGGGAGCTTGGCTTTTTGGATGAGATGCGCAAGCTGAACCTCTCCACAGTCTATTATCACGAGGCGGGCCATACCCCGGAAGCGGGAGAGTTGGGCGTGGCAAGGCTGCTCGCGCCTATTTCCAAAGAAAATCAGCCCACGGCCATCATCGCCATCAACGATCTTGTGGCCTTAGGCGCCATGCGCCAGCTCAAGCGGATGGGTTTATCCATACCGCAGGACATGGCCATCATCGGCTGCGATAATCAGTTCTTCTGCCCCTATACCGATCCGCCCTTGACCACCGTGGACCTTCGGCCAGGGGAGCTAGGGCGGGTTGCTGTTCACCAACTGCTTGCCAAGGCGGAAAAGCGGGTGGAGGATCTTTCCTTCACGCAGATTAAAGAGTCCACGCTGATTGTTCGCGAGTCCTGCGGCGCTAAGATTGGCAGACGGGAAATTAAATAGCGAGAAAAGAGGCATTGCACATGGGCATTGGCTGCGTTGTCATGGCGTCCGGTGTTTCCGCCCGGTTCGGAGAAAACAAACTGCTGGTGCCTTTTCTCGGCGTTCCGCTTATCCAGCATACGCTTCAAAAGCTGCCCTCCCTGCTGGACAGGGTTCTTGTCGTTACTCGAAGCATCCCCGTCTGCTCCCTTGCCCGGAATTTAGGCCTGGAATGCATTTTACACACAAAACCCGATATCTCCGACACCATTCGCCTGGGGATTCAGACCATGGAGCGGATGAGGGGATGCCTGTTCTGCGTCGCGGATCAGCCCCTCTGTTCCCGGGACACCATCGCGAGTATCATCGCCTGCTTTCAGGAGAATCCCAAGGCCATCGTTCGGGCTTGCCATGAAACCACCGATGGAAATCCAGTGTTATTCTCCAAGGGCTTCTTTCCAGAGCTGGCTGCTCTATCGGCCAGCCAGTCCGGCGGCGCGGTCATTCAAAAGCATCTCCATGAAGTGATAAGGGTTCAGGTAAAGTCTCCCCTTGAGCTCTGCGACGCGGACACCCCCGACGCCTTGGAAGCGCTGGAAAGAGAAGCAAGGTTAGGGTTAAACCATAAATAGTGCCCATATTATTGTCTCAATTTATGCCGATATGACGAATTTATACAACTTTTCAAGAAGTGATTGTGAAAACAATCCCATTGTGATATTGTTTCATCAATTGAATAGGACAGTGGCTGGAAGGGAGTGCTTCGCGCACGGGCTGATCCATAGTGGGTTTGCCTTTTTTGTCATTGTCTCGCAAATGGATCTGTCCAAGCCAAGGCTGCTGGACGGATTTTTTTATTTGCCAACATCCAGCAAGGAAAGTGAGGAGATCCGCGTGCTTTTGCTAGGAAACGGCCGGGTTATCACCCGGAACCCCCAAAACCCCTTCCTTGAAAACGGCTGTATCGCCATGGAAGGCGGCATTATCTCCAGCGTCGGCGAGACCGAAGCGATGAAAGCGGCTTATCCGGGCGCGGGGTTTATCGACGCCAAAGGCGGCGTCATCATGCCGGGGCTTATCAACGCCCACAACCACATCTATTCGGCGTTTGCCCGAGGTCTCTCCATTCGAGGATCAAGCCCAAAGACCTTTCTGGAAATACTGGACGGCCTCTGGTGGACCATTGACCGACATCTCCTGCTCGCGGATACGGCCGCCAGCGCAGATTGTACGTTCATCGACTGCATTGAAAACGGCACCACGACCATCCTCGATCACCACGCCAGCTACGGCGAAATCGAGGGGAGCCTCTTTGCCATTGCGGAAAGCGCAAGGCGGTTCGGGGTTCGCGCTAACCTATGCTATGAGATCAGCGACCGGGACGGAGCGGAAAAGATGCGCGCAGCCGTTTTGGAGAATGTCTCTTTCATCCGCCATGCCCAGGCGGATGGCACGGGCATGCTGGCAGGCATGATGGGCATGCACGCGCCATTCACACTGTCCAACGACAGCCTGTCGTATTGCATGGCGGAATGCCCGGGCGGCGCGGGCGTTCATGTCCATGTCGCCGAGGGCATCGAGGATGTCCGTCACAGCCTCAAGCATCACGGAAAGCGCCCGGTATTCCGCCTGCACGACTTTGGTGTTCTGGGAGAAAGGACCATCTGCGGCCACTGCACCCATGTGAGCGAGGCGGAAATGGATCTGTTGGCCGCCACAGGCAGCATGGTCGCCCACAACCCGGAAAGCAACATGGGAAACGCCATCGGCTGCCCCCCCTCCCTGCGCATGTATCAGAAGGGCATCCGCATCGGCCTGGGCACAGACGGCTACACCAACGACATGCTGGAGAGTTATAAGGTTGGAAACCTGCTGCACAAGCACAGCCTATGCGACCCCACTGTGGCTTGGGGAGAAATCCCCGGTATGCTCTTTGATAACAACCGGAGAATGGCGGAAACCTTCTTCGGAAAGACCCTTGGAATTTTGGCGCCAGGCGCTTGCGCCGATGTAATCGTCCTGGACTACACGCCCCAAACCCCCATGACGGCGGCAAACATCAACTCCCACGCACTCTTTGGGATGAGCGGCCGCATGGTCACCACCACCATCATCAACGGTGAGGTGAAAATGCGCCACCGGGAACTGATCGGAATCGACAAAGAGGCTGTACTGGCTCACTGTCGCGAGCGAGCGTCCGATCTTTGGAATCGAATCAACAAGGGAAGATAACATCACAAACGGCAAAGGGGTTGGAGAAAATGAGCGATATTATGCGGGCGATTCCATTCGGGCACCTTATGGACTGGGTGCTCTCCGAATACGCCGAGCACGGCTCTATCTTTGGAGTCAGCGCCATATACCAGCACGAAAATAACAAAGCCCTGCCCATCTTCGGCGAAACAATCGAAACCCCCATCGGCCCCGCGGCAGGGCCTCACAGCCAGTTGGCACAGAATTTGATCGCCGCCTATGTGGCGGGGAGCAGGTTCTTCGAGCTAAAGACCGTCCAGATTCTGGATGGGGAGGATCTTCCGGTGGAAAAGCCGTGCATCCGGGCGGAAGACGAGTGCTACAATGTGGAATGGAGCACCGAACTCCGCGTGCCGGAAGCCTTTGACGAGTATGTGAAGGGCTGGCTGGCCATGAAGCTTCTCAGCCTGGAGCTGGGCCTTGGAAGCCCCACGGGCTTCGTGTTCAACATGAGCGTGGGCTATGATCTGGAAGGCATCCAATCCGAAAAAATAAACCGATACATCGAGGGCATGAAGAAGGCCGGCGAAACCGCCGTCTGGAAGGAATCCCTTGCCTGGGCGCAGGCCAACCTGCGCCGGTTCAAGAAAATCGATGAAGCCTTCCTGAGAGGCCTGGACGATAAAGTATGCAAATCCATCACCCTGTCCACCCTTCACGGCTGTCCCCCCGCTGAAATCGAGCGGATCGCCAGCTATCTGATCCGGGAAAAAGGCCTGCATACCTATGTGAAATGCAACCCCACGCTGCTTGGCTATGCATTCGCCCGAAAAACCATGGATGCCATGGGCTATGATTACCTGGCCTTTGACGACCATCACTTCCGCCACGACCTTCAGTTTGGCGACGCGATTCCAATGTTCAAGCGGTTGAAAGTCCTTGCGGAGGAAAAGGGCCTGTCCTTCGGCGTAAAGCTGACGAACACCTTCCCGGTGAAGATCATTCGGGGAGAACTGCCCGGTCAGGAGATGTACATGAGCGGCAAAAGCCTGTATCCCCTCTCCATTGCCCTTGCGGAAAAAGTCGAAGCGGCCATGGGCGGCAGCCTCCGGGTCTCCTACTCGGGCGGGGCGGACGCCTTCAACATCGGCGGCATTTTCAGCGCGGGCATTTGGCCGATTACAATGGCCACCACCCTGCTCAAGCCCGGTGGGTACGGCCGCCTGCGACCCATTGCTTCTCTGCTCTCCCGCATGCCCTACGAGGCGTTTTCAGGGGTTGACATGGAAAAGCTGTCCGCCTTGGCAAAGGATGCCGAAAGGAACCCGCACCATATCAAGCCTGTCAAAATCGTCCCTTCTCAAAAAGCCGAAGAGCGAGTGCCTCTGGTGGATTGTTTCATGGCCCCTTGCGAGGGCGGCTGTCCCATCGGCCAGGATATCCCCGCGTATGTTGAGCTCGTTGGCCAAGGCCGGTATGCGGAAGCGTTGGCCGTCATCTGTGAGAAAAACCCCCTGCCCTTCATCACCGGCACCATCTGCAGCCACCGCTGCATGCTCCGCTGCACGCGGAATTTCTACGAGGAGTCCGTCGCCATCCGGGGAGCGAAACTTGCTGCCGCCGAAAAGGGCTTTGCCGCCTACAGAACTTCCCTTTATGCCGCACCGCCGCGAAAGGAAAACGTCGCCATCATCGGTGGCGGACCGGGAGGCATTGCGGCGGCAAACCTATTGGCCAGGAAGGGCGCCAAGGTTACGCTCTTTGAGAAGCGGGACAGCCTGGGGGGCGTTGTCCGCCATGTGATCCCCGCCTTTCGCGTCGGCGACGCGGCCATCGACAACGACTGCCGGATGTTGGAACAGCTGTCCGTCACCATTCACCTAAACACAGAGGTCGACGACATCCCCGCCCTTTTTGACCAAGGCTTTACCCATGTCATCTTGGCCATCGGCGCCTGGAAGCCTGGAAAGCTGGCGCTGGAAGCCGGCCAGGCTATGAATGTGCTCGCCTTCCTGGAGGCGAGCAAGAAAGCGCCTGGGACGTTGAACCTGGGGAAGGACGTTGTGGTTGTCGGCGGCGGCAACACCGCCATGGACGCCGCCCGGGCAGCCAAGCGGATGCCCGGGGTCTCCTCTGTTCGCGTCGTCTATCGCCGCACTCGCCGGGAAATGCCCGCCGACGGAGAGGAATTGGCCCTGGCCATGGAGGATGGCGTAGAGTTCCGCGAACTGCTGGCGCCCCTTTCCCAGGAGGACGGCATGCTGCTCTGCCAGGTCATGCGCTTAGGGGATCCAGGCAAGGATGGCAGAAGAAGCCCGGAGCCCACCGGGGAAACGGTTTGCGTTTCCGCCGATACGGTCATCAGCGCCGTGGGAGAGTCCGTTGACGGGGCATTTCTCTCAAAAAGCGGCGTGGCGCTGGGTCCCCGTGGCTTGCCCGCCGCGCTGAAGCACAATAACGTCTACGTCATTGGAGACGCCCTCCGGGGTCCCGCCACAGTGGTCGAGGCCATCGCGGACGCCACGGAAGCGGTGAAGGACATACTTGGCACAGCTATTATTGGTTGCAACTACAGCATGGACGCCGGGGCTCTCAAAGCCCGTCGGACGGACCTTTACAGCACCAAGGATCCCGATCAGGAAAACCAGCGCTGCCTGGGCTGCTCCATGGTCTGCGAAAACTGCGTGGATGCATGCCCCAACCGGGCTAACATCGCCATCAAGGTTCCCGGCATGGCAAAGGAGCAGGTGCTCCACATGGACCGCATGTGCAACGAGTGCGGCAACTGCACCGTCTTTTGCCCCTACGACAGCGCCCCTTACCGGGATAAGTTCACGGTTTTCGCGTCTGAGGAGGACTTTCAAAACAGCCAGAACCAAGGCTTCCTCCCGCTGGATATTGAAAAGCTTCGGGTAAAGGTCCGCCTTTGTGATCAGGTTTACGAGACGGACCTGGAGGAAGATACCCGAACATACGAACCGCTTGTAAAGATCATGCGGACAATGCTTGACGAGTACGCCTGGTCTCTATAGCCCAAGCGTCGAAGGGAAATCATACGATGAGAATCATTCAAAATGGATCGTTGGTGAACGCCTATGGCATCCAAAAGGCTGATATTGGCATCTCCAACGGCATCATTGAGTTTATTGCGCCCCGCATCCAGCCAGCCCCGGGGGATACGGTGCTCGACGCGGAGAGCTGCCTGGTGTTTCCTGGCTTCATCGACGCCCATACTCACTTCGCCATGGACAACGGAACCGTGATGACTGCCGATGACTTTGAAACCGGCACCACCGCCGCGCTTTCAGGAGGAACCACCACCATCATCGACTTCGCCACCCAGTCCAAGGGAGGGAACCTTTCCGATGCCTTGGCCGCATGGCAACAGAAGGCGGAAGGCCATTCCAGCTGCCATTACGGCTTTCATATGGCCATTACCGACTGGACTGAGGGCATAAAAACCGAGCTTCCCCACATGATTGAAAAGGGCGTCACATCCTTCAAGCTCTATATGGCCTATAGGGCCCTGATGGTGAACGACGCGGAAATCTATGAAATCCTCAAGGAAATGAAGGCGGTGGGTGGTTTTGTGGGGGTCCACTGCGAGAACGGAACCCTGGTGGAAGCATTCACCGCAGCGCTTCTTCGCGAGGGAAAACGCTCCCCCGCCGCGCATCCTTTGAGCCGCCCGCCGGAACTGGAGGCCGAGGCCATCTCTCGGTTGCTGTATATCGCAAAGGCGGCGGATTGGCCCGTTGCCATCGTGCATCTGAGCAGCGCGTTGGGCCTTCAGGAGGTGCGCAAGGCCCGGAAAAGAGGCCAGCGGGTCTTTGTTGAAACATGTCCCCAATACCTTTTCCTGGACGACGACCTGTACAGCCTGCCCGGTTTGGAGGGGGCGAAATACGTCTGCTCTCCGCCGCTTCGGAAGGCGGAGGATCAAAGCGCCCTTCTTCAGGCGCTTACCAATGGAGAAATCAACTCCATCGCCACGGACCACTGCAGCTACCGCTTCGATGGACAAAAAACCCTGGGCGCCGGCGACTTCACCAAAATACCCAACGGCTTGCCCGGCGTGGAAAGCCGCCCTCAGCTGATCTTCTCCCGCCTAGTGGATACCGGTCTGATCACCCCCGAAGACATGTGCGGCATGCTCAGCACATGCCCCGCCCATGCCTATGGCCTCTACCCCCGAAAGGGCGCACTTCAGGTGGGCAGCGACGCGGACATCGTCGTTTGGGAACGCCATGGGGAGTGTATCACCGCAAAGACCCATCATCAGAATACCGATTACACCCCCTACGAAGGCTTCCTGTCCACCGGCCGCCCTCGCGCGGTTTTATTGTATGGGGAAATCGCCGCCCAGGAATGCCGGGTGATCGCGCCCCGCTTGGGAAGATATCTGCATAGGGATGTAAGCTCCTGGCAATAACCGCAAAACATCCTATCCTTCAAGGCCGCGACAGCGATAAACAAAGGAGGCGAACCATGGCAACGCTTATTGTAAACGGCAAGACCATACAATCGAACCTGGACATGAAGCTCCTTGACTTCCTGCGGGATGAGCTCAGGCTCACCTCCGTGAAAAACGGTTGCGGTTCCGGAACTTGCGGCACATGCACCATTCTGGTGGATGGCAAAAAGGTCCGCAGCTGCGTGCTGACGGTCGCAAAAATGGACGGCAAGCGAATCACCACGGTGGAAGGTTTAAGCGAGCGGGAAAGAGAGGTCTATGTTCACTGCTTTGGCCAGGCCGGAGCGGTTCAGTGCGGCTTTTGCATACCGGGCCTGGTGATCAGCGCAAAGGCCCTGCTGGATGAAACGCCCTCCCCCACTAGGGCGCAAGTCAAGCAGGCGATTCGGGGCAACATCTGCCGCTGCACGGGATATCAAAAGATCGAGGACGCCATCCTGCTGGCGGCCGACCTTTTGCGGGAAAACCACCCCCTTTCCGAAGCTCGGCAAAGTGCGCTGGCCGGCACGGATTTCATCCGCGTGGATACCCGCGAGAAGGTGTTGGGCACAGGGGAATTTGTGGACGACATCATCGTACCCGGCATGCTCTACGCGAAGGCCCTCCGAACGAAATACCCAAGAGCCCGCGTTCTCTCCATTGACGCGTCCAAAGCGCTCGCCCACCCGGATGTGGCGCGGGTTTTGACCGCCAGGGATGTCCCTTTCAACAAGTGCGGCCATCTGGTACCGGACTGGGATGTAATGATCGCCGAGGGAGATATCACGCGATATGTAGGCGATGCCGTGGCGCTGGTGGCCACCCGCCACAAGGAAACCCTGGACGAGGCGCTTTCCCTGGTTCATGTGGATTACGAGGAGCTAACCCCCATCACGAGCCCTGAGGCCGCCTTAAAGGAAGGCGCGCCGAGGCTTCATGAAAGGGGAAACATCCTGTTCACCCAGGAATTAAAGCGGGGGGATGCGGACGCGGCCATCGCCTCCGCGGCGCATGTGGTAACCCGGCACTATTCCACCCCCATGACCGACCACGCCTTCATGGAACCCGAATGCGCCATTGCCATTCCGGATGGGAACGGCGGGCTTTTGATGTATACCGGCTCCCAGTCCGTCTATGACGAGCGGCGGGAGATCAGCCGGATGCTTCAACTTCCCGACGACAAAGTTCGCTCCCAGTCTAAGCTGGTGGGCGGCGGCTTTGGCGGAAAAGAGGATATGAGCGTCCAGCATCACGCCGCGCTGATGGCATTCCATACGGGACAACCCGTGAAAGTCAAGTTCTCCCGGGAAGAAAGCCTCCTGATACATACCAAGCGCCATGCCATGGAGATGGACTTCACCACCGCCTGCGACAAGGACGGCAAGCTTCTCGCCATGCGCGCGAGGATCGTTTCAGATTGCGGGGCGTATGCCTCCCTGGGCGGCCCTGTTTTGCAGCGGGCATGCACCCACGCGGGTGGGCCCTATAATTTTCAACACGTGGACATTGTCGGCACCTGCGTATACACCAACAATGTGCCCGGCGGGGCTTTCCGCGGCTTTGGGGTGACCCAGAGCTGCTTCGCCGGGGAGCAAAACCTGAACCTGCTGGCGGAAGCTGTGGGCATCTCCCCCTGGGAGATCCGCCGCAGGAACGCCATTCAGCCGGGACAGGTGCTGCCCAACGGCCAGATCGCTTCCCCGGATACGGCGTTTTTGGAATGCCTTGAGGCGGTGAAAGACGCTTTTGAATCCAGCCCTTATGCGGGCATCGCGGGCTGCATGAAGAACAGCGGCCTTGGCGTAGGCGTGCCGGACGCGGGCCGATGCGAATTGTTCATCATGGATGGCATGGTGCGCGTCCGCACCTCAGCCGCCTGCATCGGCCAGGGCATCGCCACCATCTGCACCTCTATGGTCTGCACGGCCACAGGCCTTTCGCCAGAAAAGATATACCATGAGCGGCCCGATACCGCCGTCACCCCCAATTCCGGAACCACCACCGCCAGCCGGCAAACCCTCTTCACCGGGGAAGCCACCCGCGTCGCGGCGGAAAAGCTCAAAGAAGCGCTGGATCAGGGCGAATCCCTTGAGCGCTTGGAGGGCAGGGCCTTCTACGGTGAGTATGTGGGCGTGACCGACAAAATAGGCGCGGAGAGGCCCAACCCAGTAAGCCATATCGCCTACGGATATGGCGCCCAGGTGGTGATCATGGATGAAAGCAAGCGGGTAACCCGGGTGGTCGCTGCCCACGATATCGGCCGGGTGATCAACCCCAAAGCCTGCGCGGGGCAGATTGAGGGCGGCGTGGTGATGGGCCTTGGATACGGTTTGACGGAAGATTTTCTGATGGACGGAGGATATGTCAAGAGCAAGTACGGTACCTTGGGCCTCTTGCGGGCTACGGATGTTCCACCCATCGACGTGATCCTCGTGGAGAAAAGCGATCCCAACGGCTTGGCCTACGGCGCGAAAGGCGTGGGGGAAATCTGCGCGGTGGCAGCTGCCCCGGCGGCCGCGGCGGCGGCAAAGCAGGTAGACGGGGAATTCCGCTGGAAGTTGCCCATGGATCATACGGCGTACCGCATTTGATAGACGAAGTAGGCCGGCCTTTGGCCAACCTCCGTATCTCATTCAGCTCTTTTGGAGAATCCAGCAAAGAAAAACCCCATCGGAAAGAGATCGTTACGGAAAGAGGAGAGTGACCCCATGGTACAGACGGAACCCTTACGGAAGAAAGCCTCGCTTTTTGATCTGGACGGCACACCACCCCTGTCCCAGGCAACCCCGCTAGCGCTTCAGCACGTCGTCGCGATGATCGTCGGTTGTGTTACGCCTGCCCTCATCATCGGCAACATCCCTCAGCTTGGTTTGTCGGAGGCCAGCAAGGTGCAGATGATTCAGGCTTCCCTCATCATCGCGGCCATCTCCACCCTTTTGCAGCTTTTCCCCATCGGCGGCCTCCGGAACGCGGGCTTTCGGTTTGGCGCGGGCTTGCCGGTGATCTTAGGCATCAGCTTTGCCTATCTCCCCTCCCTTCAGGGCATCGCCACCGCTGAGGATGGCTTGGGCATGGCTTATATCGCCGGTTCCATGGCGGTGGGCGGCGTTGTGGCCATGGTCGTTGGATTCTTCATCAAGCACATCCGCAAGTTCTTCCCCCCGCTCATCACCGGCACAGTCATCTTTACCATTGGCCTTTCCCTCTACCCTACCGCCATCAACTACATGGCAGGCGGCGCGGCCAACAACCAGCACCTGGTGGTGGAGGTGAAGCGCCTGACGGAAGCCCTGGTATACGGTTCCTGGCAGAACTGGCTGGTGGCGCTCATTACCCTTGGCGTCGTGGTCGCCTTGAACCACTGGGCTAAGGGCATCGCTAAGCTGGCCTCCATCCTCATCGGTATGGCGGCAGGCTATCTGGTGGCCATTTGCTTTGGCATGGTGGACTTTTCCAGCATCGGCCGGGCGGGCATCGTGTCCGCGCCGTCCCTGCTTCCCTTTGGGTTGAAGTTTGACATCGGCGCCTGCATCGCCATCGGCATCCTCTTCTTCATCAACTCTATCCAGGCCATCGGGGATTTTACGGCCACCACCGTAGGCGGCATGGACCGAGAGCCTACGGACCAGGAGCTCACCGGCGGCATCTTCTGCTACGGGGCCACCAACCTGGTCGCGGCGTTCTTCGGCGGGTTGCCTACCGCCACATACAGCCAGAATGTTGGCATCGTGGTCACAACCAAAGTCGTCAACCGGGTTGTTTTTGGCATGGCGGCGTTGGTCATTTTGCTGGCGGGGATCTTTCCCAAGTTCTCTGCCCTTTTGACCACCATCCCTCAGTGCGTTCTCGGCGGAGCGACGGTGATGGTCTTCTCCACCATTGCTATGACGGGCATCAAGCTGATCACATCCGAAAAGATGGACTACCGGACAACCTCCATCGTGGGCCTTTCCGTAGCGTTGGGCGTGGGCATCTATCAGGCTTCCGGCTCGATTGGCCAGTTCCCAGCCACTTTTACCACCATCTTCGGTCGCTCTCCCGTGGTTGTGGCGACGATCATGGCGCTGGTATTGAACCAGATCCTGCCCCGGCCCAAGGACGCAGCACAGCTCACGAGCGAAAAGAAAGCATAATGACGCGAGAAAAAGGCCTTCCCAAAGTCAGGCAAGAACAACTCATGCCGCCCCGGAAGCAAAATCGCTTTCGGGGTTTTTGCATGTTTTACCATTGAATCGCCGTTATTATGAAAAACATGGTTAATCAAAAAGCATACAATGGAGGATATTCTCATGTGTAAGCAACGGTTTATCATTCTTCTTTGCGTCATGTGTGTTTTTCAGGCAGCTGTCGCCCTTGCCGAAGGCTCCTGGGGGCAAATCAACCAAGAGATCAACCGTCCCGTAGGGTGGGAGAAATTTACAACCGAAAGTCCCTTCGCGCTGGGTGAAAAGCGCCAGATCGGCGACCTTAACGGCAAGGCCCTCTTTGAGATAGGCTTTGGATCCTATCCCAGCATCGATGGTTCCACGGTGTCCGTGCCCATGGCCATGGAGTTCGCTCGGCAGCACCTGCCCATCGGCGAGGAAGATCTGAAAGACTTCGTACATTTTTCCACCACCCACGCCGCCTACCTGCATCTCATCGAGAAAAAGCCCAACCTGGGCATCCAGATACCGGGACAAAACCTGATTCTGGAGGAAACCCGGCCCGTAGACCTCATGATCGGCACGGAGCCCTCCGACGAAGAGCTGGCAATCGCCCAAGCCGCGGGGGTCGAGCTCGTGAAGGCGCCTGTCTGTTACGACGCCTTTGTGTTTATCACACACCGGAACAACCCGGTGGACAGCCTAGCCCGCCAGCAGGTTCAGGACATCTACAGCGGCAAGGTCACCCGCTGGAGCGAAGTAGGCGGGGAGGATATGCCCATCGTCGCCCTCCAAAGAGAAAAGAACTCCGGCAGCCAGACGGCCATGGAAAACCTTGTCATGCAGGGCATGCCCTTGGCGCCGGTCCCCACCGAACTGGTTACCCAGGAAATGGGGCAACTGGTGGAGCAGGTTGCCCAATACACAAACGACAGCATGCGTATGGGATATACTTACTTATTTTATATCAATACCTTGTATAAGAACGATGACATCAAGGTTTTATCCATTGATGGCGTATCCCCGACAGCCGAAAACCTGCGTTCAGGAGCGTATCCCTTCGCCACCAACTATTTTGGCGTCATTCGAATGGGCGACGAAGAAGCGCCGGGAGGCAAATTCCTGACTTGGATGCAAAGTGAGGAAGGGCAAAGGGCCATTCGCCAAGCAGGCTATGTGACGCTAAAGTTCATTCCATGAAAGGAGCAATGTCTATGCGCAGATGGATAGCATGCCTGCTGACGCTGATGCTGAGCCTATCGGCAACCGTCGGGCTGGCCGATCACGCCATATCCGAGCTTGGCTGTTTTGTGGAAAAAGACGGCGTGGTCTATTGGGTTGGCAAAAGCTTTGCCATAGCGGTGAGGCTGCTGAATCAGGAAAGCATACGGATTCTTGGAACCATCGAAGGCGTTCCCGTGAGCATCGAACACCGTGATGACCTGTTTGAAACCAATACGGCCCGGGAATTGATCATTGAAAAGCTTGGCAAAGAATCAAGCGCCGGCTTTCATATCAAGGATTGGCCCAACCTTGAGCGCGTTGTGTTTGAGGGAACGGACTGGCCCATGTCCGATATCCGCATCTTAGGCTGTCGAAACCTTGCCGAATTGACATTCCCAGATAGGATTTCCACCGGGGAAAATGGATTTTCAGAAATACAACTGGCCTATTTGGATAAGCTTCGTTCCCTCACGCTTCCAGCCTGCGAGGACTCTTATTATTTTGAAGTTGAGGCATGCGACGCGCTGGAATCCCTTATTTTTTCCAGCGAGAGCTACCTGCCCTATTCCCTAAGCGTCTTCTCCGCAATGCCCCGGTTATCCCAAGTGGTTTTTGCGGAGAATACCAAAAAAGCAACCCTTATAGATGGCGTTGTATACGGAAGGTACGACGGTGAGGAAGGGCCTTCTCTGCTGCTGTATCCGTCAGGGCTTGTGAACGAGGAGCTTGCCATTGCCGAGGGCACGCGCAATATCGCGTACAGAGCCATTGGCTCCGCACCAAATCTTTTGAAAATTCATCTGCCCGCGTCCCTGGAAACGTTCGATGGGCTCTGCAGTCCGCAAAACCTGGAATCCGTCCAGGTGCATCCGGAAAACCCATGGTACAAGGACGTGGACGGCATCCTCTTCAGCAAGGATGGAAAGACTCTTTATACCCTGCCCAACGGAAGCCGCGAAGAATACGAGGTGCCGAAAGGCGTGGAAATCTTGGCCTTCCCTTACTATGTTAACAACGACAAGCTTCGCAAGGTAACCTTGCCCGAGGGATACCAACGCCTGGAAGCGAGCCAGTTGGACGCCTATAAAGCTTTGGAAGAAATCCGGCTGCCCGCATCCATACAGTACATCGATCCAGATGTGTTTTACGGCATGAGCACCCTCCGCAGCATTACCGTATCCGATAAAAACAAAACCTATCGGAGCATAGGCGGGGCTCTTTTTACCAAGGATGGCAAAGAGCTCCTGTGCCTGCCCGCCATGGTTGGCCCGGAATACACCGTCCCGGAAGGCACGGAACGGATCAACGTGAATGCCTTTGGGAAAAACGGTATTCTGGAGCGCCTGATTCTTCCCCAAAGCCTGCTGGAATTCAATCCGTACAAGCTTTCTAGCCATGATCATCTTCGGGAGATCCAAGTGGCGGAAGGGAACAGCAGGTATGCCAGCGTAGACGGCGTTCTCTATGACAAGGACAAAAAAAACCTGTTGGCCTATCCATCCATTCGCGACTTGGCTTACGATGTTCTTCCCGGAACCGAAAACATAGGCCCCTACGCCTTTGCTCACAACGAGTTTCTTCAGGTGGTAAACCTCCCCCAGTCTGTAAAATCCATCGGGGATTACGCCTTTTTGCAGTGTGGGGCGTTGGCCAGCATATCCTTGCCCATGGGATTGAAGCACATTGGCGAATACGCGTTTGACTATTGCCCCGTTTTGGAGTCCATCGTCCTTCCCAAGGGCCTTGAAACCATTGCGGGCAGTACCTTCACTTATTACGGCCGAATGGAGGAGATCTGGCTACCCCCGGACGCTCTTTTCTTTCAAGGAGATTTTGAAGAATGGGCTCGCTACACAACTTCTTTCGTGGTAGACAGAGGCTCCGCATCCCAGGCGTGGCTGGATGAAAAGGGCATATCCTACCGTTTGCAAGAGGACGCCTTGAGTATGAGGCCATCCGTTTACCAAGATGCGGTTCTGGGAAGAGGATTGCCAGAGGAACGGATTGCAATCCGGGAAACCGTGGATGGCGCTTCTAGCATTGTATCCGACTGTCCAGCCGGCACAGGCGCAAAGGTAATCGGTGTTGCGGAAACCTGTTACCGGGTGATGGTGGGTGACGCGCTAGGCTATGTTGATCAGAAAGCCATTATTCTTTTGCCCGAGTCTGGCAACGATACCGTCTTTAGCAGGGGAACAATGCTAACCTCATCGCCAATATTCACCTACGCATGCCAAGAAGCCGCTGAGCTTACACGCCTAGAAAAAGGCCATTCTGTCACGCTGATTGACCTGGAAGGGGTTTGGTATCGGGTGAAGAAAGGCGAGGTTGAAGGATATATACCCGCTCAAACGGTTTTACCCGTTCGCTCGGATGATTCTGACGAATACTACAGAGCGCTTGGGGCGGTCATCTGCCCAAACGAGGCGGTTCCGGCGGTTCTTCACTCTTATCCCGCTGACGGCGCTCCCCTTCTTTCTGAACTCTACAGCGGCGCTATATTGTTTGGCCTTCGAGAAGCGAAAGATTGGTTCTATGTGAGAACCATGGACGGGCTGTACGGGTTCATCCGTTCGGAAAATTTTAAAATGATCGATCCCATTTATGGAGTTGGATGAACGAGCGATGTGCTAGCCATAGGTATGCAAAAGCTCCGCCCGCTTTTCGGCGGACGGGGCTTTTTATTGCAAATCGCTACGCTAAGCAAAATGTCAGCCTCTGATCACCGTTCCAGTTCTGCCGGCCATCCCGTCCTTGGCCTTCTCGAGGAGGGTGATCAGCGCGTACCGACCCGGCCCGCTCTCTGCGAAGTCCAAGGCAGCCTGCACCTTGGGCAGCATGGAGCCGGGAGCAAACTGGCCTTCTCCAATGTACTTTCTGACCTCCTCGGGCGCCAGGGTGTCAAGCCATTTTTGCTCCGGCTTTCCGAAGTTGATGGCCACCTTCTCCACGGCGGTGAGGATGATCAGGCAATCAGCCTCCAGCATTTTAGCCATGCAGCAGCTGGCGAAATCCTTGTCAATGACTGCGGCCATGCCCTTTAAATGATTCCCTTGGGCCATAACGGGAATTCCGCCGCCGCCGGCCGCTATGACGATCTGCCCCGCCGCCAGCAAATCCTTCACCGTATCAATCTCAACGATTTCCACAGGCTTGGGAGAGGCGACCACCCGACGATAGCCCCGGCCCGCGTCTTCCATCATGGTGTAACCCTTCTCCCGCGCCAGGCGATCCGCGTCCTCCTTGGAGAAAAAAGCGCCGATGGGCTTGGTGGGCTTTTGAAAAGCCGGATCTTCCGGATCTACCCGCACCTGGGTGAGCACGGTGGAAACGGGCTTGCGGATGCCCCTATTCAGCAGCTCTTCCCGGAGCGCATTTTGCAGGTCATAGCCGATATAACCTTGGCTCATAGCCACGCAGACGGAGAGGGGAGCTATGGGTTCCCCACGCACTTTGCTATACTCCACCATAGCGTTCTGGATCATACCCACTTGAGGCCCATTCCCATGGGAGAGGATCACCAGATGACCCTGCTCGATCAGATCCACGATGGCCTTGGAGGTCTCCTTGACCGCCAGCATCTGCTCCGGCAGGTTATTGCCCAGGGCATTTCCGCCGAGGGCGATGACAATTTTCTTACCCATTGCGCATTCCTCTCGTGGGCTTACTTTTGAAACCAACGGGGTTGACCCGCGGATTCCAAAGCGGCCAATGTGGCGGCGGGATCCATCACCTTTGCCAAGAAAATCATGGCGGCGATGACATAGGGTTTAAAGGAGGCTTCCCGGTAGAGAGGCGTCCGGTAACGGTCAAAAACAGTGGCGGCCACTTCTCCTTCTTTGCAGCTGACGCCGGAGATATCTGCGGGTAGGCAGTGCATGTAAAGAGCTTTACCCCCGTTTGTCCTGGCCATCAACGCTTCGGCACACTCCCAGTCCTTGTGCTGGGCGTTTTGGGCCAGCAACTCTTTCTCCAGCGCTTTGATGCCGTCAAAATCCCCATTGCCATATAGGTTGGTGCGCTTTTCCATGGCGGCAAAGGGCGCCCAGCTCTTGGGATAGACGACGTCGGCGCCTTCGAAGGCATCGGCCATGCTGTTGGTCTTTGTGAAGCGGCCGCCGGACTTCGCCGCATTGGCGGTGGCAATGGCCTCCACCTCCGGCATCACCTCGTATCCCTTTGGATGGGCCAGCACCACATCCATACCGAAGCGGGTCATGAGGCCGATGATTCCCTGCGGGACGGAGAGGGGCTTTCCATAGGATGGGGAATACGCCCAAGACATGGCGATTCGCTTGCCCCTGAGGTTTTCAACGCCGCCAAAGTGCTCAATGAGATGCGCGGCGTCGGCCATGGACTGGGTAGGATGATCGATGTCGCACTGGAGGTTTACCAGCGTGGGCTTCTGTGCCAGGACCCCATCCTGATGGCCCTGGGTGACGGCCTCCACCACCTCACGCATATAGGCGTTGCCCTTGCCGATGTACATGTCGTCCCGAATGCCGATGACATCGGCCATGAAGGAAATCATGTTGGCGGTTTCCCGGACGGTTTCCCCATGGGCGATTTGGGACTTGCCCTCATCCAGATCTGAGACGGTCAGGCCCAGGAGATTGCAGGCGGAGACAAAGGAGAAGCGGGTGCGGGTGGAGTTATCCCGGAAAAGGGATACACCCAAGCCGCTATCGAATATTTTCGTGGAAATGTTCCGTTCCCTGAGATTGCGAAGAGCGTTGACTACCGTGAACACGGATTTGAGCTCATCATCCGACTTTTCCCAGGTGAGAAAGAAATCCCTGCCGTACATGGTGTTGGCTCCAACGGCCCTGAGGGTATTCAACATTTGATACAAATCGCTCATCTTCTCTTCCTCCGCTCCTATTTGCAGTACAGGGTGGGCATGACCGCGTAGACGGCGGCACATTTGACGAGATCCTGCTTCCAGGTCTTTTCATTTGGGGCATGAGCCTGGTTCTCCTTGCCGGGGCCGAAGCCGATGCAAGGAATGCCAAAGCGGCCCATGATGGAGACGCCGTTGGTGGAGAATGTCCACTTATCCACCTTAGGCTCTCCATACATGCCCCTGTAGGCTGCCACCATGGCCAGGGTGGCAGCGTGATCCTCTGGAATGACCCAGGTGGGAAAATAGCAGTCCGTCGGATAGGACAGTCCGGTCCAGGAGGGCCGGTCATACCGATACATGGTGACTTCGGCGCCGTACTTCTTGCAGGCGGGCAGGTTCCGCACCTCTTCCAAGGCCATCTCGAATGTTTCCCCATCCGTCAGGCGACGATCCAGGGACACGGCACAGGAATCCGCCACTGCGCACCGGGAGGGCGATGTGAAGAAAATCTCGGAGGTGGTCACGGTTCCCTTTCCAAGGAAGGGATCCACGTGGAGATGGTTGTTGAGCTCGCGAACTTCCTGGAGGATATCCGCCATCTTGTAAATGGCGTTATCGCCCCGCTCAGGCGCGGAGCCATGGCAGGAAACGCCCCGCACGTCAATGCGGATCTCCATACGGCCCCGCTGTCCCCGATAGATGTTGCCGTCGGTAGGCTCGGTAATCACGACGAATTCAGGCCGGATTTTATCCTCATTGATGATGTATTGCCAGCACAGGCCGTCACAGTCTTCCTCCTGGACGGTGCCTGTTACCAGAACGCTGTACTGGTCGGTGAGAAGGCCTTGATCCTTCATGATCCTAGCGCCATAGACGGCGGAAACGATGCCTCCCAGCTGGTCGGACGCGCCACGGCCGCCGATTTCCAGATCGGTCTCATAGCCTTCATATGGGTCAAATGTCCAGTTGCTCTTGTTGCCGATGCCCACCGTATCAATGTGGGCATCGAAGCCGATCAGGGTTTTTCCCGTGCCCATGGTGCCTAGAATATTGCCCATGGGATCGATGACAACCTTATCAAAGCCAACCGCCTTCATTTCCTGCTCAATGCGCAGAATTACGCCCCGCTCCTGCGCACTTTCCCCCGGAATGCGGACAAGATCCCTGAGAAACTTCGTCATCTGAGGCAGATACCCCGCTGCCGCTGCCCGTACCCTTGCAAAGTCCATGTTCATTTCCTCCCCACATGCAGTCCGTTATCATATTTCAGACCATTGCACCGAAGGCTTGTGTTCGCTTGGCCTTGGGCATTACTTCTCCGGCCCTTGGCAAGCTCCGTCCCATACAATCCGCCGATAGTTCTCTGGGTCCGTATCCCCTTCCGTAGAGAACATCAGCACCTTTGATTCCCTGTTAAGGCCAATGGCCTCCCGCAGGTCCTTATAGGCTTCCTTTTCCATCAAAGCCGCCAGCAGGCCCATGCCCACCGCGCCAGATTCGCCGGAAATAATCCGTGGATCGCTTCCCTCAGGAGCACCAAGCCGCCTCATGCCATCCGCCGCTACCCAATCTGGGCAGGAAACGAAGAAGGACGCATGGTTTTTCAAAATATCCCAGGAAAGGGTGTTGGGTTCACCGCAGGCCAAACCCGCCATGATGGTTTCAAGGTCGCCGCCAACAAAGCGGATCTCCCCATCCGCCGCCAGCGCCCCTTGGTACAGGCAGTCCGCCGCTTGCGCTTCCATGACGATCACCTTGGGCGGGTTCTCTGGAAACAGATTCGTGAAATACCCCTGCACCGCGCCAGCCAGGGAGCCAACACCCGCTTGAATGAAAATATGGGTGGGCCTCTCCACGCCAAGGATCCGCAGCTGCTCCGCCGCTTCGGCCGCCATCGTGCCATACCCCTGCATGATCCATGCCGGAATCTCCTCATAGCCCTCCCAGGCCGTATCCTGCACCACCACACCCCGTGGTGTTTCCGCCGCTTCCCTGGCCGCGATGCGCACGCATTCATCGTAATTCACCATTTCGATGGTGACCGTGGCGCCTTCCTTTTGGATATTGTCAAAGCGGATCCGCGCACTTCCCTTTGGCATATACACCACGGCCTTCTGGCCAAGCTGCCGGGCAGCCCACGCGACGCCGCGTCCATGATTTCCATCCGTCGCCGTGAAGAACGTGGCCTGGCCAAACTCATCCCGAAGCTTTGCGGACGTCAAATAGGCGTAGTCCGTCTCCGAGACATCCTTGCCCAGGCGGCTGGCGATATACCGGGCCATGGCAAAAGAGCCCCCTAGCACCTTGAAGGCGTTCAGGTCGAACCTATAGGATTCATCCTTGACAAAAATGCCGCTGACCCCCAGCCGCGCGGACGCATTCTGAAGATGGGCCAAAGGGGTTTCCTCATATTGCGGAAAGCTTTTATGGAACTGACGAGCCTTGCTGATATTCTGTAGCGACATAATGGATAGGCTCTTGTCATCCGTTCCGGGCATCCGGTTTGCAATCCATTTGATCCGCATATCATGACGCTCCTTTGTATTTTGTCCTCAGTATAGCATGGCTTCTCAAAAAGTCAACAAAATTTTTATATATCTAAAAATTATTTTTTAGTTTTCTTCTTGTAAATCTTCAAATTTGTTGTATACTGATATTGAGGCAGGAGGATGAGCACCTTGATCGAACCGACGACATTGTCTTTATTAAAGCGTTTGGCCAACGGCATCGCCCAGCAATTTGGCGAGAGCTGTGAAGTGGTGGTCCATGATCTGGACAAGGATAGCCGTGAACATACCATTGTCGCAATTGAAAATGGCCATGTGACGCGCCGCGCCCTGGGGGACGGCCCTTCCCGCGCCGTGTTGACCGCCTTGCAGAGCGGATCCGATTCTCTGGCGGATCACCTGAACTATCTGACAAAAACCAGCGATGGGCGCATTCTAAAGTCCAGCACCATCTATATCCGTGACGAAGGGAACCAGGTGATCGGTATTTTCGCCATCAACTACGATATTACCAATCTTCTCATGTTGAATAGCGCTATCAAGCCTTTGGTCAGCGCGGCTCCCGGCGGGAGAGACGAACCGGAGCGCATCACTCGAAGCGTCAATGATCTTTTAGATGATCTCATCGATCAATCTGTCGCGCTGGTGGGAAAGCCGGTCGCCCTCATGACCAAAGAAGACAAAATCCGCGCCGTCCAATTTCTGAACGACGCGGGCGCTTTTTTGATCACCAAATCCGGGGATAAGGTGAGCCGTTATTATCAAATATCAAAGTATACACTATATAATTACATTGACGCGAAGCAATAGGGCGTCTGTTAATCCGACACCACCATGTGCCCCCCAACGCCAAAAATGGCCCAAAAATGGTAGTCTCCCCGGAAGACCACGCGGCCGTCCTTTGTTAGGGCGGCCACAAAGGATTCTGCCGCTTGGATTGAGGTAATATCAGTCAGTCCGGAAACATCAATGGTATTCCGGGTGATCATGAGCGTTCCGTCTTTTTTTAGGCCAAGGGTGTATGTGTCGGCCGTGTCAATAGCGATAATGTCCGTCCAGGAATCCACCTCACACTGGCCATGATCGTTTCGGCCCGACTTCATAGCCGCAACAACGGAACCATCCTTTCGAAGCGCGACAACTTGAAAACCCGCGCCGGCGATGTCCACAACATCCCGCCAGCCGGATACCGTTTCCAGGAGGCGCTCGTCAATTTCTCCGTCCCAGACCAATTGAACCGTTCCATCCGGCTTCAGTCCAGCCACGAATTCAGGCAGGATGGCCAGATCCGCCACCTGGCCGATGGATTCCGCCATCCGGTTGGCTCTTCCTATCTCTTCGCTTGTATTGTTCACCTCATAATGGATCAAAACCGTGCCATCCGCCTTGATACCCCCATAAGCAGTTCGGCCCTTTACCAGCCGCTGGACGCCAGCCCATTTTGGATCCACCCATGCCCTCGTATCCGTCAGAACAGCCACGGTTCCATCTGGCCGAAGGCCCACGGAAGCCAGGTTTCCGGCAACAACGTCCACCATGCCCATCCAGTCCCTCACCTCAAGCACATCGTTATGGTCGCTGCCAACCGCCAGCACCCTTCCATCCCGAAGGATGCACAGCATGTGATACTTGCTGGCCGATATTTTCTCCACATCCGTGAACAAGAAGGGTGGCAACGTAAGCAGGTCACCCCGAACATATCCAGTCATTGTCTCACAAGAATTTGCCTTGTTGTGGTTGATGGTCGCCTTATACCATACCACTCCAGAAGCGCTCTCTTCCCGGTCCAAAACATAGACCATATCCTCTTTTTCCAGCTTGCAAAGCAGATTCCCGCCCGGGGATTCCCGTAAATTTGTCTCTCCCTTTTGAACCTGGGCAAAGCCGATGTATTCCTCTTCCGCCAGGGAGACGACTGAAAATACGATGGGATAGCAAAGCAGCAGCGCAAAAGCAAAGCCGATAAACCTACCGCGCACGTTTATTCCTCCGGCAGCACAACTGGAGCCACCCATAAGCCCATGTCCCATTTCGCTGTTCCCCCTCATCATTCCAGTGATTATTCGCCACTTGATAGCAAAATCCCAATTGGCGCGAAGGCTTTCATCCATTGCTGTATAGCCGTTTTCCGCTTGAACACTCCATGCTTTTTCTATGGCTCACTTGCGTCAATCCAAGTTAAGGCAACACCGCACAAAGGAGCGTCGCCGGCATTGCGAGAGATTTTCGCGCTGATCAAGGAGCCTGGAGGAAGCCGTAGCAGCGCTACGGCGACCGCAAGAGCGACATAAAGCAGCACGAAAAGATCTGCAAGGACGGTGTGCGCGACTGTGCGGTGTTGCCTTAAGTTAAATGGAACTGGCGGTTCTTTGCGATGGGGGCGGCCATATCCCATTTCTTCCACGGGTCAAGGAAATCAAAACCAGCTTTTTCATATCAATATCTTCTATACAAGTTCTAACAAGGCGGTCAATTGTTCAAAAGAAACGCCTACGTCTTCTATCGCGTCCAGCCTGCGGCCATCCAGCCGATAGGCGGGCACCGCCCATACAGAGGAAGTTTCGTAGGCATAATCGTTAACCCGGGCCAGCTCCTGAGCGTAATCACCCCGGAGAAGGGCCTGACAAAGCGCATCTCTGTCCAGAATATCCTCCGCATAGCGGGCGACCACCTCAACCTTCTCGATATCCGCCCCATCCCGGATTGCAGCTCGGTACATCCGCTCATGATACGCCCATAGGTCAGCGCCATGCTGTTGGGCGAAAAACATGCCCCGAATACAGAGATCACTGTGCCGGCCATACCGTTCAGGCCGGGGATGGGCTTCGCATGGCTGCCATGCGATCATAAGCCCAGGCGCACTGCGCTTCAGCTCAACAAGATAGCCATGGGCCTTTTCACAGAACGGGCAAGCGTAATCAAAAAACACTTCCAGTTTTTGCATTAAATCATCCCCCCATCTAAAAAGAGATAACGTATAGGCTTCCCATTTTCGTGCTGATTTTGCCATAAGGATCATATACTTTATCAAGTGCCATGCTTCTCGCGGCGTTTTTTATTTGCAAGAAATGGAAAGCCATTGCTTACCATGGTGGCTTCCATTCATTTATCACCCGAAAGGAGTCCTCATGCGCTCATTTCGAAAAACAGCCCTCGCCCTTATCCTGATCCTTGGTTCCCTGCTCCTCTCCAATGCCCTTGCAGAAAACGGCGGTGTCATTGAATACCTGTCGCAAGGCGATGTCCGACCAACGCTGGGAGATCCTGGTTTGCTTGAGGTACATTTGATCAATGTGCAGGCAGCAGACTGCATTCTTTTGCGCATGGGCGACCGGACCATGCTGGTGGACAGCGGTAACCGGAAAACCTCGGCGCGGATCATCGACTACCTAGCTTTGCTGGGCATCGATTCCCTGGACTACGCGTTTGCCACTCATCCCCACGACGATCATATCGGCGGCTTCCCGGACATTTTAGCGAAAGTGCCGGTGGGCACATTCATGCAGCCTTATCTCTTTGAGAATTTTAAAAGCGCCAAAAAAAAGGCGTTGGATTCGCTCATCGAAAAAAAGAACATCCCGGTTCACATGGTGGAAAACATGGCGGAAATGTATCTAGGCGAGGCGAAGTTGATCTTCCTTCAATGGCAAAGGCCAGATGCCTCCCAGAATGACCGGTCCATGATCGTCAAGATAGAGCTGGGAAACCGTGCGATTCTTTTAGGAGCGGATATAGAAAGCAAAGCGCAAAGGGCGCTGACGGAAGAACATGGCGCCTTGCTTCAATCAGATATCCTCAAAATGCCTCATCATGGCATTGTGTCGTTTGTTTCTGAGTTTCATGGCGCTGTGCGTCAGTCCCTGGCGACAATCTCCAATACAAAAGACGGAATCTCCAAAATGCTTCGCAGTTTGGATAAGCGGGAGATTCCCTGGATGCTAACCACCAAGGGCACCATCATCGCCGTCACAGACGGTGAGGTTTGGAAGGTTTGGCGGCCAGATGACAATTGAGCATGAGCTGTGAAAGTCCCGCCTTGGGAGATGGACCTCCTAGGGCGGGATTTTTCGACGGTTTATTGAATTTACGAGTCATTGTTTCCAATGGTGTGCTCTATGGCTTTCCAGGCACCTCGTAAAGCCCTCCGCTCTGGCGAACCAAGGTAGACAGCTCCACAATCCGGCCGCCGATGTCCTCGGACAGCATGGGTTGGAGCAACAAAAGGATCATGGCCTCATCCGCCGCACCGCTGAACTTGCTTCCTGACAGCAGCTGGCCAAAGGCAGCCACCGCGGCGGAAAGGGCAAAGTCGTTGCCAAGGGTTTCCGTATAAGCGTCCTTGCCAACGATATGAACCATCTCAGCTGATTTCTCCCCAGTCGGCTGCTTATAGCGAACATGAACCGTAGCGTAATCGGTGCTGCCAACGGCGGCTCCCCTTTGGTACGTCAGGTCTGTGCCCATCATTTCCCCCGCGCCTGCCGGAATCAGCTCATAGAGGGCCACCATGGCATGCCCGGCGCCCATCTCCCCGCCATCCTTGGTGTCATCGACAAAATCCTCTTCATTCATCAGGCGGTTTTCATAGCCGATCAGACGATAGCCTTCGATGGTGTCCGGGTTGAACTCCACTTGAATTTTGACATCCTTTGCCACAGTCACAAGGGTCGCGCCCATTTCTTCAATGAGGGAACGCCTCGCTTGGTGGATGGTGTCAATGTAGGTGGCATTGCCGTTGCCATGATCCGCGAGGGCCTGCATCTTGTTATCCTTGAGATTCCCCATGCCGAAACCCAATGTCGTCAGAAAGATTCCCGTATCCTTTTTAGCCTCAATCAGGCGAATTAAATCGCTTTCAGAGTTAATGCCGATGTTAAAGTCACCGTCCGTGGCAAGCAACACCCGGCTATTCACGCCTGGCGAGGAATATTTCTCCGCCAAGGCGTATGCAGTCTCAATTCCATCCGCGCCGGCTGTTCCGCCTTCAGCCGTCAAGTCAGCAATCGCGGCCAGCAGCTTGGCTTTTTCATCGCCGCGAGCGCCTTCCAACACCACTTCGGCGCTGCCTGCGTAGGTGACGATGGAAACCCGATCCTTTTCCTCCATCTGCTCAATGAGAAGCGAAAAGCTCCGCTGCACCAAGGGCAGCTTGTCCGGAGAATTCATGCTTCCCGATGTATCGATGAGGAAAACCAGGTTGGATGGGGGCAGGTTTGCCGCCTGGATCTCCTGAGCCTTTAGCGCCACCCTCATCAGCATGTGGCTTTTCTGCCAAGGGCACTCCGCAACCTGGGCGGAAATGGCGATAGGCCCGTCGCCAACAGGCACGGGATCATGGTAGGAGAAGGCATTGATCATCTCCTCAATGCGGACAGCATCAGGGGAGATGGGAGTCTGGTCGAGAATCATCCGGCGGATATTGGCATAGGCGGCGGTGTCCACATCCGCGGCGAAAGTGGACAGGGGACGGGTTTTCGGCGAAACAAAGCCGAGGTCTTTCAAAGGCGCGTATTCCTCATAGCTCGTGTCATCCGGAAGGTAAAAGCCCACATTCGCGCCGCCTTGCTTCATCGCGCCTGTGCCCGGCGCGGGAGCTCCCATTGTCATTTGGCTGGGTACCTCATACGCGATCCACCTGTCGGCAGCATCTTCAGTGTCTTTAGGTGTCGTTATCACGGCCTCCAGCGCTTTTCTCGCCACGGCACCCAGCACAGCCTGACACCCGGTAAGCATAACGGCCAGGAAAGCGCATAACAACACAATGAACATTCGCTTCATTTTTTTCATTCCTCCCCTTTTCTTTTTTGGTTGTTTGGGATTCGCTTTTCTGTTTCTAACCCCTTGGACGGGAGGATTCATAGCTTAGTTCCAAAAATTGGTAAAAATATTTTAATCCGCACGGAAAGGAAGCGCACCTCGGATGGTGTGCGCTTCCCTGCCAAGATCATGCGCTTACGCGCTCATTTCGTGAATCTGCCTTACATATGGGGCCGAAAAGCCAAGCAGCGCCCATAGCAAACGAAGCTAATCAACGCCATCCAGAA
>JAVBOX010000030.1:0-27094 GCA_031550095.1 Eubacteriales bacterium
GTGGCGTGGGCTGACGTGCCGCTGGTCGCCATCAACGCCTTCGTGGTGGCCCTGGGCGCCATGGGCGCCTATGAAGTGACATTCGCCAAAGGCGAAAGGGAGAAAGAGCCGCCCGAGGGTCCGGGGAACCCGGAATGATCGCATGACTGAATGGTGATAAGCCTTCGGGCTTTCACGGCACGGGGCGGCCTGTGGGGCCGCTGCGGCGGGTGCTATTTCCCCGCTCCTTTTTCCCGTGCCCTTTTTGAAAGAGAGGGGCGGGCGGGTTGGACGATCCGCCCGTTTTCCCTTTGTTGTTTAGCAACAAGGCGGCGGCTCGCCACCCACCGGCCTGTGAATGCACACCCCGCCCTTTACGCAGCCCGTCGGCGTAGATCCGGCGGGCTTTTTCATTTTTGGCAAACCGCTCCCCCGAAATCGACCCCATCTATCGTACAATCTTTTTTGGAGGACTTTTGAAGATGAGCGAGCTCTATCATGGCGATGCGACAAAGGTACTCAAGCAGTTCCACCCCAACTTTTTCGATGCGCTCATCACAGATCCACCCTATAGCAGCGGCGGAGCGACCGCCTCGGAGACAAGAATTCCAGCTAGAGCTAAATACACAAACACAAAGGATACTTGCCCATACCCGGATTTCGCGGGCGAAGCAATGGACCAGCGTACTTGGACACTGTTCATGACCGATGTTCTGACAGCATGCCGCGAGGTATGCAAGCCCGGCGCTGTGTGTGCGCTCTTTGTGGACTGGCGACAGCTCTCTTGCCTCTCCGACGCCATACAACGCGCGGGCTGGATATGGCGTGGGGTCGCGGTATGGGACAAGGGCAATTGCAGGCCGCAACGCGGGAGGTTCAGGCAGCAAGCTGAATTTATTTTGTGGGGAAGCAACGGCAAGCTGCCGCTTGACAGGCAGGTACCCTGTTTGCCGGGTATATTCCGGTACTCGAATGTTCCTGAGGCGCGGCGCGTTCACATGACGCAAAAACCCCTTGCGTTGATGCGGGACATCGTTAAGCTCTGTGCCCCTGGCGGGCGAATCCTGGATTGCTTTGCGGGAAGCGGGAGCACACTGGAGGCTGCTAACCTGGAGGGGTATGACGCCACTGGGATTGAGGTGGTATCGGAAATAGCGCACGTGGCGGCGGGAAGAACAGGGGTGCAATTGATTCGCGAGAAAGCGTAGACGCCAACGGCATCGCGCTGTCGGGTTATTTGTTATGCCCATGTGTGACTGGAGCGCTTTGATTAGGGAAAAGTACCAGACGTAACTTACCCCTCTTGACAAACAAACGTTCCCGTTGTAATATTACGAACATAAGTTCTTCTTTGCAAAGGAGGGTTGCGAGGTGCGACACATATTGCATTGTGACCTCAACGCGTTCTACGCGAGTGTGGAATGTTTGTACCATCCAGAGCTGCGGCACTTGCCTGTTGCGGTCGGAGGGGATCCGGAGGCAAGGCATGGTATTATCCTGACCAAAAACCAGCTCGCCAAGAAGTATGGCGTGCAGACCGGAGAGACGATAAACGAGGCACGCCGGAAGTGCCCCGGTCTGGTGATGGTGACGGCGGATTACCCGCTGTACATGCGCTTTAGCGCAGACTTCCGGGACATCCTGAGCGATTACTCGGATAAGGTGGAGCCGTATGGGCTTGATGAAAGCTGGGTGGATATCAGTGCGCCCGACATGACCTGGATCAAAGCTTGGAAAATTGCGAACGAAATACGAGAGCGCACCAAGTTAGAGCTGGGGATTACTTGCAGCATTGGCGTAGGTTTCACAAAGCCGTTCGCAAAGCTCGGCAGTGACATGAAAAAACCGGACGCGACGACCGTCATCACGCCGGGTAACTATCAGAATTTCGTGTGGCCTTTACCCGTGTCGGAATTGCTTTTTGTGGGCCCGGCCACTACGGCAAAACTGATCCGTATGAATATCGCGACCATCGGCGGCTTGGCGCAAGCGGAACCGGAGTGGTTGATGTGCAAATTGGGCAAGAACGGCCTGTTGCTTCGGGCATTTGCAAACGGGGACGATCTATCGCCGGTGCAACCGTGCGATGTAGCCATACCGATCAAGAGCGTTGGCAACAGCACCACCACGCCGATCGACATCGAGACTGAGGAAGATGCAAAATGCACATACTACATTCTGGCGGACAGCGTGGCCGCGCGCTTGCGCGAGAATGGGTTCCGTTCTCGGTGCGTTAGCATCAGCGTGCGGACGGCTGGCGATCTGCAATGGCAGCAATGCCAGCGAACGATTGCGCACCCGACAGCGCTTGGCCGGGATATCGCGCAGGTGGCAATGGCACTATTTAGAGATCGGGCGTATTCAAAGTTGTTTCCCATGCGCAGCCTTGGTATACATTGTAGCCAATTGACCCCGCTGCACGCGCCGACGCAGATGGACATATTTGGCGAAGACGAACGTAAGATGGCCCTGGAACGGCTGGAGGACACGGTGCGAAATCTACAGGACAGGAATGGGCCAAAATCCATCGGGCTGGGCATTATGATGTCGAACAGTCGCTTAAGTGGGGAAGAGCCGCGAGAGCACCTTCAACCGGCGATGCCCTACTATAATGGGTAGGAGGCGCGAGCAATGCGGGTGAACGCGAGACGCGAAAGCGCTACGAAAGAGTACGTCAACGTGATCTGCGCTTGCTGGGCGGCGGATGGGCGGATTGAGCCACTCAAGTTTCAGCGGGTAAGCGACGGCAGCGTAGTGTTTATCGAACGAGTGAAAGACGTACGGCGTGCGGCATCGCTTCGTGCTGGCGGGCAGGGAATGCGGTACGCGTGTCAAGTGATCAACGACCAGACCGGGTTAGTGGGTGAGGTGATGCTTTTTCATGACGGAGACTATTGGTTTATCGAAAAACCTGATATCAACGTGGCGCAATGCTAAAGGCGCGAACTGTTTGTGCGGAGAAACTACGTGGGTGCAGAGCGGATGCTATGACAACGTATTTCCATGATGCATTTCATGATGCGTAGTTTTATATGCTGGGTTTATCGTTCAGGACAGAGGATAATTTCATGCTCCCAAATTGCTCCCAAAACCCTGGCGGGGGCTTGAAAATGGCGGGGATTTTGAGGGAGGTATTCTACTCCTATAAGAATGCAAACCCGAGAAGCTGCCCCGGCCTGATCTCGGGCGATGCCATTTCAGGCTTAACTGAGAGAGTCTGCGTGCAGGTTAAGCGCGTGTATGATTCTGGTTTGCTACAGGAACAACTCGATGATAAGGATATCACCATAACGAACTATGCCATTGTGCCTCCGTGCAATTGCACCTGCGGTGGCACCTGCTGCGCAGGAGACCTACCCGATCCGCCCGCTCCCGTTCCGCCGATCATGTTCGAGAGCTGCCGCTCTTCTTCTACGGCGGGAAACATCCGGGATTTATCCATTGAGCGCCTATGTGACCGGCCTTGTTTCGCCCGGGTTCGCGCGATGATCGATGTGCCCATCGACATTCTCTTCAGCGACTCCCGCTGCGCACAATATGTGGGGCAAGGTATCGTAAGCCTTCCTGTGGATGTGCTTCTGTCAATACCGGATGAAGCCATCGTGCCATACTGTATTGAGTCTATGGTCAGTGCCATTTGCGTATCCGGTACATATCGCGGCGACAACGTTTTCCGCCTGACCATCTGCGTAACGGCAGCGATCAAGGTAATCGCCGAGGTCGAGATTCTCGTGCCCAGCTATGGGTTCTGCACCATTCCGCCCAGCGAGGAGTTCGCGGAAAATGTGTGCGACGAATTCTTCAGCTTGCCCCTATATCCTCCCGCTTCACTCTGCGATGAGCCAAACTATGGCAACCGTATTCCTGGTAATTCTTATGGGAACAGTTGTGGGAGCGGCTGCGGAAGCGGCAGTGGAAACAGCTGCAATAGCGGATGGGGCTGCGGCAGGTAAGACCGATTTAAGCGCTAGCAGCAAAAAACGCCGGGAAGAAGGATCCCTTCTTCCCGGCGTAGCCGTTTTGACATAGGGAGCACCGCGCCAATATACACCGGTGCTTTATCCTATGGCCTTATGGCATAGGCGCGGCCGGCGACAGTGAAGCGGCAGCCTCGTCTTCATCCTTAAGTTGCCAGGGGACTTCCACCAGGCTGAATTCTTCAATGGTCTTGCCATCTGGTGTCGCAATGGCAAGCATCAAATTTTCCAGCGCCGTGTCCTTCGGCATATCAAAGAATAAATCGAAATCCTTCTGGGTTGGGTTTGGTGAAAACTGTGCCTTTTCCTTGTCAAAGCCAATGCCACGAATGACGTAGTTGTAGAAGGGGAAATATTCGTCCTTTGTGATATCCTTTAGCGCAAATAGCTCGCACCCGCTGGGGATATCCTGAGTATTTATTTCGGCCCCATCCACTCCGGCCAGGCGTATGACATAGTATCTTCCGCTGGCTGGAGGCAGGTTGTCCGGAATATACTCCACTTTATCAGAGAAGAGGCAAACTTCCAAGGTGTAATTCAACCAGGGCACCTGCGGTAATTCGGCGACCAGCATAATGCCGGAAGCGGTGGCACAGCTAAGCGCCAAAAGGCATGCCGTGAGTATGAACGCAAGTGAACCTCTTTTCATGAATCTCTCTCCTTTTGCGAGCTATCCTATCGAGAGCTCTTGTTTTGTTATGCGGCAGGCGCTAGATCGGCAGGAATGATGCCTTGTTCGCGCAAGTCGTTGGCGTTAATGGACTGAACATTGGGCGTGCGGCCGTCTTCGGAAGTGGGGATTTGAATCTCTCCGCCCATGATCATTTCATAGATCAGATCCTTCGCCGGATCCTCCAAATCCGCGCCGACGATGCGCCAATTGTTGTCGCAGACCGGATCCAAGGTACCGCCCAATTCCTTGACATAGAGGGAAATCATATCCCTCACGGCCGGCGTGTCCGCCATGTCGATGGTGGATTCGAAGACAAGGTTTTCCGGGGAGAGCATGCCTGCGGTGACCAACCCGCCATAACGGTAGTTGTTTAGCGCCAGGATGAGCTCCTGACCGTCCTTGAGAGGTTCGCCATTGTATTTGAGATTGACGATCCGCTCGCCTATGGGTTTGGAGATGTCGATCTCATAATCCACACCGCTGAACATGTCATAGTTGTAAATGCGGATATTGGGATCAAAGCTGATGGTAACGTCTCCCTCACGGTAGGTGTTAAAGTACGCGCCGGCTTGCTTTTCCATGATTTGCCTCAGCTCCGCGCCGGTCACCTTGACGGCCATGAGGGTGTTGTCATACTTGTAGACATTGACGCTGTCCTTTTTCTTAAAGTCCCCGGCGGTAAGGTTGGCTTCCGCGGTGAACAGAGCGGCCAGGGATACATCGGCGCCGGAATAGCGCATTTGCACCTTGTTGATCAAATCGATCAGCGCCGTATCTTGGATCTGAGCGGTGGGAATGCCGGGAAGGGTAAATACCGGATCCAGGAAATCGGCGGACACGGCACCAATGACCGAGTTGGCGTCCCTGACGCTGTAATCATGGACGTACCGCATAGCATATAGCAGATCCGGATTCGGCGCATAGCCTTCCATGGAGATTGTCTCCCCAACCCTGTCCTTGACCTTGTAGGCGTCCCCCTCTTTTTCGAGAATTACCGTCAACTTGGAGACATGCATGCCGTTGTTCCCGGGTTCCAGAATGGGAGCGCCGCTTTCGGAAACCTCGTTGAGAACCTCATGGGCATGACCGATGAGAAAAGCATCCACCTCTGGATATTTGGCCGCGATTTCATTGACTCCCGCCACGCCATACTCGCCTTCGCGACCATAATGAATCATTGCCACCAATACATCCACCTTATCCCGGAGCTCCGCCACCATTAAGCCTGTCTGCTCCTCAGGGGTACGAAAAGCCATATTGTCATAATGTGACGGATCAGAGGCTTCCCATTGGGGGACGTGAGGCGCTTCCACGCCAAATATGCCGACCTTCACCCCTTTCACTTCGCGAATCACATAGGGTCCGGTGTCGGCCATGCCGCTGCCGTCCTCATAGTAGGCGTTGCCGATCAGCACATCGCCGCTAAAGTTAGCGACTGCCCGGGAAAGCATGGAAAACTCGTAGTTGAACTCATGGTTGCCAAGGTTCCAGATGTCATAGTCCAACAGGTTGAAAGCGTTGATCATGGGGTGCACCGCGTCCCCGTTGAACAGGGAGATCATGTTACCCTGAACGGCATCCCCGTTATCCACCAGAATCAAGTCCGGATCCAGCCCCCGTTGCTCCTCAATGTAAGTAGCAGCGCGGGATAGCCCTGTGTTTTTTGTTTCCGCGTCTATGGCATAGTCGTAGGAGTAAATTGAACCGTGTAAATCGCTGGTCTCAAGGATTGTGATGACGACTGGTTCGCCTTCCGCCAAAGCTGGCGCGAGGGATACCACGAGCAATGTTGCGATCAGCAACGCAAAGAATCGGGACGATTTTTGCATGGATTCTCACTCCTTTCTGATGGGCGCATTTCTGCACTTACGCCAATATTTTACCATAGGCATTGGTGGTTTTCCAGCAAATTAATGAATTAAATCAATCGCAGCAGATGCCGGCAGCGTTCAATACTGAAATTGCAGTGAGGCCAGCATCGCCTCTACCAGGGGCTTGATTTCCGCTTCCCGACCCAGCGGGTACGTAGAGGTGACTGTGAATAGAAAATTTTGGCCCGCCTCCACAATCGTGTAGGTCACTACGGACGCGTCCGGCGCACTTCCCGTTTGAAACCGCACAATGCGGGCGGCCCGGTAATCGATGATGGTGGCGGGCTGCTCCTGGGCCCCCGGTTCCTGCAACAGCTTTTCAACGGTATCGTCCAGCGTGCCTTCATAGCGGCCAATCCATAGGTAGGTCCGATAATTTTCCTGAGGATTTCCGAAGTCTTCCCTCGCGATGAAAAAATCCCCGGCGTCCTTGATATCGTAGGTGAAAACATCCGGGTTATATTCGATGACATAGCCAAGGCTGCCCTGGATGCGTTCAATTCGCTGGGGCGCTTCACTTGGGGTCTGATACATGCCTATGCCTACCGAAATTTGGATGGATCCTCTGGCGTTTTGGCCGGTTGCCGTGATCCGGTATACGCCGTCAGTATATATTTCCAAAAAAGTTGCCGGCGTTGGAGAACCTGTTGACGTAAACACAACTTCTCCGGAATCCTTTTTAATGACGATTTCAAGGTCTCCACTCTGGCAAACGCCGGTTATGGCGAGAGTATCCCCCTTCTTTAATCGCATTGCGTGGGCCTCAACTCCGGAAAAGCTGTCAAACTGCATCGCGAACACGCCATCTTGCCGAAGCACGCTATTATCCGCCAGCGCAGCACTGCCAAGGATCAGCGTCATCACAAGGGCCAAGAATAAGATTCGGCGTTTCATGGATTCACCTCTTTCTGGTATTTCTATCCTACGCATTATAGCATATAGATGGCCTAACGGCAAACCGGACTTAAAACCAAATATTGGCATTGGGGGTTGACATCGTTTGATATGGGCTGTATAATCCCCCCATACATATTAAACCTATGACAAAGACGAGTACTTCGGAGAGTTTCCTTAAAGAGAGCCGCAGGCGGTGGAATTGCGGCAGGGTACGGCCGGGGGAATGGACTTTCGAGGGCGGTGCGAACGGATATTCCAGTAGCAACCGACGGTATCCTTCCGTTATCGAGGAGCGCGCATGCTGGTGCGCGGCAGAGAGGCCGATTTCGGCAATTTGGGTGGTATCGCAGGAGCAAGCAATGGCTCTTGTCCCTTAGGAAAGGGGACAAGGGTTTTTTTATTGCAAAAAAAGGAGGGCGATCCTGGTGAAATGGCGATGGCGACGGCCGAAAAGTGAGACAGGGCTGCAGCAAAATGAAATGATAAATGATAAGGGGGATATCTCAATGAAAAAACTGCTTTCCGTTCTGCTGTGCGTGGTGCTTCAGCTCTCGACAGCCGCCTTGGCGGAGACGAAAACCGTTGGAATCATCCAGTACGCCACCCATCCTTCCTTGGATAATTGCGCCAAGGGCTTCCTCTTGGGTTTGGCGGAGAATGGTTTTCAGGAAGGGGATACGCTGACCGTGGATTTTCAGAACGCCATGGCGGACATGGGCACCAGCGACATGCAGGCCAAGAACATGGTGGCAAAAAATGAGGACATGCTTGTGGGCATTGCTACCCCGGCCGCCATGAGCGCTTATGCCGCGACGAAAGACTTGGGCGTTCCCGTGATCTTCGTGGCCGTGTCGGATGCCGTCGCGGCAGGCATTGTTAAGTCCAATGAGGCGCCCGGCACCAACTGCACAGGGGCTTCGGATGTTTTAAACCTGAAAGCCCAGGTTGAGATGATCAGGACATTCCTGCCGGACGCGAAGACCATCGGTATCCTTTATACCACCAGCGAGCCGAATTCCTTGACGCACTTGGAGAAGATTAAGGCCCTCGCGCCGGATTACGGCTTTACCATTGAAGCGGTGGGGATAACGGGACCGTCGGAAGTGGCGTCCGCATCCGCGGCGCTGGTGGCGAAGGGAGTGGACTGCGTCAACAATTTCACGGACAACAATGTTGTGGAGAACCTTTCCCTGGTGCTGCACACGACGGATGAAGCGGGCATCCCGGTATTCGGTTCTGAGGTTGAGCAGGTCATAAACGGCTGCTTGGCCACCCAAGGCATTGACTATGTGGAGCTGGGCAAGGCGGCGGGCCGCATGGCTGCCGGCATTCTCAAGGGAGAGGCCAAACCGGATACCACGCCTGTATTGCTGGTGGACGACTGTACCCCCGCCTACAACAGCGCCGTGGCGGCCAAGCTGGGCATTGCGTTGCCGGATGCCTACGCGGACGCGATGGATGTGACCAAGTAAAAGCGAAGGGGTGAACGGGGATGGATGTGTTTCTGCGCCTTTTGGTGAATGTGCTGGAGGAAGGCCTGATCTATGGGGTGATGGCACTTGGAGTGTTCATCACCTATAGCGTGCTGCACTTTCCAGATCTTTCAGTGGACGGCACACTGCCCTTGGGGGCCTGCGTCACGGCGGCGCTCATCAGCGCAGGGGCACATCCGCTTCTTGCCATTCTGTGCTCCTTTCTTCTGGGCGGCATGGCGGGCATGGTGACAGGCCTTCTGCATGTGAAGCTGCGGATATCGGATCTCCTGTCGGGCATTCTCGTCATGACCGCCCTGTGGTCCGTAAACCTGGTGGTCCTTGGGGGCAGGGCCATCCTGCCCTTTTATAACCAGCCCACGGTTTTTAACTCGGGTTTGGCAAAGCTTTTGCCCACTTCCCTTTACCCCCGCCGAGTGCTCATCGTGCTTTTTGTGACGGGGCTGTTGATAAAGCTATTGCTGGACGCCTATTACCGCTCCAAGTCGGGGCTTTTGCTTCGGGCCGCCGGGGACAACGACCAATATGTTTCCGCTCTTGGGGTGGATCCCGGCATGATGAAAATGTTAGGGCTGATGCTGGGCAATGGACTGACCGCCTTGTCAGGCAGCATCTTGGCCCAACAGGCGGAAAGCGCCAATGTCTCCAGCGGTACCGGCATGGTGGTCATGGGGTTGGCCTCGGTGATCATTGGCACGAGCCTGTTCAAGGGCATCTGCTGGGTTCGTCCGACGACGACGGTATTGGTGGGTTCTATCCTTTATAAGGCGTGTTTGGCGGCGGCGATGCAATTGGGGCTGCCGACAAACTACCTTAAATTGCTCATGTCCGGGCTGTTTGTGGCCGCCCTTGTTTTGGGGGGCTTCCGGGAGGGAAGGAGGGGAATCCATGCAAAGACAACTGGCGCCTGACATGTCCATGGTGCAAATGGAGAATATCCACAAGACATTTCTGGCGGGCACTGTGAATGAGCGGGCGGTGTTCAAGGGCTTTTCTCTGACCATCGGCCAGGGAGAGTTTGTTTCGATTGTGGGCAGCAATGGCTCTGGGAAAACCACGTTGCTGAACTTGCTCTGCGGTTCCAGCCTTCAGGATGAGGGGCAAATCAGGGTGGCCGGAGAGTGTGTCGATCAGCTCAGGGAATACCAGAGGGCCGGCTTTATTGGCCGCGTTTTTCAAGACCCCGCCAAGGGCACCTGCGCTAACTTAACCATTTTGGAAAACCTCTCACTGGCAGACAACAAGGGAAGGCCGTATTTCCTCGGCGGCGGGGTGAACAAGAAGCGTGTTGACGCGTATAAGGCGATGCTGGAGCCCTTGGGGCTAGGCCTTGAGAACCAGATTCATCTGGCTGTGGGCAGCCTTTCCGGTGGCCAGCGACAGGCGCTAGCGCTTCTTATCAGCACCATGACGCCCATTGACCTGCTGATTCTTGACGAGCATACGGCGGCGCTGGACCCTCGCTCCTCGGAGACGGTGATGGAGTTGACGGAGAAGATCGTCCGAGAGAAGAAGCTGACGACCCTCATGGTGACGCATAACCTGCGGTTTGCCGTCAGCTATGGAAGCCGACTGCTGATGATGCATCAGGGGCGGGCGGTTGTGGATGCGGCGGGGCCTGACCGGAACGGATACGCGGTGGATGATCTGCTGAAGATATTCAGCGAGATCAGCGTTGAGCTGGGCAACTGAGCGCACATCATAGATAACGATTGGTTCGGATCGGGTGGGACACAATCGGCTTTTCCGCATAGGATGCAGATGACTGGAAAGGTGGAATGTGAGGATGCCTTTTTCATTTCTGCGTCCCTCCGCTTATGAGGCTAAAACGGCGTGGTCCGGCGCCACGGCATGCCTTCACCGTCAAAGCCGCCCAGTTTCGGCAAGGTCAGCCTCCTCTGCTCCTCCCTCCCTGCTGGGGCCAAGTTTTTCCTGGTTTTCAAAAAAGAAGTGGGCTTCACCTAAAATCGTCCGGAGATGCTGGCATAGAGGTCACTACGGGCAAAAAAGCGGCGTCCACCTTCGATTGCTATAATCCGGTTATTGATTTTTATTGGGGATAATGCTACAATACGCGCGTAAAAGAGAAGAGGAGGTGATATGATGGCTCATAAAATTTCTGATGAGTGCATCGCTTGCGGTTCTTGTGAGGCGGAATGCCCGGTAGAGGCCATTTCCGAGGGTGATGGCAAGTACGACATTGATCCCGAAAAATGCATCGATTGCGGCGCTTGCGCGGGCGTTTGCCCGGTTTCCGCGATTTCTGAGGAGTAATGCGCATCTAAGCGTTGCCGTCCTAGTCACCCGGATCAATACGCTGGACGTGTGCGCAAGCCATATGCAAAACGGACAAGCCTGACACATGGCGTCGGGCTTGTTTGTTTTTATGATTTAATAGCAGTCGAACATTCGCTGCAATTCCCTTGTATCTTTGCATTTTGACAAGGCCAGCATCAACAGTACCCTGGCTTTTTCCGGCGATAAGGTTCCGGCGGCTATGGTGCCGATTTCATCATCCGGCATGCCCGCGCCTTGGAACACCGCCCCATCTGGAACCCGGGTTGCCCGGACGATGGGGAATCCTTGGGCGCAAAGCGCCCGCATCCGCGCTTCCCAGCGGAGGCTGACGATTCCATCGCCCGCTCCCGCGATGACCATGCCGTCGTGGTCCCTTGCCAAGGTGTCCAGGATTCCGGGCTGCGCGTCCACATGGAAGTAAGCGATAGCCACGGAGGGCAGGCGCACGGTCCCCGCCAGATCGAACTCCGTGGTTAGGGTATGCCGCTTTAGGGACGCGTGGTAGAACATGGGTGTTTCATCCCGCATGAGGCCGATGGACCCCATATCCCCGCCGGTGATGGCGTGGGTACGGAAGGTGTTCCCCTTTCGTACATCCCGGGCGCTGTAAATACCCTCGCTGAACAGCACCAACACCCCCTGGCCAACGGCCTGGTCGCTGGAAGCGAGGGCTACGGACTGATAGAGATTCAAAGGCCCGTCCGGGCTTGTGGCTGTGGCGGGGCGCATGGCGCCGGTGAGGATCACCGGCTTTTCCGTTTTCAGGGCCAAGTGAAAGAAATACGCGGATTCTTCTAAAGTATCCGTGCCATGGGTGATGACGAAGCCGTCGTACTCACCGGACTCGGCAAGGCTGTTGATTCGCTTGGCCATGTCCAGCCAAATCGCCTGGGTGATGTCGTCGCTGTTCAAGTTGGCGAATTGCTCGCCGGTGACATGGGCAATGTTCCGCATAAAGGGTAAGCTCTCCAATAGCTTTCCAATGGACAATACTCCGGACGCATAGCCTCCGGTGGCGCCTTTTTCGCCAATGCCCGCAATGGTTCCCCCTGTCGCGAGTATGTGGATCCTCTTTTTTGGCCGCGCCACTGTCATTTCGCCTCCCATAGGGCAAAGGGCTGCAATAGAAATCACCTTATCCTAACATGCTTTGAACAAATTCGCAAGATGCAAGAAAACCTGCAAAATACGCGAAAAATGATTGCAAGTGGAGCGCCGTGTATGGTATAGTATAGACGGAGAACTTGCGGGAGGAATATGTGTCATGCCTTACGATGGTGCCATTCGGATGGAAAGGGATTCGATCGGAGCCCTGGATGTACCAGCTGATGCTTATTATGGAGTTCAGTCCCTTCGTGCCCAGCGCAATTTTCCAATGACGGGACAGCGCATGCACCCCGCCCTCATTGAGAACCTAGTGCTGATTAAGAAGGCGGCGGCCATTACAAATACCAGGGCCGGCATCCTGTCGGAGCGGATATCGAGCGCCATACAGGCCTCCTGTGACGAGATCCTTAGCGGTGCGCTGAGGGGTGATTTCATCGTTGATCCCATTCAGGGCGGGGCGGGCACATCCGCCAACATGAACGCCAACGAGGTGATTGCCAACAGGGCAATTGAACTGCTGGGCGGCCGCAAAGGCGATTATGGCGTTGTTCACCCAAACGACCATGTGAACATGGCCCAGTCCACCAATGACGTTTATCCCACCGCGGGCAAGCTGGCCCTCTTGGGCTTGATAACGGAAGCGCGCGATGAGGTGGCGAGCCTGCGGAGAGCGCTGATGGATAAGGCGGCCGCCTTCCATGATATCATAAAAATGGGCAGAACCCAGCTTCAGGACGCCGTGCCTATGCGCCTGGGCCAGGGCTTTCATGCCTATGCCAGTGCCTTAACCCGGGACTTGAACAGGCTGGACGCCGCATGGATGGGCCTGCTCTCGGTGAACTTAGGCGCTACGGCCATCGGTACGGCGGTGACGGCCTCTCCTTATTATCTAAAGCATGTGGTGCCCGTTCTGGCGGAACTCACCCGGCTTCCTTTGGTGCAGGCGGAAGATCTTTTTGACGCGACCCAGAACCTGGATCCCCTGGTGGCCGCCTCCGGCATGCTCAAGACCTGTGCCATGTCCATGTCCAAGATTGCCAATGACCTGCGCCTGCTGTCCAGTGGGCCTTGCACGGGCATCGGGGAGATTTCTCTGCCGCCCATGCAGAACGGTTCCTCCATCATGCCCGGCAAGGTGAACCCGGTGATTCCCGAGGTGGTTTCCCAGGCCGCCTTTCGAATCGCAGGGAATGATGTGACGATTAGCATGTGCGCGGAGGCGGGACAGCTGGAGCTTAATGCCTTTGAACCCGTTCTGTTCTATAGCGTCTTTGAGTCTGCAACCCTTTTGGCGCGGGCGGCGCATACGTTCCGGGTGAACTGCGTAGAGCACATCATCGCCAATGAGGAGCGCTGTCAAAAGCTGGTCTGGGATAGCTATGGCGTTGTGACAGCCCTGTGCCCGCTGATCGGCTACGAGAAAGCCGCCGCCATGGTGAAGAGCTCAATGCAGGAGCACATGCCCATTCTGGAGTACCTGCAAGCCCATCTGGCCATTTCGCCGGAAAAAATCCGAGAAATGGTTGATCCCCTGTCAATGACCGGCCCAGAACAAGAAATGCCGCCTCTCCAATCCCAGGCCGTCCGATGAAGTGAATCGCACATATTGTGTGTGGAATTTATATTCATATTATGCAAACAGGCGTCTCAAGCTGTGAACGCCTGTTTTTTTGTTTGCCTTTGATTTATTCTGTAAATACTTTGCGTAGATTACCTTTCGAACACGCTGGAAATATGAAAACCCCGTTGCGAGACGGGGCGAAATATGTTATTATGCATAAGCAGGAGATATTCATGATTTGTGTGTCGGCAGCTGTCATCATCCAAGAGGGTCTGTGTTTAATCTGCCGTCGGGCTGATGGAGAAGATTGCGCGGGCCTCTGGGAATTTCCGGGTGGAAAGCAAAAGCCTGATGAAACCGCCCAGGCGTGCCTTCGGCGGGAGTGTTGGGAGGAACTTGATATCGATATCCGCGTCGGCCCTCTACTGAAGAAGATAGATTGGAAAAGTCACGGCCAGGAGCTATGCATCTCTTTTTTTGAGGCAGCCATTCTTGCGGGCGTACCATGTTGCCGGGTGCATACGGAGATACGCTGGGCTGAGAAACAATTGCTTCACGCATTTTCCTTTTGCCCAGCTGATGCTCAGATTGCCAATCAGCTTTCTTCAGAACCATAAATGAGCTGATAGTTTATTTCCAAAAGCACGGGAATTGTTGGCGGATTGAATTGCCAAGCTGTTGGAGATATGTCGAAAAGCGATGATCACTACCGCTGGAAACATCAACCCATTTGGCTGATAAAAGAAGGCTTTATTTGGGAACTGTGAGCAGGAGGATTTGTAAGCATGCCAAAGCTATTCTACCATGGGCACGCAAGCATCCGCCTAAGGAGCAATAAAGGCGTGGTCGTCTATATTAATCCTTATGCTGGTGATGGGTATGGCCAGGAGGCCGATATTGTTTTGATTACCCATGCGTATGGAGAAGGCGACCCCCTTGAAAAACTCAAGCAAAAGCCGGCTTGCAAAGTGATTACCCATCAAGAAGCCCAAAGCAACGGCGTTTTTCATACATTTAAAATTCGCAATGTGTCCATTCGCGCCGTTTCCGCGTACAGCGATACGCTGGACCCCAGGGATTGCGTGGGTTATATTGTCACAATGGACGGTCTTAAAATTTATTATGCAGGGGACACCGCGGAGACGGACACCATGAAGGAAATGATCTTTATGAAGCTTGATTACGCGCTTTTGCCAGTAGACGGCGAGGGGATGGGGAACCCAATCGCGGCCTCCATCTGCGCGGCACGGATTGGCGCCCGACATTCTATTCCGCTCCACGCCAAATCCGGGGTTTTTTATAATGAAAGCACCGCCAGGGCGTTCGATGTCCCGGGCAGGCTGGTTCTTCAGCCCGGGCAGGAAATTGAGCTGTGACCCTGAGATGCCTGGGATCACGCATCCCGTTTGCCTGTTATTGTTCTAAGAGCTTCTTAAACCTTTCCCCGGAAATTGATTCGTGTTCGTATAGAAAAGCTGCGAGTTCCCGCAGCTTTTTGTGATTTTCCTTACGAAGTTGACTGGCTTTTTCATAGCAGCCCGCGATGATCCGGATGACTTCCTCGTCCACCTGTCCGGCCGTCTCATCTGAGCAGAGCAGCTGCACATCCCCGCCTATATACTTGGCACCAAGGGTTTCCAATGCCACCATGCCAAACCGCTTGCTCATACCAAAGCGGGTGACCATTGACCTGGCAAGCCGCGTTGCCTGCTCGATGTCATTTGTCGCCCCCGTGGTGATGGTGCCCGTCATCAGCGCTTCTGCCGCCTGACCGCCGGTTAAGGCGGTGATTTGGCTGAAGGCCTGTTCTCGGGTGGTTAGAAAGCGCTCGTCCTCCTCCGTCTGCATGGTATAGCCCAACGCGCCGGAGGTGCGCGGGATGATGGTGATTTTGTGAACCGGAATTGCATCGGGCAGCTTGGCGGAAACGAGGGCATGCCCAATCTCGTGATACGCCACTGTCCTCCGCTCCTTCGGGGACAAGACCATGCTTTTGCGCACATGGCCTGCCAGAATCACCTCCACGCTCTCCTCTAGGTCGCTTTGGCGAACGGCATTTCGGCCCCTGCGCACAGCAATCAAGGCCGCCTCGTTGATCAGGTTGGCCAAATCCGCGCCTGAGGCGCCGGGGGTGGTTTTGGCGATGATCTGATAATCCACCGACGGCTCCGCCCGTATGGACCGGGCGTGAACTTCCAAGATGGCTTCCCTGCCCTTGAAGTCGGGGAGTTCAACGGGGATGCGCCTGTCAAAGCGGCCGGGCCGCAAAAGCGCTCTGTCCAAGGTCTCCGGACGGTTGGTGGCGCCCAGAATGACCACCCCGCCTTTGCCGTCAAAGCCATCCATCTCTGAGAGAAGCTGGTTTAAGGTTTGCTCCCGCTCATCGTTTCCGCCCGCGCTGCCCGTGCCGTCCCTTTTTTTTCCAATGGCGTCGATTTCGTCGATAAAGACGATGCATGGCGCCTTTTCAGTCGCCTGCTTGAAGAGGTCCCGAACCCGAACAGCGCCGACGCCTACGAAGACCTCAACGAATTCGGAGCCGGAAATGAAAAAGAACGGAACTTTCGCCTCTCCCGCCACCGCCTTGGCCAAAAGGGTTTTGCCCGTTCCCGGCGGGCCCACCAGCAATACCCCCTTGGGAAGGTTCGCGCCGATTGTGGCGTATTTTTCTGGATTGTGCAGAAAATCAACGATTTCAATCAGGGCTTCCTTGGCCTCGTCCTGGCCGGCTACATCGGCAAAGCTCTTGCCTGTCTGGGTCTGCACATACACCTTCGCGCTGGATTTCCCAAATGCCGTCATGGCGCCTGTCTGTTTGCCCGCGGCGCTTTGGATCATCCGGCCGACGGCGATAAAGATAAGCAGGGGGAGAATCCAGGAGAACAAAATGCTAACAAGGGAGGCGTTGCTCGTGCTGATGGTGGTGGAGAACTCAACATTCGCTTTCTGGAGACGGTCGAGCAGCGTTTGATCGGGCCAGGCGCCGGTTTTATAAATGGACGTTTCTCCGTTTTCGCTCTGGGCTGTAAAGAGGAGTTGAGACCCGTTGAGCGCCACCTGCGTAACCTTGCGCTTTTCCAGCATGGCCAGGAAGTCGCTGTAGCTAACCTCGATGACCTGCCGCTGGGTTAGCATTGGAAACACCAGGCCGTTGAGCAAAAACATGACGATGATCACGATCAGGGCGTAATAGAGCAATGGCCCGCTAACCTTTGGCTTTTTTTCGTTCATATTCTCCCTGTCTCGCCGCCGAAGTTACGCGAGGTAATAGTCCATAACCAGCATCAGAATGAAGCCTGCCAATAGGGCGTAGGTCGCCGCGCGCTCAAAGCCATGAGAGTGGGTTTCCGGGATCATTTCATCGCAAACCACATAGAGCATGGTGCCGCCGGCGAATGCCAGGGCGATGGGGAGAACCGCCGAAGCGACGGAGACCGCGAAAAAACCGATCATGGTGCCGACTACTTCCACCAGGCCCGTGAAGGCTGCGATGCAGAAGGTGCGCCATTTATCCACTCCAATGGACAGTAGAGGGGAGATGACGATCATCCCCTCGGGGACGTTCTGCAGCATGATGCCCACCGTGACAGAGATGGCGTTGCTGGTGTCCTCCTGCCCTGACGCGACACCGGCCGCGATGCCCTCCGGCAGGTTATGGATGGCGATGGCGAGGATGAACAGCAGGATCTTATTCACGCCCTCGTTGGACTTGTGGGTTTCCATATCCAGCCCGGCCAGGTTGTGCAGGTGGGGAACGAACTGATCGGCAAAGTTGAGAAACAGCGCTCCGATTACGATACCCAGGGAGGTGATGAGCACGCTATGAGGGCCGCCCATCTCCACCGACGGCAAAATCAGGCCGATGATCGCCGCGGCCAGCATGACGCCTGCCGCAAAACTCAAGAGGATGTCGTTAAACTTATGCGAAATGCGCTTGAACAAGAACCCGATGCCAGCCCCGACAACCGTAGCGCCGCTTATCCCCAGTGCTGCCAATAACGCGTGTTGCATGAGGTTTCCTCCAAATGTAATTGAGCTCGCTCTAGTGTATACCACGGATGTTAGAGGCGTCAAACATGGGGAAGCCGGTTTTATGCCCTCAAAGTCTTGACACCGCCGTTCATGTCAGTATAATGAAGCGTATTCATACGGAAACGAGGGATGATGACGCATATGATTCCCGTGCAACGCGCAAACCTTTTAAAGGATAAGCCTTCGGATGAATCCTCGCTTGGCTTTGGAAAACGATCCACCGACCATATGCTGATCATGGATTATAGCAAAGAGCGGGGCTGGCATGATATGCGCATTGTGCCCTATGGGGATTTCTCCATGGATCCCGCCAGCATGGTATTCCATTATGGCCAGGCCATCTTTGAGGGTCTGAAGTGCTACAGGGGAAAGGAAGGAAAGCTGCGGCTTTTCCGCCCGCTGGATAATTTCAAGCGCATGAACATTTCGGCAAAGCGGATGAGTATTCCGCCTATTGATCCAGAGCAATGCTTGGAAGGCTTACAGGAGCTTTTGCGCTTGGAAAAAGGTTGGGTGCCCACATCGGGCGGCACATCTCTGTATGTGCGCCCTACCATCATCGCCACGGATGTGGGCCTTGGGGTACACGCCTCCGCCACCTATCGGTTTTTCATCATCCTTTCGCCAAGCGGCGCGTACTATACGGGCGGGTTAAAGCCCATCGGGATTTTTATTGAGGATGATCTTGTGCGGGCTGTCCGCGGCGGAATCGGCTTTACAAAGGCCGCCGCCAACTACGCGGCCTCGCTTTTTGCCAGCGAGGCGGCCGCCGAGAAGGGCTACGCCCAGGTTCTTTGGCTGGATGGGGTGGAGCGGAAATACATCGAAGAAGTCGGCTCCATGAACATCATGTTCGCTTTGGGCAATCGAATCATTACCCCTGCTTTAACAGGGAGCATTTTGGCCGGAATCACCCGGGACAGCATCATGCGATTGGCGAAGGATATGGATTGCTCTGTGGAAGAAAAACGAATTCCCATGGACACTATTTTTGATGGGGCAAAGGGTGGGGAACTGACCGAGGCCTTCGGAACGGGCACCGCTGCTGTGGTTTCTCCAGTGGGGTTCCTATGCTGGAGAGGCGAGGTTGTGACAATCGGGGATGGGGGCATTGGCAGCCTGACCCAGAGGCTTTACAACCAGCTTACGGGCATTCAGCTCGGCACAGAGCCAGACCCCTATGGCTGGACGTTGGAATTTTAGGCCCGGCTTGCTTCTTTCCCGCTGGTGGCTGACAGAAAACACGCTTTGGAAGCTCCCGCGAAAACCGGGTGTTCCAAAGCGTGTTTTGTTCATTTCTAACGCAGATTGGTTTTATCCTTCATCCTTTTGCTCCGGCATTAGGCCCCGAAGCCGTTCCATAAGCTCGCCGCAGAGCTCCTTGGCGGCTTCCATGGTTGCGCCTTCCCCGATAACCAGCATTTCCGGCGCTCTTTCATCCGGATCTACCGATAGCCAGCCGTTGTTTCTGGAAATGTGCAGGCCCCCATCCAACTCCGCCTTCGCCTCATTTTCCGCGATCGTTCGGATAAGCCTGCCTCGGTCCGGCAACGCGCAAGGCAGCCGTTCCTCATGACGGTAGACAGGGGGGAGGGCGGAAAGAAGCCCGCGCAGGGTTGTACGGCGCTCCGCAAGCAGGACGGCAATGCGCAGCATTCGATACAGACCGTCAAAATGCAGGTCAAATTGCCGCTTGTCCGCCTTGAGCAGGGCGCCAGCCCATGCCTCCCTGGCACTGGAGACTCTGCGGACGGCTGCTCCTGACGCCAGCGCCATGTCCTCCAAGGCGGCTGGGGCGTCTATCCGGATGATCCATTCTTCAGTAGGCTCCATGGCCGCATAGGCCAAGAGCATCTGGGCTGTTGGGTCAGGAATTCCTTGACTGTCGAAGGCCGCGACCGTTTCACCCGTCTCCGAGAGAAGAAAGCCGGTTTCCCATAAATCCACATGGGAATCCCCAAAGACGGCTCTGCCTGGAAGCCCGACGGCTTGCAACACGCGGGATGCCAACGCCGCCAAAGCTTGGTTTTGGGCAATGACCACCACATGGGGCTTGACGGATTCAAAGGTGTCATAAGGAATTGCGGACGCCAAAGAACCCACATACAGCGCACTGCCATCTACGATCCATTCCGGCCGCTGTACACCCTTCGCGAAAGGACGGTCGAAGTCTTGACGGACGAACAGCGCCTCCACCTTTCTTTGAATGGCGCGTTCAGGGATACCGCCGTCCTGTACGGTCAGCATGAGTTCGTTCCCGCTGACATACATGCCGGCATGAACGTCCATCAGCCTCTGGACGCGCCGCAGAATGGGAGGATAAGCGGCGCCGATGGCGATTACCCGTACATTTTGAGCGGACAATGCGCCGATGCTAGCGGCATACAGCGCCTCCGCCTGCGGGACAGGCTCATGGGACGCTGCGATGACCACCGCCTTTGCAGCCTCCGCCCATGCGGCGGACAGGATACAAACGGAAGCCGGATCCCGGGCATCCACCTTGCCGCCGGCAAGGGCAGGCCGCGCCGCGCCGCCCCATACCAGGTTTTCCGTAACCCTCATGCAGGGATCGATCCGCTTGCCGGGCCAAACCTTCGCGGCAGCTTCCAACGTCGCTCTGGCGCCAAGAACCGCTCCGTCGCCCAAGGCGCTGTCCTCAAGGATGGTGGCGCCGGCGCCGACCTGAGCGCCTCGTCCCACCACGGCGCCTCGAATTTGGGCGTTGTGCTGGATGACCGCGTCTTCCCAAATGATGCTGCGGGCAATTTGGGCGTGTGTTCCCACGGCTGTGTTCATCCCAATGACCGCGCAGTCGGACAATCGGGCGTGGGCGGAAACCCTGGCCCCTGGGCCAAGGTAGCACGGCCCGTCGATGCGGGCGGTCTCATGTACCTGGGCGGTTTCCGCGATGAACGGCCCTGCGTCCAGGTTGACTTTGCCCAGGAGAAAGTCCGCCTGGGCGTGTACATAGGCGGCTTGGTCGCCAATATCACACCAGTATGAATCGGTTACAAAAGCATAGACGCCTTTGCCTTCTTTTACGAGGGCGGGGAACAGATCCTTGCCAAAATCACAGGGTTTATCCGGCCAGATGTATGAAAGGACCTCTGGCTCCAAAAGATAGATGCCGGTGTTGATGGTATCGGAATAGACCTCACCCCAGCCAGGCTTTTCCACAAAGCGCTTGACACGGCCGTCCTCATCCACGATCACTACACCGTAAGCCAAAGGATCGAGAACCCTGGTCAAAACCAGCGTCGCCAGGGCGCCTTTTTCTTTATGGAATTGGATTGCTTCCGTTAAGTTGCAATCCGTGAGCCCGTCGCCGGATAGGACGACAAAGGTGCCGCCGGGCGTATGGCGCCCTTTGGCCGCCTGCAGGACACCTCCAGCCGTGCCCAAGGGCTCATGTTCCCGGCTATAATGGATATTCACGCCATCCTTTGCCCCGGAGCCAAAGGCGCGGGAAATGCGCTCCGGAAGGTACTGGAGCGTAACGCCGACTTCTGTCAAGCCATGCAAGCGCAGCAGCTGCAGCGCATAGGACATGACGGGTTTTCCGAGAATAGGAACCATTGGCTTGGGCGTGTCACAGGTCAGGGGGCGCAATCGGGACCCTTCACCGCCTGCCATGATGATCGCGTTGAGCGACATACCGTCAACCTCCGTTCTCCCGATATTCTGCCCGAAAAGAACAGAAGGATTCTATAAGGCACCGTCGAATATTTAACAATTCGCGCAAAAAAACGATGGAGGCATGCATGGATATAGAACGGCCAAGCGCCGATTCACTTTTGTCAGCTTTTGAACCGCCCCTCAGCCCAGATGCACTTTTGCGCCTGGAAGTGAATTTGCACCTTCCCGCGCCGGGGGATGAGGCGGCCCTTCATGTGGCGCTTCGCGTGGGCATGGAGCGGATGTATGTGGTCAAGCAGCTTCCGTCCTTTTTGCAGGCATTGGAGCGGGGGGACAAGCTGCCTTTTGGGAAAGGGCTTTTCCTGGACCCCGCATCCATGCGCTTTGAGAGAATTGACCAGCGGGTACTTACGCTGTTATCGGAGATCGAAGTGGCCCAGCGTTCTTTTGAACCTCAGGGAGGAAAGGCCACCAAAGGCGGAAAGTTTATCTCTTTGGGAGAAGCGGCGGCAGTGCGCCTTCTGCGGCTGCTTCGGGCACGGCCTTACAGGCTCGTCTCAGGCGCCGACATTCAATACAGAGAGCCAATCAACCGCAGGCGCATCCCCATGGTATGCGGCTTTTGTGAGGAAGGCCGCTCACTTCGGATGCATATCCAAATCCCCGACGCCTTTCGCCCGATCACAAAAAGCCATGAGTTCATTCTCTGCCGGGATGAGATTTTACAGCTTCCCATAGCCCAAAGGCAGGCGCTTATCGCTTTGAAGCCCTATGTGAAGGGCGGGGAAGCGACGATGATCTTCACCCGCGTAGAAATGGACCGGATCATTTCCGAGGTGCTGCCCCATTTGGAAACGGCCTGCGATGTGCGCCTTTCCGAGGCGCTTATGGCTCGCGTTCAGAGGGAACCTCTCCATGCCCAAATGTACATCGACCGGGAGGGAGACCGCATTGCCATCCGCGCTTCCTTTTTGTATGGCGATACCCAAATCAACCCTTTCTCCAGCGGGGAGGAGAAGGAACTAGGGGAGTTGCTGCTGGTCCGGGACACAAAGGCGGAGTACGCGGTGCTGGATGTGCTTGCCCAGGCGGGCTTTCATGTGGCCCAGGGCCGCGTGTATCTCTCCGAGGCGCGGAAGGTACTTCGCTTCCTGCTGGAGGGGATCCACGCACTGCAAAAGGTGGCGGAAGTTTTTGCCTCGGAGGATTTTAAAAAAATGCGTCCCAGAAGGCCGCAGCTTTCCGGACGTTTGAGCATTTCGGACGGGGTGCTGCAGCTGGCGGTTTTTGATGGCAATACGCCTATCGAAGAGCTTACGGAGCTGATGCAGGCCCTTCGCGACCGAAAAAAATACTTCCGCCTGAAAAACGGTGGGTTTTTGGAGCTCAACAACCTTTCGGAATGGGATGATCTGGCGGAGCTCGTGGGCGACATAGGGGATGCGGGAACGACGGATGAGCGTGTCGTTCTGGCCAATGACATTCCTGTCGTCATGCTTCGGGCGTACAGGACGGCGTACCTGGTGGGTTTGCTTCAGGGAGGCCGTCTGCCGGTGGCGGTGGACGCGGAGGTGCGGCGCTCCGCGGACACGCTGATAAAGGGAGACGAACCCTGCCCGTCCCAGATGGCGCTGATTCTGCGGGGGTATCAGCAGCGGGGTTTTCAATGGATTCAGGCGCTTTACCGCTTGCGCATGGGGGGCGTCCTTGCCGATGACATGGGCTTGGGCAAAACTCTGCAGGTGATCGCGGCCATCGTATGGGCGAAAGAGCGGGAAGGGGCGCAGCCAAATCTGGTGGTGGCGCCCACCTCCCTGGTGTATAACTGGGAAGCCGAGGTTAAGCGGTTTGCGCCAGAGCTTTCCACGGTGGTCATCGATGGAAGCCAGCGGTCCCGGGCCTTTCGCTGGGAAGAACTGAAGGATAAGTGGAATGTGGATATTGTGATTACCTCCTATCCTCTTTTGTGGAGGGACATCAATTTCATCGGAGCCTGTACCTTCCGGCTCGTGGTGCTGGACGAAGCCCAGCATATCAAAAACTCTCAGTCCCTTGGAGCCATATCTGCCTCCCGGATCAACGCCAGAACCCGGCTGGCTTTGACGGGTACGCCCATGGAGAACAACCCGGGAGAGCTATGGTCTATCTTCAACTTTGTGCTGCCGGGGTACTTGATGCCACTGAACCAGTTTATGCGCCGTCACGGGGATGGAAGCGGACTGGAATCCCTTGGGCGGCGGATTCGCCCTTTCCTATTGCGCAGGCTGAAGGTGGATGTGCTGCCAGAGTTGCCCATGAAGATTGAGTCCCGGGTGCTGGCGGATATGCCCGCGCAGCAGCGGAACATCTATGCCGCGTCCGCCCTGCAGCTTTATGATAGGGTTAAGAATGTGCTTCACGATAAGGGCATGGGCCGGGGACGCATGGAGGTGCTCAGCGCGATAACCCAGTTGAGGCAGATTTGCTGCCATCCCTCTTTGGTCCTGGAGGGATACCAGGGATCCAGCGGAAAGCTGGACGCCCTGATGGAAATTCTCACGGAGGCGCTTGCCTCAAACCGGCGCATTCTGTTGTTTTCTCAGTTTACCGCCATGCTGATGATTCTTCGCCGAAAGCTGGACGAGGCCCATGTGCAGAGCCTCTACTTGGATGGGCGAACGCCCTCCGGACAACGGATGGAGCTAGTCAATCGCTTTAATGGCGGTTTTGGCCAGGTGTTTTTAATCTCCCTCAAGGCGGGAGGCGCGGGCCTGAACCTGACCGGCGCGGACATGGTGATCCATTACGACCCGTGGTGGAATCCGGCGGCGGAAGATCAAGCCACGGACCGCGCACACCGGATTGGCCAGAAAAACGTGGTGCATGTTCTTCGCCTGATCACGAGAGGCACCATTGAGGAACAGGTGGCGCACCTATCCGAGAGGAAAAGGGAGCTGTTTGACGCCGTGGTAACCGCGGGGGAACAAATGCCATCTGATTTGACGGAAGCGGAAATCATGAGCCTGTTTTCATGAGGAAAGGAAAGGAAATGGAAGGCGCTCGTATGGACGCGTGCGCGAAAGCTTTAGCTGCGCGAACCCCTCGGATGATCCTCTTTGATTACGGCGGAACCTTGGTATACGAGATGCCTTTTGACACGCTGAGAGGCATGAAGGCCCTGATGGCTTATGCGGCACGAAATCCCCGGAGGGTAACGCCCCAGGAGGCCGCGGCTCTGTCCAGCCAGGTATTTTCGGCGCTGGACGGAACCCGTATGGAGCAGGGAATCGAGGTCCATCAGCATATGGCGCAGCGGTATATGTGTGAGCGCTTGGGGCTGGGCTTTGACATTTCCCCCGTGGAACAGGAGACCATCCTGTGGGACGCCGCCTCACCTTGCGCGGCGATGGAGGGGATTGAGGAGCTGCTCCTGCGGTTGGGCCATATGGGCATACGAACTGGGGTTATCAGCAACATTATGTTCAGCGGCGAGGCGTTGACCGCCCGCCTGAATAGGCTGCTGCCTCAAAACGCCTTCGAGTTCATCATGGCGAGCAGCGACTACGTATTCCGCAAGCCAAACCGGCTCCTTTTTGAGCTGGCGCTTCAAAAGGCGGATTTGCCCCCTGAGGATGTGTGGTTTTGCGGCGATACCTTTGTTCCGGATATTGAAGGCGCGGCGGGGGCGGGCATCTTCCCGGTGTGGTTTATTAAAACGCCGGACGGTCGGGAAACCACTCGGAATTGCTTGACACTGAATGGCTGGAATCAGTTGACAGCCGCATTGTCCAAGGATACAATACAACAAACGATTCTTTCTTGGAGGAAATCATGAGCCGTTTAGGCGATTTAATCCATTTGGAGCGGACCCGGCGGGGAATGAGCACAAAACAGGTGGCCAAGCTCTGCTCCATCGCAGAGAGCTACCTGCTGGATGTGGAAGCGGGCAAGCGCATCATCCAGGACGATCAGGCGAGGCGGATTCTGAAGCGCATCGGGCTTGAACAGCAAACGGAAACGGATTTTTCCCTGGATGATATTGCCGCCACGGTGGATTTACATACCGTGGCGCCCACATTGCCCCGCAAGGAAGCGGAACCGGAAAAGCCCAGGCCTGTCGCGTCACTGCCCGCCGAGGATAGCGAGCATGGGGGCATCTGGCTGGACGCGCTGGCCGGCGTACTTCGGGAAGTCCCGGTGTACAATGCCGCCTGGAAGGTTGTGGACCATAAAACCCTGGCCGCCGCGGGAGGCCGAATCGAAGGAGGGCCTGCAGACAAAGCGCTTTATTTCCTTGCGCCGGATGACAGCATGCGGGGCTTCCGCATCGCCCAAGGGGACTTGCTGCTTGTGGTACCGGCTCAAAGTCCCATCGATGGGGCGGTGATGCTGGTGAACTGGAAAGGTCATTATCTTGTCCGCAAGGTTAAGCTCTCCGGCGACAAACTCATGCTGCTGTCGTATGATCATGCCCTTGATGCCGAGCCTGTTCAGCTTTCTTCCGTTGTTTTCTTAGGCCGGTGCGCACGTTTGGAGGCTGCTTTGTAATTTGCCGTATAGCCTGCGCCGGTTTGATCCACGATACGTCTGAAGGGGGGAGATTCCCTTGGGTATCATTCCATCCAGGAATCTTGATGAACAGCGCCGGGAGGCGAATGGGATCGTCTATTTTGACCGTGGCGCCATTGACGGCGCCAATGGCCGCAAGTATGACCGTTTCGCCATACAAACCCATTTCATTCAGCGGGGCGAACCCCAGGCGGACCTTGTCCGGCGGTATGTGCTGCCCATTGCCCAGCCGGGGGATGTGCTTTCCTTTGGGGCAAAGGTGATGGCGATGTGCGTGGAAAGCGTCAAAACCAGGGAAGAGGTCAAGCCCGGGTTTTGGGCCAACCTGCTTTGGCGTTTTGCGGGCATCAATACCACGGGCGTCGGCATGCATGAGCCCTACAAAATGCAGCTCGTCATTGATATCTGCGGGCTGCCAAGGGTGCTTTTTGCGGCGTTTCTATCGGCTGTGACCAAGCCCTTTGGCGTGCGGGGGGTCTTTTATCGGGTTTGCGGCAAAGGGGTAGGGGGAATCGACGGGTTTTACTTCCGTTCCTCCTTCGATGTGTACAAGCAGATGGCCCTCATCAACCCGGACGATCCGGATGGGCTGTGCAACGCGCTGGAAAGGGAAACCGGAATCCCCGTGGTGCTCATGGATGCCAACGATATCCAAAGGGACCAGCTTGGCAAGTCGAAAGGTATGCCGCTGACGGATGAAGAACTGCAGGACGCGATGCGGGACAACCCTTCGGGGCAGGGGGACGAGCTGACGCCGTTCATCCTGATAAGGCCATTATCATGATAAAAATGATCTCCTGGAATGTCAACGGGCTTCGATCCGCCTTGGGAAAAGGTTTCCAGAACTTTTTTACGGCTGCGGATGCGGATTATTTTTCAATACAAGAGACCAAAATGCAGCCCGGACAAGCGGAAGTCGTCGCGCCTGGATACCATGTTTTCTGGCACAGCGCCCTGAGAAAAGGGTATTCGGGCACAGCGGTCTTCGCGAAAAAAGAGCCGGAGAATGTGACGTATGACAT
>JAVBOX010000141.1:0-6942 GCA_031550095.1 Eubacteriales bacterium
ATGCTTTGATTGTCGGCATACTGTTCATTTTTTTTGTACCATTGTTGGGCGCTGAAATAGTTATCGAACTTCTCGCCGGGCTTGAAGTGAAAGCCGTGCCGGGCGAAAATCTCATTGATGATGTATTGCAACGCTTCATATTGCCAGGTCCAGAGCTCCTCCCGGGTCAGCAAGCGGGCGTTGCTGTCGGGTATGATATAAAAATTCGAAGCGGAAGCCGATGTCACCATGAGCAACAGGAGGATAACTGCGCATAGAGTCGAAAGAACCCGTTTCAAGAATATCCCTCCTTTATTAACACGATTGGAATCATTATACATCCTCCGCCGTCTTTTTCAATCCGTCGATCACGGGGGCGCATTATTTCTCTGCCCAGCTGGCGGAGATCTTTGCCTCCACTACGGAAGGGACCATGGGGAGAATGCCGTTGGCGGCCTTCTCCATGGTTTCTTTCAGGAGAGCCGCCGTTTCCGGCGCCTTTTCCGCCGGGCATTCCAGCAAAATCTCATCATGGACCACCCCGACAATCCAGGTGTCCGCGCCTTCCAGCTGGTGTGATAAATGGCCCAGCGCCTTTTTGATGATGTCGGCCGCCGTACCCTGTACCGGCGAATTTGAGAGCAAGGGCAGCGACGGGGTTTCCGTGAAGGCAAAGCGCCTGCCGGTCAAGGTTCTGCCTTCCTTTGACGGATAATCCTTCAGGCGCTGGTGCCAGCTCGCGATGCCCCGATACGCGGTAAAAAACCGGGACCGGAACAGGCCGGCCTGCTCCGCTGTCATTTCCACCCCATAGGTCTGCCGGGCATACTGTTGGAGGCCCACGGCGCCCATGCCATAGATCAAGCCGAAGTTGACGGCCTTTGCGGCTTGGCGCTCCTGCTTGGTCACTTGGCCGACGGGCTTGCCGGTCATGAGGGACGCGGTCACCCTGTGCAAGTCCTCGCCCTCCCGGTAGGCGGTGATCATGCGGGAATCCCCTGAGATTTGCGCCGCCACCCGGAGCTCGATTTGGGAGTAATCCGCGATGACAAGGCAACGGCTCTGAGGTGCGCAAAAGCAGGCGCGGAAGGCGGGGTCCCTGGGAATCTGCTGGATGTTCGGCGTGCCGCAGCTCATGCGCCCGGTAAACGCGGCGATCTGCCCGTAATGGGGGTGGAGCCGTCCGGTGGCCGGATGCACGGCGGCGGCGATAGGCTCAAGGATCGCGGAGAGGGATTTTTGCGCTTTCCGGTAGGCGGTTAGCGCTTGCGCCAGGGGATGGGCGCGGTAAGGGTACAGGTCACTTGCGGATGTGCTTTGGACGGAAATGCCGTTGCGATGGAGCAGGGTGAGGACATAGGGGTTGCTGTCCAGATTGAAGCCCATGACCTTTTCTTCTCCAAACAGGGTGGTCTGCACCGTGGGCTTTCCGGTATACGCGTAGAGAGATTCCAAGGCGGCATCCCGGGCCGCCGATGTCCTTTCGGCAAGGGTTCGCCACATGGGGGTGTCCAGATAAATGCCGTGAAACTCCATTTCCGCCACCGCCCTCACGCAGGCAAACTCAATCTCCGCCGCCTTGCCAACGCCCGCCTCCATGATCCTTGAAATCAGGGCATGGCGCAGGCGCAAGAGGATGGCGGCATCCCTGGCGGCATATTCAATTTGGGCGGGTGTCAGGGTTTGGGCAGCCCAGTCGCCCCTTTGCTCTTGCTTGTTCAGCGTTTCCCCCAGGTAATAATCCGCCACAGCGGCAAGGCTGACGCTTCTTGGCATGCCGGGTTCATAGAGAAGGCGGGCGGCCAGCATGGTGTCAAAGACCGGGCGGGGGTAAATTGACAGCGGTATGAGGAATTGCAGGTCGAACTTGGCATTTTGAAACACCTTTATCCCTTCGCCTTGGAAAACCTCCCGCAGCAAAGCCAATCCCTCTGCCTCCCTTAGAAACGCGGGAGCATCCACCACCAGAACGGGCATGCCCTCTACGGCCAGCTGAATCAGCCGGATGCTGGACAGATGGGGATCCAATCCCGTGGTTTCCAGGTCCACGGCAATGACATGGGCGGAGCGCAGGACGGGCAGGTGGGGGAGGAGGTACTTTGGCTCACGCAAAAAAAGAATGTCCATGAGGGTAGTCTACGGGCAAGAGGGAGCGGTGTCAAGGCGGAAGCAAAGAATCACAAAGCATAAAAAAACGCAAGGAATTGCCTAAACCCATTTTAGCATATATACTGTTTTTATACGAAAGAAGAGATGATGGTGAAAAGATCCATGCTGTTTGATTTGCCGGCTATTTTGCGTAGGCCCTCATTCGAGGTGCATGCGGATGTGGACGGCCGCATCATGACGGAATGGGCGGGCGCGGGGGAGACGCCGGTCCGGATTGAAACCATTGTTCTTATTGAGTATTTAAAGTGACCCAGTCCTCGGTTAAGGGAAGGAATGGACCATGATGCCGGAGATGAAGTGCCAAGCGAGGCCTCCCAAGACCCAGCCTCTCACCAGGGAGGCTTTCATGCCTTTCAATGAGACCGCCGTCTATTGGCTGGGCATGGCTGGGGTTTTGGTGAACAGCCGGGGCACGCTCTTAATGATGGATCCTGTGATCTCCATTCATGAGGACGATCCAAGCCGGAGCGAAATGGAGGGCAAGCCGCTTCTTGCGCCGCCGCCCATTCTGGCAAGCCAGGTGAACAAGCTGGACGCGGTTCTCTATACCCATGCGGACGGCGACCATTTGGCGCCTAAAAGTGCGCTGGCGCTCCTCGCGACCGGCGCCATTTATCATGCTACCCTCCATACGGCCAACGTCCTGCAAGGGATGGGTATTCCGGAGGACCGAATCCATGCGCATCCCCAGGGACATGCTTTTGCGGTTGGCAACATTCGGGTCGAGATGACGAGAGCTTTTCATCCCTGGCAGATCGGCTTGCCGGAGGCACGCCTCCGGCGATATACCCTGGATGATTGCTGTGGATACCGCCTGGTTATGGAGGATGGCATCCTATGGAATCCCGGCGATACCATGCTCATGGAAGAGCACTTTAGCAATACGGACGCGGATGCGGTCCTCATGGATTTTTCGGATAATGAGCATCATTTTGGTCGAAAGATCGCCATTCAGCTGGCCAATGTGCTTCGAACCTCTGATTTGCTGATGATTCATTGGGGCACCGTCTATATGCCGGAGCACGGCTGTTTCAACGCGGATCCCGCCCAGGCGCGTCCCGGGATTATGGAGCCGAACCGGCTAAGAGTTCTGGCTCCCGGAGAAAAGTATGTCCTGTCCCGAAAAAAGCTGCGCAACCAATTCTGATGATAATTGACACGATTTGCCTTAAGGCAACACCGCACAATCGCGCACGCCGTCTTTGCGGATCTTTTCGCGCTGCTCTGTGTCGCTCTTACGGTCGCCGTAGCGCTGCTACGGCTTCCTCCAGGCTTCTTGATCAGCACGAAAATCTCTCGCGATGCCAGCAACGCTCCTTTGTGCGGTGTTGCTTTAAATTGAGCCGCCCTAATTCCGTGATCTTTGTTGTCTCCTGGTAACGCGCCTGATTGCCCGCCATGCTTTGAAAGCGAACGGGCGCAAACGGATGACCAGCAGCCATATTTGCACAAGGGTACGATAAAGAGGCGCATCTGCGGAGATTCGCTTTCCATTGCGCTCGAACTCGCAAACAACTCCGTAAACATTTTCTGGGCGGATGGCGCACTCAACGCCGATATGCGCATCGCCTACCGGATAAAAACAACCGTCCTTTATATGGTGAATGCGATGCAATACCATTGATTCATTATAGAGGCTGCGATAAAAGATGATATCTCCGCGCTTGAGTTTTATGCCGGCGGCGCTTTTTAACACGACAATATCTTTGCCATTCCGGATAAAGGGGCGCATGCTATCTCCCCTGGGCTGGATGGAAAGCCTATACCCCTCGACCATCATTGGTTTAAAGACTTTCATGAATTCCACCAGGGGAATTTGTTGGTGGTTATCTAAAACAAGCACGCATACATCGCCTCCGCAGCGCTTATGTCCGGCAGGCATTTCAGCTGATAGCACTCAATTTGATTCGCCAGGTTTTGAGCCGGCAATAAATAGTCGCCGGACATAAGCGTAAAATCCCAATTTGGAAGGAAGCTTCGCGCAGTCAGATGCTTAACGCTTTCTATATAGCCCAAACGCCTTACGAAGTTTTCCGGCGCTTGTTCCAAGAACACCACGGCGCGCAGAGGGACGCTCCCCGCGCTGCTCGTTTTTGAGGTGCCGCACCATGGCACGCCACATATCCAAGCCTTCTGCTCGATGATACGGCAGGCATTCATGTCCCCGTTGAAAATTTTCGCTCCATACCGTGTTTTCCAGAGGGAAGCGTGCGTTGATTTGCCTACCCCGGATGATGCCGAAAATGCCACGCCCTGGCCGCCCAGGGACACGCTGGCGCTGTGCAGCATCAAGCCCCCACGGCAATGTAGAAAGCCGATTATCTGCTTTAGCAGGCCGAACAAAAAGCAGTTTTCCACCCATTTTGCATGGTTTCGGCCCAATCCTCCTCCGCTAGGAAAGCAATAACGGCCCCTTGCGTAATCCCTTGAGAGAATGATGCGGCAAAAAGATGGATTTAAATACTCCAACACAATGCTCTCCTCATTTTGCATTATGTGGAGATTTCCTAGCCTATGTTCATGGATGATGTCAGGCAAACGAAATGAGTCCCAATCATCTTGGGAATGGATCGTCGCATAAAGATCAGCCGGTTGCCCGGCCTCTTTTTCCTCGAACGCCTCAAATAAACCGCTGATCCGATGGCCTTCCACACTGACCATCAGACCAGCGACTCGAAAAATCTGCTTGGGTTTCATTCCACTACCACACAATTACATCTTTTTGAAAAATTGCCGTATGTATTCTCCAATATAAATAGAGGGTAGCTGTCATATCAGGGCGCGTGTTCCTCGCGACAACAAATAGGTGAATGTGGAAACGCCGGACCCCTGATATGACAACGACCATTTGCAGAATTTACAAGTTTGTGTGTCTTGAGTATGACGAACCCATTCCCGGGAAGAAACCATCATCAGAGATGCAGTTTCCGTTAGGTACTTTGTTGCATCCGGCAAGTACACTCTCGAACTCAGAATAGGCATCTCTCGTGATTTCGGGTTTCGAGTAACTCTTTTTCATGATGTCACGCTCCTTTCTCCTGCTTACTTATATTGATAAAACTGCTTTCTCATCTCTGCAATGGCGCAAAGATAGGGAGCGGCTTGATCAAACCCCTTTGTCTCGGATTGAATATAGCCGATGCAATTATCACAGTGCTCTTCATTTTCGCAATTTTCGCATCCTTTACATGGGGAAATCGCCGAATATATTTGTATGAGGCCTTCCCAGGCGGCTTTCATCCCGTCATGCAACGGACTCGTATAAGGACCAGCAAAATTGACGCACGGAATCATTTTTCCATCCCACGTGATAGCGTATGACGCTTTGGCTGCTGAGCATCCAAGAATAACGGGCTCGATCTTACGAAGTTCTTCTCGAAGCTCCGTTGCCATTGCGATGCGATTCCTTCGCATAAGTTCCATGCGACTTTTCGCATTTTCCGACGATGTATCAAGGTTATCGCGCTTGGCTTGATAGTGCTGGGTGCTTTGCCGGTCGAGTTGCCTTATTTCCTCCGGGCTTAGCCGGATGGAGCTTACATCCCTTGAAGCGCCGCGAACAGGCTGGGTAACAAACGTGTTCATCGCAAAGGATGCGGTGAAGCGGTCAGAAATGCTGTGCAGAGCCTCGTACTCATTTTTGTTCGCTTTAATGAATGTGGATCGAACCTTTAGCTTGATCGGCAATGTCGAGAGTATCTCCAGCCCTTTTATGACCTGATCAAATGCCGATGCGTCGCCACAAACGCGATTGTATGTATCGGAAGATGCGCCATATACGGTGACATCAATAGATATGGGGGGATATTTCTCAAATAACTCCGCTATTTTTTGGGTTATCAGCGTTCCGTTCGTGTTGATGTGAATAAGGAAGCCCATGTGCGCCAACGCGGTGTATAGTTCATTGAAATCGGTTCTGGTAAGAATTTCACCACCCGTAAGCGACAAATCCAAGGTGCCAAGTTCAATCGTTTGGTGCGCGATATCAATCCATTCCTTAGTACATAGCAACCTTCCCAGACGCTTCATTTCCGATTTGCTAAGCTTGACATAGCACATCGCGCAATTCAAGTTGCAAAGTGGTGTGAGCTCAAAAACGGCAGTGAGGGGAATGTGGCGTCGAGCGGCTTCCAAGGTGCGGTAACTCTGGTTATATTCCCACCTTTCCGCGAGCGCGTTTGTCAAATTCCCGCTTACGTCACTATTCATCCTGCAAAACACCAAACTCCCGAAGTTTTCCGAGAAACTCCTCAATATCGGCCTTCGCTATATTCTCAGGGACATCATACTCATCCAGAAAGGCGCCGAGTATTTGTTCAAACGTACAAGGTTTATCAAGCATCCTACATATAAACGCGCCGCCGGGGCTTAAATTCATAATGCCTTTAAACTCAATTACCTTTCTGCCAACAGGAACAAGAACACTTTCGCCAACGATTTCCCGAACAAGATAGTCATCATCAAGCTTCATATTGCTACCTCGATTTGCGCCTATTGGCCATCTGACTCATACCATTAACCACGCACAATATACCACAAAGTTGTTTTATTGTAAAGCATAATATTATATTACATGAAATATTAAAATGTAAAAAAGAAAGAATCCTGGAGAAGAAAGAATCATAAAAGAGCACAATCGCACCAATTTGCGCTAGGGTTAGCGCAAATTGGCCAGACCATCCATTCCTTTCACGGCCGGAAGGCCGTGCGGTCGAAGGGGCTGTCGTGATAGGGAGGAACGCCGGGACGCTGTCCCGGACCCTGCCAAAGGACCTTCGGCCCTTTGGAATCCCA
>JAVBOX010000142.1:0-4341 GCA_031550095.1 Eubacteriales bacterium
AGGGAGTATTGCCGCGCGGAACGTGGAAAGCAGGTCTTAAGCCCAATCAGCGGCAAGAAATACAAGCGTACCGGGATCGTGGCGGCTCAGATGGGTAAAGAGATTCTTTCCCCCCTGCAATATGAAGGCACCATGGACAGCAGGCTGTTTGAATACTGGTTTGCGTCACTGCTGTTACCCGCTTTGCCCGATAAAGCTCTCATCGTAATGGACAACGCCGCTTTCCACAGAAAAAAATACACTCGCTGCCATTGCCGAAAGTTCTGATCATACTATGATCTACTTACATCCTTACTCCCCTGAGCTCAACCCGATCGAAAACTTCTGGGCCTGGCTTAAACGTACCCTCCGCAAAATCCTTCTTGGGTTCCCCTCTTTCGACCTCGCCCTCATGGACTGGTTTCAAGTTTGTTGACTATAAACGAGGGCGCCACGGCGTTATTCCGCACCGCATTCCGACCAAGCTGAATTGGGTTGGAGACGAGAGAAGTACTTTATTCTTTCCGTCCCGCGTTGTTCGGCCCGCAAGGGTGTGCCAAAATGACCGGAGCAGTAGCTCCCATCGTTCCACAGGATGCTGTTGAAGTCGCTGGCGGATCAATATACCGGAAAATCGGCATACCGCCCGGACCGCAATGAGTGATGTTGTTCTGATTGGCCAACCTAGATTCCTCCTTATGCGCACAAGAGATGATGATACCTCGGAGTATACGAGGGCTGATTCATTGTATTCAAATCGGATGGATTGGGTTCGGATGGCGGTAAACAGTAAACGCCAAAGCGCCTTCCACGGCCAAAGCCATGGAAAAGCGCTTCTTTTCCAAGGGTAATCCTCGAAATATTTTGGTTTACTCGGGGATGTCCGTGGTTTCCTGTTGAGAAACATCATCCTCGGGGATACCGTCCTCCTCAGGCTCCGCAAGGGCAACGCCCACCACATGTGCCCCGTCGGCAACGCGCATGAGGCGCACGCCCTGGGTGTTTCGCCCGAGAACGCTGATGCTATCCACGGGCATCCGGATGATGGTGCCGTCGTCGGTGATCAGCATGAGATCCATGCCCGGCTGTACCAGCAACTGCGCCGCCAACTGTCCCGTTTTTTCGGTAAGGCGCATGGCCAAAATTCCCTTTCCGGCTCGGCTTTGCATGCGATATTCCTGAATTTCTGTTCGCTTGCCATATCCTTCGGACGTAATGGACAGCACCAAGGCATCTTCCTCCACGACGCTAAGGCTGATGACGGAATCATTCTCAAACAGATCGATAGAACGAACTCCCATGCTGACACGTCCCATGTTCCGGATGTCCATTTCAGAAAAGCGGATGGCCATGCCTCTCTGAGTGCCCAGCAAAAGCTCATCATCGCCCTGGGTCAGCACCACGCCGATGAGCTCATCCTCATCCCGCAGTACAATGGCGATCAAGCCCGCCCTCCGCAAATTTTGGAACTCCTCAAGGGCTGTTTTCTTGATCAGTCCGTTCCTGGTGGACATGACCAGGTTGTGATCCTCCGCCAGGTCAGGAATCGGGATCATGGCCGTGACCTTCTCGCCGCCATCCAGCTGCAAGAGGTTCACAATGGCCGTTCCCCTGGCCGTGCGCCCGGCTTCCGGAATCTCATAGCACTTGATGGAATACACCCGGCCCCGGTTTGTGAAGAACATAATATCGTCATGGGTGGAAACGACCCGCATCTGCTCGGCATAATCCTCTTCCCGGGTGGTCATGCCGGAAACGCCGCGCCCTCCCCGGTTTTGGGAACGGTAGGCCGTCTTGGCGCATCGCTTCACATACCCAAAATGGGTGAGGGTGACGACCATATCCTGTTCCTGCACCAGATCCGCGGGATCAATCTCTCCTTCCAGGGCGGTGAGCTCCGTGCGCCGGTCGTCCGCGAAACGGCGTCGAATATCCATAAGCTCTTCTTTGATGATATCCAAGACCATCCATTCATTGGCCAATACGGCCTTCAGGTGTTCAATGGTGGCGAGAAGCGCGTTCAGTTCTTCCTCCAGGCGTTCCCGCTCCAGGCCCGTAAGACGGGCAAGGCGCATATCCAGGATTGCTTGGGCTTGCTTCTCCGAAAGGCCAAAGCGCTCCATGAGCCGGGGTCTGGCCTCAGAACTGCTGTGGCTGGAGCGAATGATGGCCACGACCTCGTCGATGTTATCCAAGGCAATGAGCAGGCCTTGCAGAATATGGGCTCGCTGCTCGGCCTTGTCAAGCTCATACCGGGTTCTGCGGGTTATGACCTCTTTTTGGTGCTCCAGATAGCAATAGAGAATCTGCTTGAGGTTCAGAAGCTTGGGCTCCCCATCCACCAATGCCAGCATAATGGCGCCAAAAGTCTCCTGAAGCTGGGTATGTTTGTAAAGGTAGTTGAGGATCACGCCGGCATTGACGTCCTTCTTCAGCTCAATGACGATGCGCATGCCGTCCCGGTCGCTCTCATCCCGGATGTCGGAAATGCCGTCCAGACGCTTCTCATGAACCAGCTCAGCAATTTTCTCGATAAGGCGGGCTTTGTTGACCATGTAGGGAATTTCCGTGACCAGAATCCGGCTGCGGTTGGGGGCCATTTGTTCGATATCCGTCTTCGCGCGGACCAAGACACGGCCCCGCCCCGAATTGTAGGCCTCATAGATGCCGTTTCGCCCCAGGACAATGCCGCCGGTGGGGAAGTCCGGGCCTTTAATGTAGTTCATCAGGTCGGAGATGGTGCAGTCCGGGTGATCGACCAGATGAATAACGCCGTCGATCACTTCCCCAAGGTTATGGGGCGGGATATTTGTCGCCATGCCCACGGCGATTCCGCTGGAACCGTTCACTAGAAGATTGGGGAAGCGGGCGGGGAGCACCGATGGCTGCATCAGCGTTTCGTCAAAGTTTGGGTAAAAATCCACGGTTTCCTTATCGATATCCCGAACCAGCTCCATGGCGATCTTGGACATCCGCGCCTCTGTGTACCGCATGGCAGCCGCGCCGTCCCCATCCACGGAGCCGAAGTTGCCCTGCCCGTCAATGAGCATGGCGCGGGTTGAGAAATCCTGCGCAAGGCGAACCATAGCGTCGTAAACAGCGCTGTCACCATGGGGGTGGTATTTGCCAAGGACGTCGCCCACGATGCGGGCGCTTTTTCGGAAGGGCTTGTCCGGTGTCATTCCCAGCTCGTTCATGGCGTATAAAATCCGGCGATGAACGGGCTTGAGCCCATCCCGGACGTCGGGAAGGGCTCGGTTTATGATGACAGCCATTGCGTAGGAGATAAAGGATTTTTTCATCTCCGCTTCCAAGTTTATATCGGTAAGGCGCTCCATGCGTTCGTTGTCCATGTCATCCCTCTTACACGTCAAGATTTACCACCAGCTTGGAATTTTCCTCAATGAACTCCCGGCGGGGTTCCACCTGATCCCCCATTAGCAATGTAAGAATCTCATCTGCGGAAATGGCGTCTTCGATGGTGACACGGAGCATTGTCCGTTGCGCCGGGTCCATGGTCGTGTCCCAAAGCTGTGTGCTGCTCATCTCGCCTAAGCCTTTATAGCGCTGAATCTCCGGCTTGGGGTCCCTGCCGATTTCGTTGAGCAGGACTTCGAGCTGAATATCATCGTATACGTAGCGCTCAAACTTGCCGCGGGTGACTTTGTAAAGGGGCGGCTGGGCGATATAGACATATCCCTGCTCGATCAGCGGGCGCATGTAACGGTAAAAGAACGTAAGCATCAGAATGCGGATGTGACTTCCATCCACATCGGCGTCCGTCATGCAGACAATTCGGTGATACCGAAGCTTTTCGAGATTAAAGTCCTCTCCGATGCCGCAGCCAAAGGCGGTAATCATGGCCTTTATTTCCGCGTTGGCGAGAATACGATCCAATCGGGTTTTTTCAACGTTGAGGATCTTGCCTCGAAGCGGCAGAATGGCTTGGAAATGCCGATCCCGTCCGCTCTTTGCGGATCCGCCGGCGCTATCGCCTTCAACGATGAAGATCTCGCACTTCGCCGGGTCACGCTCCGTGCAGTCCGCAAGCTTTCCGGGCAGGCTCGCGCTTTCCAGCACGGACTTGCGGCGCGTAAGCTCCCGAGCCTTGCGTGCAGCCTCTCGGGCGCGAGCAGCGCTCATGCAGCGATCCAAAATGACGCGAGCAACGGAAGGGTTTTCTTCCAGAAAATGGTTGAGTTTTTCGCCTACAAGGGTTTCCACCATGCCCCGAACTTCACTGTTGCCCAGCTTCATTTTCGTTTGGCCTTCAAACTGGGGCTCTGTGAGCTTCACGGAGATGATGGCGGCCAATCCCTCCCGGATGTCCTCGCCTTCCAGCTTCGCGCCTTCCCCTTTGAG
>JAVBOX010000084.1:0-25901 GCA_031550095.1 Eubacteriales bacterium
CCCAAATGGCCGCGCTGGTAGACGGGGGGGGGATTTGACCATGCTCAAAGAATATCGCACGATACGCGAGGTTGTTGGCCCGCTGATGCTTGTTGAAGGGGTCGAAGGGGTCAAGTATGACGAGTTGGTTGAAATTGAGCAGGACACCGGTGAAACCCGCCGCGGCAAGGTGCTGGAAGTTGAGGGCGACAAAGCGCTGGTGCAGCTCTTCGAAAGCTCCCACGGCCTTCGGGTGGACACCAGCAAAGCCCGTTTCTTGGGCAGAAGCATTGAGCTTTCCGTTTCCAGGGATATGCTTGGCCGGGTTTTTGATGGGATGGGCCGCCCTCGGGACAATGGGCCGGAAATCATCCCGGAAAAGCGCCTGGATATCAACGGCGCTCCTATAAACCCCGCCGCCCGGGATTATCCTTCCGAATTCATCCAGACGGGCGTTAGCGCCATCGATGGCCTGAATACCCTGGTGCGCGGTCAAAAGTTGCCGGTGTTCTCAGGCGCCGGGCTTCCCCATGCACAGCTTGCCACCCAGATCGCCCGGCAGGCAAAGGTGCTTGGAACGGATACAAAGTTTGCCGTTGTCTTTGCAGCCGTCGGCATCACCTTTGAAGAAGCGGATTTCTTCATTTCTGACTTCCGCCGCACAGGCGCTATTGACCGCGCTGTGTTGTTCATGAATTTGGCCAACGACCCCGCTGTCGAGCGCATTTCCACCCCGCGCATGGCGTTGACGGCAGCCGAGTATCTGGCCTATGAGTGTGACATGCACGTATTGGTCATTCTTACGGACATTACCAATTACGCCGACGCCCTTCGCGAGGTTTCCGCCGCTCGGAAAGAGGTGCCTGGGCGCCGTGGCTATCCGGGTTATCTGTATACGGACCTTGCAACCATGTATGAGCGGGCGGGAAGGATCCGCGGAAAGACAGGCTCCATCACGCAGATTCCGATCCTGTCCATGCCGGAAGACGACAAAACCCACCCCATTCCCGACCTTACTGGGTATATCACGGAAGGCCAGATTATTCTGAGCCGAGAGTTGCATCGGAAGGGCGTTGAGCCGCCCATCGATGTGCTTCCCTCCCTTTCCCGTCTGAAGGACAAGGGTATAGGCAAGAACAAGACTCGCGAAGATCACGCGCCAACCATGAACCAGCTGTTCGCGGCTTATTCCCGTGGGAAAGACGCGAAGGAGCTTGCCGTGATTCTTGGCGATGCCGCGCTGACCGATGTGGACAAGAAGTACGCCGCTTTCTCCGACGCTTTCGAAAAGGAATATGTCTCCCAAGGCTATGATGCCAACCGCAACATTGAGGACACGCTTCAGCTTGGCTGGAAGCTGCTGTCCATGCTTCCTCGCAACGAGCTCAAGCGTATCCGCGATGAGATGATTGATCAATACCTGCCCGAAGGGAACGAGGCATAATGGCTATTTTGCAGGTAAACCCAACCCGTATGGAGCTTACACGCCTGAAGCGTAGGCTCGTAACCGCCAAGCGCGGTCATAAGTTGCTCAAAGATAAGCGGGACGAGATGGTGCGTCAGTTCATCGCGTTGATTCGACGGAATCAAGCGCTTCGCCGCCAGGTGGAAAAGGAGCTTACACTTGCGTTGCGTGAATTCGCGTTTGCTAGGGCAGTGATGGCGCCTGAAGCGATGGAAACGGCTTTGCTGTACCCGGCGCGGGTGGTGCGCTTGGCCCTGGGGCAGAAAAACGTGATGAGCGTCAAGGTTCCCGTGATCCGCGTTCGGGAGGATGAGCTCACCGAAGCAAGCCTTCCGTATGGATTCGCGGATACATCCGCACAGCTAGACGGAGCGATTGCCACTATGGCGGAGGTGCTTCCGCGCCTTGTAGAATTGGCTGAAATCGAAAGCACGTGCAACCTTCTCGCCGATGAAATTGAGAAGACAAGGCGGAGGGTAAACGCGCTGGAGTATGTCATGATTCCGCAGACGGAGGAGACCATCCGCTATATCACCATGAAACTGGATGAAAACGAACGAGGTTCCTTAACGCGCTTGATGAAGGTCAAGGATATGATTGCCGCTCGGGATGGGGCGGTGTAACCTTCGAGCCTGGAGCGATGATTCCAGGCTTTTTCCTTTTAAAATATTTCTTTTTATGAGAAAGGAGCGGCCCCATGCCTGTGGATTTTGGCCATCCAAACGCCCAGCCTTTTGAACTGGAAGCTGGGGAAAATGCCATTCTGCTGATCCATGGATTCACAGGAAGCCCCAGCCATATGCGTACCATCGGTGAAGCCGCATATGCGGCGGGCTTTTCCGCCCGGGGCATCCTGCTGCCGGGCCATGGCACAGCGCTTGAGGATATGGAAAAGAGCAGCGATACCGCCTGGTATGACGCGAGCCGATCGGCATTTTGCGAAATGCAAAAGAAATACAAGCGAGTCGCGGTAGGCGGCCTTTCCATGGGGGGTATCCTATCGCTGCTTCTGGCGGAGGAAGAAAAGCCGTCCACGCTGATTCTCTTTGCCGCCGCTTTGCGCTATAGGACGAGGATCAATCACCTATCGCCTATTGCCAAGCATTTCATGCGCATTCAGCCATGGAGATCCCATCATCTAGATACAAAGGATTTCCTGTATGATTATGATTTTGGCTATGATGGCGCACCCGTCCGCAAAGTAGAGGATATGACGCGGATTCAGCGGAAAGCAAGGGCAAACCTTTCAAGAATCACATGTCCTGTGCTCGCGATCCAATCCCACAAGGATGAAAGCGTACATGCCACCGTCCCGGAAACCATCATGGCCAAAGCTTCGTCAACGGTGAAAGAGATCTGCTGGGTTGACCGTTCTCCCCATGTTCTCACCATCGGGCCGGACCGGGAGTATGTGAACGGACGGGTCGTTGACTTTTTGCGCAGATATGGGATATAATAATCACTTAGAAATCATGGATTGATATTGATGAAATGTGAGGCAAAAAGACGATGACAAAAAGGTGGAGCGCACTCTTGTTGGTGATCGCCACGACGTTGGCGCTGACAGCATGCGGAAATTCCGATGCAACCATCGTTGCGGAGGTTGGAAACGCAAAAATCACCAAGGGTGAGGCGCTCAAGGCATATGATTTCGTGCTCAAGCAGATTGTGGCGATGTACGCGCAACAAGGGACGACCATCAGCGCGACGGACAAAACGGTAATGGAAAACGCCAAATCCACAACGCTGAGCCTTATGACGGAAGGTTTGGTTTATGAACAGCAATTGGAATCCCTGGGCATTGGGCTGACAGAGGCGGAAATCGCCGAAATCGACGCCAACGCCAAAGTGAGCTACGATGACATGGTCGCCATGTATGTAAGCAGTTACGGCACCACGGAAAAACAGGCAACGGACGAAGCCAATGCCCAAGGGATGACAGTCGAGGCGATTCGCATGTTTTCTCGGCGTAACAAGGTGGACGAAAAGCTTCGCGAAAAGCTCTCCGCTGATATCACCATATCGGATGAAGACGCCAAAGCGGAATTTGACACCAAGGTTGCTGCTCAGGCTGAAACATACGCGACGAATCCCGGCCAATATGGGACGGATGTCTTGAATGGAACACCGATTTATGTGCGTCCGGAAGGCTATCGCTATGTGAAAAACCTGCTCGTTGGCTTGCCAGACGATATTCAACAGCAAATTGACGCGAAAAACCAAGAGGCCTATTCGGCGTTGTATAATCAATACACGCTCAATTCCCAGCTCACCTCCCAAACGGACTTGAGCGACGCGCAGAAGAAAGAGATAGAGGATCAGGTTTCCGCCGCGCAAGCGGATTATGATCGCATCTCCGCCGAAGCGCAGGAACTGATCGTGAAAGGGCAAGAGCAAGTGCGGCCCAAGGCGGAGGAGATTCTTTTAAAGTGCAAAGAACCCGGCGCGGATTTTGACGCCCTCATGGCGGAATACAGCGTGGATCGTCCTGCTGACGCGGACATCGTTGCCAACGGATATCCCGTTTGCGAAGGCAGCACGGGCTATGTGCCCACTTTCACGGAAGGCTGTATGGCGCTTGCGAATATCGGCGATATTTCGGATTTAGTCATCTCCGATTATGGCTTCCATATCCTCCTCTACACCGGAAACATAGAGCCCGGCACCGTTCCATTTGATGATGTCAAGGAGTCCATCAAGAACGTTCTGATAACCGCCAAGGTGGATGAGCTGCTTGAAACATCGAAGCAGGAATGGAAGGATTCCGTAAAGATTACCATGTATCCAGAAAAATTGTAACGGATTCATGCTGGGAAATCATATACTGTAAAGGCTTTAAAGCGAGAAGAATAATGGAGAATCCACCCCCCCGGAAGAGAACATGCGCCGCAGTTGAAAGCGCGTGTTGGCGGATCTACATGAAGTGCCCTCGCCAGCCGTGTGTTTGAAGGATTCTGTGTAGGGCAGGCCATGAGCGCCACGTTACGGCGAAATGCACATCGGAGTGGATGCTGGGTTTTGTCTCTGACAGGGACAAAGCCCTTTTTTACAAGGAGGAGATTCCATGAAACTGTTCAACACGCAAACCAGGCACAAGGAAGATTTTGTTGCCATTGAGCCCGGCAAAGTAAAAATGTATGCTTGCGGACCTACGGTATACGATTACTTTCATATCGGCAATGCTCGAGCCTTTGTTCTGTTTGATTGTCTGCGCCGCTATTTTGAGCATCGCGGATATCAGGTGACATTTGTACAGAATTTCACCGATATCGACGATAAAATGATACGAAGGGCAAACGAGGAGGGCATCACCGTCAAGGAGTTGGCGGACCGCTTTATTGCCGCGTATTTTGAGGATGCCGCGCTTCTTGGCATTCGGCCCGCCGATGTACATCCGAAGGCAACGGAGCACATGCCGGAGATGATCACCCTAATCGAAAAGCTGGAGGCAAAGGGCCTGGCTTATTCCATCCATGGGGATGTGTACTTTGACACACAGGCCTATAAGCTCCACTATGGAAAGCTTTCGGGGCAAAATCTAGAGGACTTGGAAACCGGCGCCCGGGTGGATATAGATGAGAGCAAACGTCATCCCATGGATTTCGCCCTTTGGAAGGCACAAAAGCCGGGGGAACCCGCCTGGAAAAGCCCTTGGGGCCTTGGCCGGCCCGGTTGGCATATCGAGTGCTCCGCTATGAGCATGAAGTATTTGGGTGAGACCATCGACATTCACGGAGGGGGGCAGGATCTTGTGTTTCCCCATCACGAGAATGAGCTGGCCCAGAGTGAAGGCGCGACCGGCAAACCGTTTGTGCATTATTGGTTCCATAATGGTTTCTTGAATATCGAAAACGAGAAGATGTCCAAATCCCTCAATAACTTTTTAACTGCCCATGATATCTGCAAGCAGGTCGACCCGGAGGCGGTGCGGTTCTTCTTGCTTTCCGCCCAGTACAGAAGCCCGCTCAATTTCACCCGGGAGCAGGTGGAGCAAGCGGCGGCCGCGCTTGAAAGGCTCTACACAGCAAGGGATAATTATCTCTTTCTTTTTGATAAAGCGATCGATGAGGTGGTCACCATGGCAGATCAGGCCGTCATCGACATGGCAAAGGCCGCTGTTCGGCAGTTCGACCAGGGCATGGATGATGACTTCAACACAGCGGACGCTCTTGGCGCCATGTTTGAGCTGGTAAAGTCGGCGAACATCGCGTTGAAACCCGAAAGCAGGAAAAAAGCCGTTCAAGCGGTGCTGGACGCACTTGCCGAGATGGGAAATGTGCTTGGCATCCTAACGTCGCGAGAAGAAAACCTGGAGGCGCACTTTGCCGCTCAGCTTGCCGCGAGGGCGCAGGCCCGTAAGGATAAGAACTGGGCGGAAAGCGACCGTATACGCGATGAGCTTAAAACACTGGGCTTTGTGGTTGAGGATACGCCTCAGGGACCCAAAGTAAGAAAGGCATAGGATTGCGCATTCATCCGCTATCCTTTATAATTCATTTGGGGGATGAGCATGGCCGATTTGAAATCAATTTTTTTGAAATCGCCTGTCATTGCGGCGGTCCGTGACCGGGAGCAGTTTCTTCGCGCGGTTTGTTCTCCCGTCCAAGTCATTTTCTTCCTGGGCGGAGATTTATTCACTTTACCCGAATGGGTGGCAACCGCAATGGGAAAAGGCAAGCTTCCGTTTATTCATATGGACCTTGTGGATGGGATCGGCAAGGATAATGCGGCTGTTCGTTGGGTTGCCAGGACATTCCGTCCCGCAGGGGTACTTTCCACGAGAGGACCTCTGATAAAGACGGCTTCTGATGAAGGCCTCTGCACGGTATTGCGGATGTTTCTTGTGGATTCATCCTCCATGGAAACCGGGATACGTATGGTGAAAGCCTCAAGCCCAGATTTTGTTGAGGTGATGCCAGGTCTTGTCACCCGGGCAATTGCTAGGCTTGGGCAGCGTATTATGTCGCCTGTCATCGCAGGAGGCATGCTGGAGAATGAAAAGGATGTAGAAGCCGCGCTGGCGTCCGGCGCAATTGCGGCTTCCACATCCAGCGAAGATCTCTGGGCTTGGGAAGGACGGTAAAAATCGCAGTATGGATCAAGCAATTGTTATCGGGAGCCGCGATGTAGGCCGCGCGGCGCTTATCATGAGCATGACCCGCTCCCGGGATGAGGAACGGGCTTGCAAAGCCGCCTTTTCTGAAGATAACATACGGACAGCCGCAGTAGATTACGGTGGGGAGTTTGTGTCCTCCATCATGCGGATTGTGGAGCGAACCGTTGTGGCGGCTAAGCGGGAAGGGCTTATCAGCGATACCCATCTGGACGAGGGCGCGGCCATGGGCGCGGCCCGGGAAGCGCTGTCCCAGGTATCCGTAAAGGCGCTGGGCCTGAATGTAGGCGGCAAGATCGGCATTGCCCGTTCTGGAGAGCATATCGCCGTGGCGGTTTTCTTCGGCGTGGGATTGGTACACCTCAACGAAGTATGCGTCGGCATGGGGCATCGGGCGATTTAGGAGGAAAAATGGCACTGATAATTGCGATTGATGGCCCTGTAGGCGCTGGAAAATCCGTTATCGCAAGAAAGCTGGCAACAGCGCTTGGTATCGCGTACCTTGATACAGGCGCGACATACCGTGCCTTGGGCCTAAAGGCCATACGCCTAAGGATTGATCCTTATGACACCGTAGCAGTTGAATCGTTGGCAGATCAAACGGTGGTTTCCGTGCATCATGTTAACGGGATTCAACATACCTTTTTAGACTGCGAGGATGTTAGCGGCCTCATACGGACGCCCGAGGTCTCCGCCGCCGCGTCAGCCATCTCCATGGCGGGCGGAGTGCGAGGCCATATGGCGGCTCTGCAGCGGCAATATGCTGCTGAAACGGACATGGTGTTGGATGGGCGCGATATTGGAACCCGCGTACTGCCAAACGCGACCTACAAGTTTTTTTTAAACGCGAAGCCGGAGGAAAGAGCTAGGCGCCGCTTTGAGGAGTTGAAAACAAAGGGCGCAAATCCAAATTACGCAAGCGTATTGTCGGATCTGTTGGCACGAGACAAGCAGGATAGCGAGCGGGCCAATGATCCCCTCAGGAAGGCGGAGGACGCCGTTGAAATCGACACAACCAGCCTATCTGAGGAAGCAGTTCTCAATAAGCTCATTGAAATCGTGAAGGCGGAATCGAAATGAACATAGAGAAAACAGGTTTTTATACATTCGCGCGCTTCGTTATTTCGGTCATTCTTCGGTTTATCTTTGGGATAAAGTTTGATGGCATGGAGAACTTTCCAAAGAATCAAAACTGCATATTGATAGGAAACCACACTTCCGCCTGGGATCCTTTGACCATCGCGCTTTTCTATTCACATAATGAAGTGCATTTTATGGCGAAGGAGTCGCTCTTCAAAAATGCGTTTTTAAAACTGATTCTGGACAATTTGCATGCTTTTCCGGTTCGGCGTGGGGAGACGGATATGGGTGCAATGCGAATGTGTATGCAGGTGCTCCGGGAGGGGCACGTGCTGGGGATCTTTCCGGAAGGCCACCGGCAAAAGGATGGCCGCGTGAAGCACGTCGAAACAGGCATTGCCGTCATGGCCCTCAAGACGGAAGTGCCAATCATCCCCGTCTTTATCTGTGGAAGATATCGGCCTTTTGGCCGCCTGCGCGCCGTTGCCGGCCCTCCGATCCCCCTTGGTGATCTGCGGGCGAAACATCCGGATGTAGAGATACTTGAGGCCGTTAAAGCCAGAGTGATTCATTCACTGGAGTCGCTCCGCCCTTCTACAAAATAGGAGATGCAATCAACCGTAGCGCGTTGACCGTAAAGTATAAAAAGTTTCTAACGAAAGTATGTAAATGCAGGAATTTTAGAATATATATCGAAGTGTAGATTTCATACTATGCATATGAGGAGGAGATTGGTGCCAGTCGAAATTAGCAAAAACGCTGGCTTTTGTTATGGCGTAAAAGCGGCGGTGGAAATGGCGCAGCAAGAAACAAAAGGCGGTTCGCCTTGTTGGGTTTTAGGTAGCCTTATCCATAATGAGCAAGTAATGCAGCAGCTTTGCGATGCTGGATTAAAAGTGGCACAGACGATGGACGAAATCACGGAAGGTACGCTTATCGTCCGTTCCCATGGAATGTCCAAAGCGGCATTGGAATCTCTTGAAGCGCGGGGTATACGCATCGCGGACGCTACGTGCCGCGATGTGAAAAGAGTTCACAAGTTGGTGCAGTCATATAGTATCGATGGAAGTCCGGTCATCATCGCGGGATCCGCGAAGCACCCTGAGGTACAGGCGACAGCCGGGTGGTGCGCCGGTCCGGTATTATTTGTCGAAGATGCCAATGCGGCGCACCGCATTGTCGGATGTCAGCGGGCATTGCTGGTGGCGCAAACGACGTTAAAGGACAGTATCTGGCAGGAGATTGTCCACATACTCAAGCAGAGCATTCCCTCTCTGACCATCGCGAATACCATGTGCAGGGCGACGATCAACCGTCAGCGGGAGGCGGAAGTTCTTGCGGAGAAAGCCGATGTGGTTCTGGTCGTTGGTGGGCGTGAGAGTGCCAACACTCATGCCCTCTATGAAACGTGTCGCGCTAGATGTGTGCGCACATTTTATTTGGAATCTGTCGCCGATATTCCAGCCAATGGGATAAAAGCGTCTGATTATATCGTAATAGCCGCCGGCGCCTCCACGCCGGATTGGTCACTTAAGGAGGTTGCGACACGTATGAACGACCTGGAACAGAACTCTTCGCAAGAAGCCTTGGAACCTGTTGCCACACCAGTGGAGGGAACCCCAACAGCCGAAGCGACGATTGAGCCCACGCCGTCGCCTGAAGCGGGTGTTTCGCCTGAGGAAGAAACCGCGGCGTGCACACTGGGCGCTGATGTACCTGAAAAAGCGGAACCCAAAGTCGAGTACATTACGGAAGACAAGCTTAATGAAACCGAGCAAAAGCCAGCCGAAGAACCGGCTGTGTCTAAAGCACCTCGCGGCGAAGCTGCTGAAAACAGCTTCTTGGCTGATATCGAGGCGACTCTTGTGACGATCCGTCCTGGACAGACGATCACCGGAACTGTGGTACAGATCACGGAAGATGAAGTGTGCGTTAATATCGGTTATAAGTCCGACGGGCTTGTCAAGCGTAGTGATCTGGTCACCACGGATGTTCAGGTAAACGATAAAATCGAAGTCGAGGTTGTTAAGGTCAATGACGGGGAGGGCAATGTGGTTCTCTCCCAAAGGAACATTGTCAACCGCCGCAATTGGGATGCTTTGATGAAGCAATTCGAGGCGGAAGAATATGTGGATGGCATCGGTAAGGAAGCTGTGAAAGGTGGCTTAATCGCCAACGTAAACGGCATCCGCGCGTTCATCCCCGCATCTCAGCTTTCCCAGCGCTATGTTGAGAAGATCGAAGATTTTGTCGGTAAAGAAATGAAGCTGAAAATCATCGAGGTGGACAAGGCGAAAAAACGCATCGTTTGCTCCCGCAAGCAGGTCATCGCCGAGGAAACAACCGCCCGCAAAAAAGAAATCTGGGATAAGCTTCATGAGGGTGAAGTGGTGGAGGGCGTTGTCCGCCGCCTGACAGATTTCGGCGCTTTCGTTGATATCGGCGGCGTGGACGGGTTAATCCATGTAACCGACCTGAGCTGGGGCCGTGTGAAGCACCCCAACGAGGTGGTCTCTCCAAATCAGCACATCAACGTAAAAATTCTCTCCCTGGATCAGGAAAGAGAGCGCATTCAGCTTGGATACAAGCAAATCCAGCCCCGTCCCTGGGATATCGCGGAGGAGAAATTCCCCGTCAACTCGATTGTTGAGGGCAAGGTGGTTCGGATTACAACGTTTGGCGCGTTTGTGGAGCTTGAGCCCGGCCTTGACGGCTTGGTGCATATCTCGCAATGCGCACTTACGCGCATTGCGAAAGTGGAAGACGCGGTACAGGTAGGCCAGGTTCTTCGCGTGAAGGTTCTTGGGGTGGACACCCAGGCGAAGCGCATCAGCTTAAGCATTCGCGCCGCCCTTGAAGAAGAAGCGCTGAATTACTCCAGCGAAATCCCCGGTGAGGATTTTGGCATGGGTGATGGCTTCGGGGAAGATTATGCCACTCCTGTTGTCTATCAAACGGCTGCGGAAAGCGTAGAAACTGAGCAGCCAGCGACGGAAGCGGCGCCCGAGCCTGAAGCCGAAGCCTGATTGCCGACGATCCGGAGAACGGAAGGGGATGGTTGAACCGTCCCTTTTTTCTTTTTTAGGAGAGTGGATATGCTCGATAAGATATCGCACAACGATCCATTATGGGACCATCCGCCTTTCGCAAGAGAAGCGGATCTTTTTCAGTTGATGTTTCGGCTTGGAGAGACAAGGAACGGTTTGTTTCTCACAGAGCGCAGTACAATTTTCCTCGCGCAAACATCGCCGGACATGCCTGCTTGGATCTGGGTCGCTGATGATGCTCCGGAAAGCGCATATGACGAAGTACGAAAAGTCTGCGGTGTTTATAACATTTCCAAGGTTACGACGAAGCCTTATGTGGCTGACAAGGTTTTTACCGGTCATCGTGTCATCCGGCATCTGTGTTCTTATCGGTGCGACAACCCGGTATCATTGCCAAATGTCCAAGGGGAATATCGCCATCCAAAAAAAGAAGACATTCCTGTCATTGCGGAAATGATGGCGGGATTTGATGCCCATTCTGAAAACAGAAGAACAACCCCTGCGGACTATATGGAAAAAGCTTCAGCCCAAGTTACAAATCCGGATTGCAATCTGTGGCTTTCAAAAACGGGAGATCTTACCGCAATGGCGTCGATTTATCATCGTTCAAGGGATTATGGGCGTATCAGCGGGGTTTTCACGCTTCCCGTCCATCGCGGTAATGGCTACGCAGGTGCACTTGTGGTCGCCCTATGCCGGCATATTCTTGCGGAAAACCGCGTTCCTGTCCTGTATACGGATTTTGAGTATAGTCCATCCAACCGCGCATATCAAAAAGTAGGCTTTACGCCCGTCGGCCAGTTGGTAACAATCAATACAGGTTTATGCCCTTAATAGAAGGACAAATTGTGAAAAGGTTGAATTGCTCAAGCTTTTTTGTTACAATGGGCATGGTGAATACAAAGTGATCGGGGTGGCGTTTCTATGCAAAATCCGCTTCACCTGTTGGGCTTTGACCTGGGTGCTTCCAATGGCCGCGCCATGTGTGGCGCTTTTGACGGAGAAAAACTGACAATTTGTGAAGCGCATAGGTTTTCAAATGATCCTGTCACCATTGGGGATACACTCTACTGGGATTTTTTTCGCTTATTTCATGAAATACGGCATGGCCTAAGCAAAGCGGCTCACGCTGGATTTGTCCCGTCCGCCATCGGGATCGACACCTGGGGTGTGGACTTCGGCCTTCTGGATCGGGATGGCAAACTCCTGGGAAATCCCGTCCATTATCGTGACAGCCGCACCGACGGCATCTTTGATTCGGCCTTTGACATTGTGGCAAAGGAAAAGATTTTTGAGCATACAGGCCTTGCTTTTTTGCCGTTCAATACGCTCTATCAGCTGCTTGCCATGAGAAAAGCCCGGGAAGCCATACTAGAAAACGCGCGAAAGCTGCTCATGGCGCCGGATCTGCTGGCCTATTTCTTAACAGGCGAGCTGGGGACGGAGTATACGATCGCATCCACAGCCCAGCTAACCGACCCACGCACGCGAAATTGGTCCTCACCGATTTTCGATGCCTTTGGGCTACCCCGGGGTTTGTTTACGGAAATCAATGAGCCGGGAACCATTCGCGGCAAGCTCCGGAAAACCATTCAGCAAGAAATGGATTTTGCTACCGATGTTCAAGTAGTCGCCGGGCCGCAGCACGATACCGCGGCCGCTGTTGCCGCGGTGCCCGCGTATGGGGAGAACTTTGCCTACATCAGCTCAGGCACATGGTCGCTCTTGGGCGGGGAGACGAAGGCACCCATCATATCCACAGGAGTGATGAACGCGAATTACACCAATGAAGGCGGTATATACGGAACGACACGGGTGCTTAAAAATATCATGGGGATGTGGATCATTCAGGAATGCCGCCGCTGCTGGCTTGAAGAAGGGGACTGCGAGGATTACGCGGGCCTTGCGGCGTTGGCTGAGCGTGAGACGCCTTTTCGCTCTCTCTTCGATCCGGATGATGACCGGTTCTTGCGTCCGGGAGACATGCCCGAGCGCATTCGGGCTTACTGCTATGAATCCAACCAACCGGCACCGGAAACACGGGGCCAGGTGGCCCGCGCCATCTATGAAAGCCTTGCGCTGAAATACCGCTGGGCGTTACACCGGTTGGAACAGGATATCCTTGGACATTCGGTGGACTGCCTTCATATCGTCGGCGGGGGAAGCAACAATGTCCTGCTTAACCGCATGACCGCAAACGCGGTCAACAAGCCGGTGCTGGGTGGCCCCGGTGAAGCCACGGTTATCGGTAATCTTTTGATGCAAGCGGTTGCTTTGGGAGAACTTGGTTCTCTTTCCGATTTCCGCCAGGTGGTTCGCGCTTCCTTCGGAACGCGGGAGTATTTGCCTCAGGATCACGATGGATGGGACGATGCGTACGGCCGTTTTCTTCAGCTGACGGGGCTGATGGATTGATGCTGAATCCCGTGCAAATGGGTCAAATGCCCATCTCCGATCGGGACGCGATGATGATGCAGCCCATCCGCCTTGCCTATTTGGGGGATGCGGTTCACAGCCTTTTGGTGAGAACAATCCTCATCTATGGCGGCGAAAAGGCACAGAGTATGCATCGGAAAAGTGTTCAATGCGTGAAAGCCAGTGCGCAAGCCCGTGCTTTGGAAAAAATTCAGGGAATGCTATCGGAAACCGAAGCGGATGTGGTCCGCCGTGGACGGAACGCTCACTCCCACCATGGGGTGCCTAAAAATGCCGATCCGGCGGACTATGCTCAGGCAACCGCCCTGGAGGCACTTTTGGGCTTCCTATATCTGACTGGGAAGATAGAGCGTATCTACCAGCTTTATGCCGCCATGGAGGACGATAAAGCTTAACGAATTGGAGAGTATCATGCCCGAATGCGCCTTGCGAGTCGAACTCATTCAACATACACCTTCGTCGGAGCAGCTGGTTGCGTTGGGTGCGCGCCTATGTTACTCCGGCGCGTCTCTTCCGGCTTTGCAGGATCGAATTCAAAAAAAGGAGCAGGACGCGTTTATCGAGGGAGTCATCAAATGGGGCCATTTTTCCGTGCTGGAGCATGCTGTGTTTACCTTCGGTGTGGAAGGGGTTTCCCGGGCCTTGCTGGCGCAATTCACAAGGCACCGAATCGCCAGTTTCAGCGTTCAATCACAACGGTATGTTTCCATGGCGGATGGATTTGGGTATATTATACCGCCGTCCATCCGTAATTTAGGCGAGGAAGCCATGGCCAAATATGCCAATCAGATGCGGACGATGCACGCCTGGTATATGGAATGGCAGGCCGATCTGGGCGGGGCAGGGGAGGGAGCCAATCAGGATGCCCGGTTTGTTCTGCCCAATGCCTGCGAAACGCGGCTGATCGTGACCATGAACGCCAGGGAACTGCTGCATTTTTTCTCATTGCGATGCTGCAACCGAGCGCAATGGGAAATCCGTGCGCTGGCCAATGAGATGCTGTCTAGAGCGTATGCCCAAGCCCCCGCCTTGTTTGAAAGCGCGGGCCCTCCATGCGTGGCGGGAAATTGCCCGGAAGGCAAGCGTAGCTGTGGAAAGGCGGAAGAAGTGCGTCAATATCATCATGATCTCAAAATGGCGCATGGGGAGTAAATGCTGTTCCAAAAGGATTATCGGGTTTTCTTCGGATTGGAATAATAACTGAGCAAGTGAGGTTTGAGGATGCCATTTTATAAAGATCGCGATAACCGTGGCAGTGGTTTTCGAAAAGACGGGGAAGGGGAGCAGGGGAGAGGGCCCCATCCAAAGGGCGAGTGGTCCCAAAGGTCATCGGAAAAACCACGATTCCGCGGTGAGCAGCCTGAGCGGAGCGTGTCATCGAATAAGAGAGCGCCGTCAACAAGGCAAGCGCAAAAGAATGGGCCTGTTGACCGCGTTTCACGAACGGATCGTCTCCCAGGCCACAAGCCTGCCCGAATGCCCGCGCCTAACCGGATGCCGCCCCCAGAGCGTGTTCGTCCGCCTTTCGATGGGGATGAGCCCCTTCCACGGGAGAACCTGCTAGTAGGCCGCAACCCAATTCGCGAAGCGATAAAGTCCGGCCGGGACATTGAGCGGATGTTGGTTGCCCGGGGGGATCTTTCCGGCTCCGCACGGGAAATCGTCGCCATGGCAAAGGAACGCCATATCGTTGTGCAGTCTGTCGAGCGGTCTCGCCTTGATGAAATAACGCCAAGCCACCAGGGCATGGTCGCTTTTGCCTCCGCCTTTCGATATGAAACGATAGAGGCCATGGTTGCCCTCGCCAAGGAGCGGGGAGAAGATCCGCTCTTGGTTATTCTGGATGGCGTCACCGATCCCCACAACCTGGGCGCCATCATAAGGAGCGCAGAGTGCGTTGGTGCCCATGGCGTAATCGTCCCGGAACGCCGCGCCGTAGGGCTCACGCCTGCCGCTGTGAAGGCTTCCGCGGGCGCTGTGGAGTATTTGCCCGTGGCGAAAGTTGGAAACCTTGCAAGGCTATTGGAAACCATCAAAGAGCAGGGGTTCTGGATTGTGGCTGCGGACATGTCCGGGGAACCGTATACCAGCGTTGACCTGAAGGGACCGATTGCGATCATCATTGGCGCGGAGGGAGAAGGAGTTTCCCGCCTGCTGCTAGAGAGAAGCGACCGGAAGGTGGCATTGCCAATCCGGGGCAAAATTCCTTCCCTGAACGCGTCTGTGGCGGCTGGGATCCTTCTCTATGAAATCAGGCGCCAACGGGGATGATACCGCTGCTCGTGGTGGATGGCTATAATGTTATCGGCGCTTGGGAACTTGGAAAAAAGAAAAAGTGGACATTCGAGGAATACAGAGAACGGTTGATCCTTCGCTTGGAGGAATATGCGGCCTATCATGGCTTTGAAGTAGCGCTGATTTTTGATGGGACAAAGAGCGAGCGGCTCATCCGCTCTGAAGACCGGCAGGGGGCTGTTCGCGTGGTTTATACTCGCCATGGGGAGACGGCGGATCAATACATTGAGCGGCTTTGTGATGGACAACCCAGGCACAGGGAAGTGCGCGTCGCCACAAACGACTCTGTGGAGCAGACGATCATTTTAGGGCGGGGCGCTATCCGGGTACCGGTTCGGGAACTGCTGCAGGAAATGGCAAACGCCCACGCGATGCAGCGGGCGCAAATTGAAAGGCCCTCTGTTAAGTCGAATCCATTGATTGCGCACCTGTCCGAGCAACAGCAGGAGGCATTCGAAAAAATGCGGAGAGGTCAATAAAAAAGCGGCTTCTTGCGTCAATTACCAGAAGGAAAAGATCGAAGGGCGAAACGGATGGAGAACTTAAACTGGGAAATATCCACCTTAAACGAAGAGCGTTTTGCGATGATGACCGATGAGAACATCTGTCTGCTTGCGCAGCAAGCGGACGGATACGCGTTGGAATTCCTACTCAATCGCTATAAGAACTTTGTTCGTTCCAGGGCGCGTTCCTATTTTTTAATCGGAGCTGACCATGAAGACATCGTGCAGGAAGGTATGATCGGACTTTATAAAGCCATTCGTGACTTTCGGCAGGATAAGCTCGCCTCATTTCGCGCCTTTGCCGAATTATGCATTACGAGGCAGATCATTACAGCCATTAAGACGGCGACCCGCCAAAAGCACATCCCGCTCAACTCTTATATTTCCTTAAACAAGCCTATTTTTGACGAGGAATCCGATAGAACCCTTTTGGATGTGATCAGCGAAGGACGGATCACCAATCCGGAGGACCTGCTCATTGGGCAGGAGGATTTGGTTAACATAGAAAGCCGCATCGATGAAATACTATCGGACCTGGAAAGGGAGGTCTTGATCGCGTATTTGGATGGACGATCTTACCAGGAGATTGCCGTCGAGCTGGGCAGACATGTAAAATCCATCGACAATGCCCTCCAAAGGGTGAAGCGAAAGATGGAAAACCTGCTTACCGGCAAAAATTAGCGCAAACTCTGTGTTTTTCCTAGAAATTTTACTTGACAAAAAAAGACTGCTTCGATACAATATCCTGCGTATGGCAAGCGACTCGCCCTGCCTTTGCGGGCCTGCGGGTGTAACTCAATGGTAGAGTGCCAGCTTCCCAAGCTGGTTACGTGGGTTCGATTCCCATCACCCGCTCCAAAACCCCGTGGATGCGCGACGCGCGTCGCTTAATCAAAAGGAGGAGAACCCCCATGGCTAAGCAAAAGTTTGAACGCAACAAGCCGCATGTCAACATCGGCACAATTGGGCACGTTGACCACGGCAAGACGACATTGACGGCGGCAATCACGATGGTACTGGCTAAGCAAGGCGGCGCCGAAGTGATGCGCTATGATGAAATCGACAAAGCGCCGGAAGAGAAAGCGCGTGGAATCACAATCAACACCTCCCACGTTGAGTATCAGACGGATGCCCGTCACTATGCTCACGTGGATTGCCCTGGTCACGCCGACTATGTTAAGAACATGATCACCGGCGCGGCCCAGATGGACGGCGCGATCCTGGTCGTATCCGCTCCCGACGGCCCCATGCCCCAGACCCGTGAGCACATTCTGCTCGCCCGTCAGGTTGGTGTGCCTTACATCGTCGTGTTCCTAAACAAGACCGATCAGATGGACGACCCGGAACTCCTTGAACTGGTTGAGATGGAAATCCGCGATCTGTTGAGCGCGTATGAGTTCCCTGGCGATGACATTCCGATCATCCGCGGTTCCGCGCTGAAGGCCATGGAATATATGACGAACGATGGCAGCGATCCCAAGATCGCCCCGGAGTGCCAGTGCATCTATAAGCTCATGGAAGCCGTTGACAGTTACATCCCCTCTCCGGAGCGCGATACGGACAAGCCCTTCCTGATGCCGGTTGAGGACGTGTTCTCCATCACTGGCCGCGGCACCGTTGCCACTGGCCGTGTCGAGCGCGGCATCGTAAAGGTGTCTGACACCGTCGAAATCGTCGGCTTGATGGACGAGACCCGCAAGGTTGTCGTCACGGGCGTTGAAATGTTCCGCAAACTGTTGGATCAAGCCGAGGCCGGCGATAACATCGGTGTATTGCTTCGCGGCGTGCAGCGGGCGGAGATTGAGCGCGGGCAGGTTCTCGCGAAGCCCGGTTCCATCAAGCCTCATACCCACTACATGGGTGAGGTTTACGTACTGACAAAGGAAGAAGGCGGTCGTCATACCCCGTTCTTCAACGGTTATCGGCCTCAGTTCTATTTCCGTACTACGGACGTGACCGGCAACATCAAGCTGCCCGAGGGCGTCGAGATGATCATGCCTGGCGACAACGTTCAGATGGATTGCTCCTTGATTACCCCCATCGCCATTGAGGAAGGTCTCCGCTTCGCTATTCGCGAAGGTGGGCGCACCGTTGGTTCAGGCGTTGTGACCAAGGTGATCATCGACAAGTAAAAGGATCAGTTTTGCGAGAAGCTCGTCTGAAAGGGCGAGCTTTTTTTGTTTGTAAAAATTAAATTTTTGTTTTTATAATATCTACACAGAAAACCCAAATATTGATTATTTCCTGAATCATTTCTTTTCCATACTTTTCAATGTTAACCACCGAAATCCTTGCACACCAACAAGTACCAGCCACTTCTATACATAATATCCATTGACACCCCATTAAGAAAATGTTACAATCAATCAAAATTCGTCATAAAGCGCGTGCGTAGAATGAGGGAGATTGTAATGAAACAGCTGGCCCGTATAACACTGATTATCGCAACGTTACTTGCTGTTGTAACAGTTCCATCTTATTCATCCGCCGTCGTGCCGGATACCGCTCCGCTGGTTGAAAACGCCACGCCTGCCGACGGCATGATTCGGGTGTGGCTTTCATCGATTCGGGGCAACTCAACTTACAACCTTACCGTATCTGGAACCTATAGCTTAAATGGATCCCGACTACCCACTGGCACTAAGGTGAAAGTGGAGTTTTCCGGTGGAACGGTATATACCACCGTCAACGGCAACAGGGTTGCCATGGGATCCAGCGCGACTTTGAAGCGAGAAAGCGGTGGGGTAAAGATCAGCGAATCCCTTGCGTCTGGAAATGTGTATCCGGGAGATATGCGTTTCCTTTATTCGGGCGGGACCGCTTATGTCGTTTGCTATCTATATATTGAAGACTATATCTATGGCGTTCTTCCTTATGAAATGGATAATTCATTTCCCTTGGAAGCGTTGAAAGCGCAGGCCGTTGCGGCACGCACCTATGGAATGCGCGCAAAAACCTCTTCAGGCGTTTATGATGTGACGGATACGACGACCCACCAGGTTTTTCGTGGTGTCAACTACAGTAAAACCCGATGCATCCAGGCGGTTGACGACAGCTGGAATGTGGTCATGCAGTTCAATGGGAGCTATGCGGGAGCATACTATAGTGCGTCAAACGGCGGTCAGACCGAGGCTAGCAACCACGTTTGGGGAGGCTCGCCTGTAAAATACCTAACCATTCAAGAGGATCCATTCGATCTTGCGAATACCCGTTCGGTGAAAAAGAGCTACATGATTTATGCCTCCCCTCAGAATGGATCCAGCATCAGCGCGTATTCCATGGTTCGCGCGGCATTGGCTTCCAAACTCGGCGGAACCGCTGATTCCTATACCATTGTCGGGATTGACGACGTGCAACTTCATTCGCCCATGTACGCCGCGCCAAGCCGCCTGTATACCAAGATCCAAGTCACAGTGCGCTATAATGGAGGGAATAGTACAACCGTCGATATTCCCATCTTTCCAACGGTAGAAAATATGCTGGGGCTGGGCATCAACAGCATGAATAACGAACTCTACACGGTCGAAAAGGAAGCGAATGGATTTCGGATTACCGCACGCAGATATGGCCATGGCGCTGGCATGAGTCAGCGCGGCGCGGAGCAAATGGGCGAGATGGGCTATAGCTATGGACAGATCATTGGATTCTATTATCCCGGCGCGGTGCGTGCGCGCATGAACCTTACGACCAACTGGACAAGCGCCTCCCCTACGCCGCCGCCTGTGAATGATACAGCAGGGATTGTGGCGGAAAAGCAGGCAACGGTTGCCCTGACCAATCCGAATGATAGCCTTAACTTACGCGCGGAAGCGGGGGAGACAAGCAAAATCCTTGGTAAAATCCCCAATGGTTCCTCAGTGACCGTGTTGAGTGACGCAGGAGATTGGTGGAAGGTTCGGTATGGCACAACGGCGGGATATATCGCCAAGAAATATTTGAGCATGCAGTCTTCTCCGGCAGCGACCCCAGCGCCTGGCATCAGCGCTGAAGATACCGCCATTGTCAGGCTGAACTCGGGTTCATTGAACCTGCGCTCAAGCCCGGAAGCCAAATCGCAAGTCATTGGCGGAATTCCCAACGGTGCCTCCGTCTATGTAATGGAAAAGGGGACAAACTGGACGCGGGTGCGATACAACAATCAAATCGGATATGCGCAGACCAGTTACCTGGCCTTCGCCACGGCAACATCGACCGCCAAGCCAGTAAGCGTTCAGCAGAAAGCTTATGTGAACCTGGCAGACACCAGTGAAACTCTAAATCTGCGGATGGGTCCCTACATTACCGCACCCATTCTCGCCCTGCTGAGGCATGGGGTGGAGATGACGGTGAAGGAGAAGGACACGGAATGGTCCAAGGTGACGGCCATGGGCATGGATGGATATGTGATGAACCGCTATATATCATTCGCGAATACGGATGGTGGATCCAGCGTTTTGCCAACTCAAGCGCCTCAATATACCAGCCCCCCTGTCCAGCAGGCCACCCACGCTGTTGTGACTTTGAGCAGCGGCAACCTGAACCTTCGCGTTCAGCCAAACGCGACCGCTGAAGTCATCAACAGGATACCAAATGGGGCGACGGTTCAGATAACGCAGGTTGGGGATCATTGGGATGAGGTTAAATATCTTGGTGCCACGGGATATGTGATGAATCGGTATTTGCTTGTGGCCCGCGGCAACGCGAACAGCGCACAATCAGCGCCTTCAGCTACATCGCAGCCCAATGACGCCAAGGCGTGGATCGTCACCCGGGACGGTGATCGGGTCAACCTTCGCCAATCCGCTTCATCCACGGGAACCATATTGACAAAAGTCGCATATGGCGAGGAAGTCGCCATTCTTGAGACAGGAAGTGTATGGAGTTTGGTCAAATACCAGGGTAAAATAGGCTACATAGCGACTGACTACCTTGCCAGCCAGAGCGTCTCCATGGTTGCCGCCGCCCCAACGGCATCCCCTCAAAACAGCTCGAATGCCTCGGCTGCTGCGGGTTCCGCATGGATTATCTCCCGGGATGGAGGTTCCGTTTCCCTTCGAAAATCGGAATCGAAAACCTCCGACTCCATTGCGTTGATGCCCTATGGGACAGAAATAACGCTTCTGAATGTCGGAAAAGACTGGTGTAAGGTCATTTATCGGGGCTTGACAGGCTATGTAATGGGGGACTTCCTGACATTTGTTTCTCCAACGGCGCAACAAGCCGCCGCCAACAGCATCGCGAATCCAGTTGCGGAAGTTTCGTCCGGCCAAGCGCGATCCATTATTATAGGCAACAAGAAAACGGTGCTCAATTCTGGGAAAGTCGCACTTAACTCGCCGACGGCAACGCTGCATCTGGTGTCAGAACCCAACGAGCTCTCCACATGGGCGGGAAAGCTCAGCCAAGGCCAAGCAGTGGAGGTGCTCCAATACGATATTGGTGATGCGCGGTGGCTCTACATCCGTTCCAACGGTGTTGAAGGCTACGCCCTTATGGACAACATTCGCTTGGATAACCGTATCGCCGAAGTGATCCTGAGCGATCCAAGCACGGCGCTTTCCGTTCGTTCTTCCGCAAGCGGAAATGCCGATTCCATCGCCTCCCTTACCCACGGTGCGCTGATCACGGTGACTGGCAGCCAGTCGGATTGGGCGAAGATTCGCCTTGAAGATGGCATGACTGGCTATGTCTATGGATCCTACATACGATATTTTTAACGCGTGGGAGAGTGGGTGATCCGCTTTGACGAGATCTTCTGAGGATGGGCGAATGGAAGAAGAGAATGCCCGCGTGCAGGCCCTTATCCGCGACGGGGAGCGGCTTGACGACCTGCAGCGTGATGGCCTGATGATCCTTCAGAGGCCGGATGGGTTTTGCTTTGGTATGGATTCGGTGCTCCTGGCCGCATTCACGGTCGAGAGGGCTACCGGCATGAGAGGCGCGGATCTGGGCACTGGCAGCGGCATATTGCCCATCCTCATCTGTTCTCGGGTTCCCTCCATCTCCTTTGATGCCATTGAGCTACAGGAAGAAATCGCGGGCATGGCGTCTCGTAGCGTCTCCATTTGCCGTATGGAAACGCGGATTCACGTGCATGCCATGGATATGCGGGATGCGCCAAAGCGGCTTGGATATGAGAGACATAGCCTGGTTGTTTGCAACCCGCCCTATGGGAAGCGAGGCGTGGGCTGGAAAAGTGAAAATACCCAAAAGCGGACAGCGCGCCATGAGGACTTGGCGGATATGGAAGACATATGCCAAGCCGCCTTTTCCCTCTTGCAAAATGGTGGGCGATTCGATCTCATTTATCCGGTTCAAAGGTTTTTGGAATTGATGGACGCGCTGCGGAATGCACGGCTTGAGCCAAAAAGGGTCCGCTTTATCCATCCGTCCTGGGGAAAAGCCCCAAACCTGATGCTGGTGGAAGCCATGAAGGCAGTAAATCCTGGACTCCACTTTCTGCCGCCCCTTTATGTGCGGGATGATCAGGGAAACGAGACGGAGGCGCTTCTGGAAATGTATCGGTAAGCCTTATCCCTTTGGCCCTTGAAAGCACATGCACATGCGACCGAAAAAGAGCGCATACCATACCCCATGATGAATGTGGCTTGGGCGATCATGTGCATTGTTGGGCTTGTATGGGGAATGGCAAACGGACGATCAGCAAGCTTGTCTGAGGCCGCTCTTCATTCGGTGATCGATGCCGTTCAACTGGGCATTCGCTTGGCAGGCGGTTTTGCCCTGTGGAGCGGCATGTTAAGCATTGTGGAAAAGAGCGGAGCAATCCGCGGAATGACTCGGGCCCTATCGCCTGTCTTGAGCAGGCTTTTCCCGGGCGTTTCAAAGGATTGTCCGGCGATGGACGCCATGTCCATGAATATGGCCGCCAACATGCTCGGCCTTGGCAACGCCGCGACGCCCATGGGGTTGCGGGCCATGCGTCTGTTGGGAGAAGACGAGCGTGGGTTGGACGCCGCCACGGACGCCATGTGCATGTTCTTGGTCATCAACGCCAGCTCGTTGCAACTGTTTCCATCCTCCGTGATTGCCCTCCGCGCGGCATCCAACGCGCTGGCACCCGCCTCCATTGTGCTGCCCACCTTGCTTTCATCCATTGTATCCACCATTGTGGGAATTGTCGCTTGCTTTCTCCTATCCAAGTGCCATAGGTCCCGCCATGCATGATCTGCTCATACCGTTGATCCTTCTGGCGATGCTCCTGTCAGGAGTGATACGCCGTGTTCCCGTGTATGACGCGTTCCTGGAGGGGGCCAAGAGTGGCCTAAAAACAGCCGTAAACATCCTGCCGTGCCTCATTGGCATTCTGGCGGCGATCGCTTTGCTAACCTCCTCTGGAGCCATGGAGACGCTCCTGGGCGCTCTGGCGCCTGTGATGAAGCTTTTAGGCATGCCGGAAGGGGTTCTTCCGGTTTTTTTAATGCGCCCCTTTTCCGGCTCCGCATCACTGGCTATTTTGGAAAAAATACTTTTAATCTATGGCCCGGACAGCTTTGAGGGACGGACCGCTTCCACAATGATGGGGTCAAGCGAAACCATATTTTATACAGCCACGCTTTATCTGGCGGCTGCAGGCGTAAAACGCGCGAGGCACGCCATTCCCGCCGCGCTGTTGGCATGGATGGTAGGCGGCTTGGCAAGCGCTTGGTTTTGCCGTATACTGTAAAAAACAAAAGGAGCACAGCATGCAAGTACGCGTCTACGCAACACCAGCGTTGTTACACGGGGAGGACCTTGACGGCGCAACAGCCATCGTCATCGATGCACTGCGCATGACCAGCGTGGCGGCTGCCGCCATTGAAAACGGCTGCAAAGGCATTTTAGCCGTGGCGGAGGTTGAGGAAGCAAGGGTTTGCGCAAGAGAGGCAGGCGCTTTCCTAGGCGGCGAAAGAAACGCCCTGCCCATAACGGGCTTTGATTTTTCCAACTCACCCCTGGAGTATATAAAGGAAAGGATATGCGACAGGCGGCTTGTGATGAGCACGACAAATGGAACCAGAGCCATTCAATCAGCAGCAACCGCAAAGCGGTTGCTGCTTGGCGCTTTTGTGAATGCGTCTGCCGTGGCGGAAAGGGTGGTGCTGGAGGAGAAAGTGGGAATCATCTGCGCGGGAACCCAAGGCGCTTTTACACTTGAGGATGCGTTGGCGGCGGGAGCGATTCTCTGGCGCTTGAAGGAACGCGTTTCAGACATCATCATGGACGACATGGCCTTAGCGGCCCTCGCGCTGTATGCCCATGCTAAAAGTGATCTCCATGAAACGCTCCATAAAACAAGCCACTACAATCGCTTGCAGCGGCTTGGCCTTTTCGATGATTTGGTTTTTTGCCTCAAAGAGGATCAAGTTTTCTCTGTCCCCGAGCGGAAGGACGACGGCTGGTTCAGATAGACGCCGCAAATGTGGGCTTACCCTGGCTGACGCTTGAGCTTGCGCTTGATCATGCCGAAGGCCACTTCTAGCTCTTTCGTTTTGAGGATTTTGAGAACTGTGAAATAGATGGCGATGCCGATTACAAAATTGACGAGCATTGCGCCGTAAAACTTTGCGCCGCCCAAAGTGCCCATGTGCAGCACAAAGGATAGCACCAGCAGCGAGGCCAGCATGGCGACGCACGCCACCAGGGTTTTCCAGAGGCAGCGTAAAACCCGCGGTTGATCCACGACTTTTTTACTGCGATGGAGCATGAAAAGGAGCGCAAATCCGCTGGCTAAGGAGCATGCCGCTGTGGCCCCAGCAATGCCGGGAGCGCCAAAGGTGGGGTAGAGGGCGAAATCAAGCCCGATATTGAGCAGGACGACGCAAACGCCGACAATGGTCGGTATTTTTGTATTTTTGTAGGCATAGAAACAACGGTTGCATAGCTCCCTGAGGCCTACGCCCAGAATACCGGCGGAATAGCATGCCAACGTACCTGACGTCAGCAGCGTATCGTCGCTGGAAAAAGCACCGTGCTCATACACCATCCGGGTTACAGGGGTGGCGAGCAGTATCAGCGCCGCCATGGCGGGCATGGCTACAAGAAGGTTCAGGTTTAAGCCGAAGGTAAGGTCTTCCGTGAATTTCTCCCGATTACCGGTATTTCGCACTAGGCTGGGATACAGCACCGTCGCGATTGTCGTCAGCAGGACGGAACTGACCATGGTGCTGATCCTGTTGCCGTAGTCCAAGGCTGTGATGTTGCCCTCAACCGAGGAGGCCACGGCACGGTCCACCATGAAATAAACCTGATCAAAGGCGCTTGAAATCAATACGGGCAGCATCAACAGGGCAACTTCGCGAAGTCCTGGGTCATGCAAATCAATTACGGGACGATATTTGAACCCCAGCCGGTGCATCTGAGGAATTTGCACGGCGTATTGGAACGCCCAGCCGATCAAAGTACCTACAGCAACAACGGTGATGTTTCCGCCGCTGGAGACCATCAGTGCCGCAATGACGACCAAATTGAGCAGGCTCTGGGAAAGGGCGGGAATCGTGAAGCTAAAGTTAGCCTGCAGATAAGCGCTGCTCATCCTGGCGAGGAACACGAAAAGCCCCATGGGCATCATGATTCGGGAAAGCTGAATGGCAAGTTCCTGGGTCTCCTGGCCGGCATTGGGCAAAAAGAAGTTGGTTACAAGGGGTCGCAAAAACAAGGTGGTCAACAAAAGAACCACCACTGACATAACGATACCCACGGTAAAAAGATTGCTAATAAACCGGCTGGCTCGTGCCTTTCCTTCTTCCAATTGTTTTGCGTATATGGGAATCAGTGTGGCGGACAGGGCGGTGACGATGATGGATAAAAAAATACAAGGGAGATCGGAGGCTGTCTTGTAAGCGTCCGTATAGAGACTGATGCCGTATTTGCTGGCCAAAACCATTTCCCGAATAAAACCGGTTACTTTGCTGAACATGGTGAAAACCATGACGATCAGCATGGACTTTGACAAAGTTCCAACATCCTGCTTGCGTTCGTATTGTTGCATGCTACACCTGCGCTTA
>JAVBOX010000083.1:0-26151 GCA_031550095.1 Eubacteriales bacterium
GGGCTGTCGCGGTAGGAACGAAGGAACGCCAAGGGGTTTCACCCCTTGGATCCCCACTTAAGGGATTTCATCCCTTAAGGATCCCATCTTCGCCTGCGGGCGGTTGTTTTTCTTGTTAAAATACCACCCATCGTGAGATGAAAATAATGGGATTCCAAAGGGCCGAAGGCCCTTTGGCAGGGTCCGGGACAGCGTCCCGGCGTTCCTCCCTATCACGACAGCTTCTTCGATTGCACGGCCTTCCGGCCGCGAAAGGAATGTTTTCAGGCGGCAAGCCGCTTGTAAACTCCCCGCCCGCCCGGCAAAGCCGGGCGATACGATTGAATATGAAAGGGCTGCGGCCCCTTCATGCATCCCAGGTTGAGGTGCCGGGATTTGTTGATGATCTGCCCTTTTGTTTTGCGCGGCCCTATCCATCTCCATCTTCCGGAGGCCCTTGATGTTCATTGCCGATCTTCATATCCATTCCCGCTATGCCCGGGCGACGAGCCCTGCCTCCGTGCCGGAAACGCTGGATCTATATGCCCGGCGCAAAGGGCTTGCCGTCGTCGGCACGGGGGATTTTACCCATCCGGCTTGGCGGCGGGAGCTTTGGGACAAGCTTGTTCCCGCTGAGGAGGGTCTTTACCGCCTCCGGGAAGAAAACTCTCATCCAGAGGCCTCAGACGCCCCGGGCCTGCCCGTTCGTTTTCTTGTTTCCGGGGAAATCAGCACCATCTACAAAAAGCGCGGCCGCGTTCACAAGGTGCACCATCTGATCCTGCTGCCGGGCCTTGCCCAGGCGGACGCCCTTGCCGACCGCCTTTCCCGCGTCGGCAACCTTTCCGCCGATGGCCGCCCCATCCTGGGCCTGGACAGCCGCGCTTTGCTGGAGATGACTCTGGAGGCCTGCCCGGATGCCCTGCTGATTCCCGCCCATATCTGGACGCCTCATTTCTCCCTTCTTGGGGCCCTTTCCGGCTTTGACGCGGTGGAGCCGTGCTATGAGGATTTGACGCCCCATATCCACGCGCTGGAAACGGGCTTGTCCGCCGATCCGGCTATGATCTGGCGGGTTTCTTCGCTGGATCCCTATGCCCTTATCTCCAATTCCGATGCCCATTCCCCGCAAAACCTGGCCCGGGAAGCCACCCTTTTCGAGGGAAAACCTTCCTATCCCGCCATTGCCCATGCGCTTCGTTCCCCCGGTCGTCCCGGACTATTGGGCACTTTGGAGTTCTTCTCGGAAGAAGGCAAGTACCATTATGATGGACATCGCTCTTGCCTTGCCTCCCTGTCTCCCAAGGAATCCGCCGCTTGCGGAGCCGTCTGCCCCGCCTGCGGCGCCCCGCTGACCCCGGGCGTCCTTGGCCGTACCCTGGCGCTGGCGGACCGCCCCGAGTGCGTCAAGCCGATCCACGCCCGGGATTTCCAATGCCTTGTGCCCTTGCCGGAGGTTATCGCCGCTTGCGCGGGCCTTGGCAAGACCAGCAAGGGCGGCCAAAGCCTATATGCCCGTCTGGTGCGCTCCATAGGCCCGGAGCTGGTGATTCTCCGGGAAGCGCCCCTGCCCGATCTGGAGAGGATTGCTGGGCCTGCCCTGGCGGAAGGCATTCGCCGCCTGCGGGAGGGCCGGGTCCGCGTAACGCCAGGCTACGACGGGGTTTACGGCAAAGTGGAGCTCCTGTCACCGGCGGAGCGGAAAGCCTTGAACGGAAAGGCGTTGCGTGTAAAAGGGGAGCCATAGGGGAAAGGCTTTTGGGCAAACAAACGCGCCGCGCTTTCTGGCTTTTCGGCCAGCGGCGCGGCGCGATGCTTTTTCTGCTCCTTTGAAATGACAGGACCCCCTGGGTGAAACTGCCGACAAACGTTTTTCGCTATGGGCGCCCAAAGTGAAAGTCGCAATGATCCGCTCCATCCACCAAGGTGCCTTCCCGCCAGAATTTTATCTTGGGCCCATAGCCCATAAAGGCGATATCATCATTTTGACAGAAAACATTGCATAGCTCCGGATAGCCAAGATCCCGCGTGATTTCGTGAAAGGCGCATCGCCGCATGTTGAAGTGGGTCTCCTTCCCATCATTGCGCACCCACTCTATTTCCCAGCCGGCGGCGGGGAAATGCTGGCTGATGTAACTTTTTGCCTTCCGAAAAAACACCTTATCCGCCAGAGGAAGACGCATGAGCCGAGCGTTGGCTTTTCGCCTGATTTCGGCCCATTTCCGCGTTTCTTTCAACGTAAGAAAATAGGCGGTTTCTTTCGGATATCCGGTGCTTCGCAGGGCCTGGTAAAAAGCAATGGTGGGCAGCAGATTGCGCCGCATGTGATGTTCCAAGCGTTCATCGCCGCGGCTATCCATGGTTTCCAATAGGGAATTCAGCAACACCTCAGCCATGCGATAGATCTCCCGGCCATTTTCAACGCCAAACCCTGCCTTACAATCCTCCTCAAGGAAGAAAAGGTTTGTTCCCTCAAAGCCCATATATTGCCCCTTTGGTGCTTATAGTGAATATTGTATGTATCATACAGCAAACGCAGGGCCTGGGCAAGGGCATTTTCGTTACAAATTACATACAAAGAAGTTTGCACGTAACCGAAAAAACGAGAGCATTTGTAACCTTTTTTTCATTGATCCATGTGCCTTCCTTAGCCTTTCTTGGCAATAAAGATCGCGGTGTTGGCGAACCGCCAGGGCGTCTCCGCCTCTTGGAATCCGGCCTCCTGGAACAGGCGAAGCTGGTTTTCCACCGTGATGGGGGTGTCGAAATGATAGAAGGCTTCCGGGGGAATGCCTTGATCCATTCGCATCCGTGCGTTCTCGGCGAAAAAGGCGTTCTCTTGCGCAAGGTCGGCCGCCACATAGTCACACTCGATGTATTGGCCATGGGGCTTCAGCGCTCGGCGGATTTTCCCGTAAAGCCCCGCCTTTTTTTCATGGGAAAAATGGTGCATCGTCTGAAAGGAAATGGCCGCGTCAAAGGCTTCCGCCCCAAAAGCCACGTCAAAATAGCTGCCGCATATCAGGCGAATGGGCTTTTCGGAATACTTTGCCAGCAGCTTGTCCAGCATGGCTTGGGTCATATCGATTCCCGTGACCTCCACCTTTGGAAACCGCCTGAAGATGGCCTCCAGCTCCAACCCCGTGCCGCACCCAAGGTCTAGGAGGGTTGCCGTTCCCTCGGGCACCAAGCGAGCAAGGACCTCATAAGCCTCCCTGCATCCTTCCACATTTTGAAGCATGTGCTGGTCATACCCGCTTATCCTGGCCGTAAAAAAATCATCCATCCGCTCCAAACTCATCTGTGAACCTCCTGTCGATCTAAAAATTTCATAGGTCAAACTAAGGCAACACCGCACAATCGCGCACGCCGTCTTTGCGGATCTTTTCGCGCTGCTCTGTGTCGCTCTTACGGACGGGGCTGTCGTGATAGGGAGGAACGCCGGGACGCTGTCCCGGACCCTGCCAAAGGACCTTCGGCCCTTTGGAATCCCATTATTTCCATCTCACGATGGGTGGTATTTTAACAAGAAAAACAACCGCCCGCAGGTGAAGATGGGATCCTTAAGGGATGAAATTTCTTAAGTGGGGATCCAAGGGATGAAACCTCTTCGCGTTCCTTCGTTCCTACCGCGACAGCCCCTTCCTCCAGGCTTCTTGATCAGCACGAAAATCTCTCGCAATGCCAGCAACGCTCTTTTGTGCGGTGTCGCCCTAAATTTATCCCCATCATTGACTTTTGTACGGACATATGTTAAAGTTAACATATGCCTATGAAGGAGGAATTTCTATGAACATTCACCACGCCATTTTGGGCCTGCTCAGCTTTGAGCCGCTCACCGGTTATGATATCAAGAAAATCATGCAGGGCTCCCCGCTGTTTCATTGGTCCGGCAATAACAGCCAGATCTACCGGGCCCTTTCGGCGCTGCAGGGGGATGGCTTGATCGTTGGGGAGGTTCTCCACGGGGACGCCTCGCCCACCAAGAAGCGCTATGCCCTGACAGAGACCGGGCGCAAGGAGCTTCAAGACCTGTCCAGAGCATTTCCGGAGCCGCCGGAAATCAAGAAACCCATCCTGGCGCAGCTTCTCTTTGGCCGGGATTTGTCCCGGCAGGAGATCCAAACCATCCTGGACCAATACGAAAGGCAGATTCGCGGCGCACTGCTGATGATGGGGCAGGGGGAGGCGTTCTTCCAAAGTGGAACCCCCTTCCAGCTGGCGGTTGGGGAAGTTTCGGCGCAGAACCTTCGGGCATTTTACGAAAGCGAGCTGAAATGGATCGAAACCATTTCAAAGGAGGCGCTGCCCTTTGCCGAGGCGCGGGCAGCCAATCAAGGACGGGAGGGGAACGGGATGATTTGCGTGCCGGTCCATGTGAAGGGCAGAACCTATATTACGGTTACGGACGGCCAGATTCGCAGCGAAGGGGATGGCTTGGATTTGGTCTCCGCCTGTGTGGAGCAAGGCACAAACCTTGTGTTGCTGCCGACCGCGTGCCTGTCGGATGACTTTTTGCGCCTTTCCACCCGCGTGGCGGGGCTGGTGCTGCAGAAGCTTGTCAACTATAACATTCGGACAGCCGCTGTTTTGGATACCGAAAGAACGGCGGTGCGCTTTCAGGAGTTTTCCATGGAGGCAAATAAAGGCCAGGCATTCCGCACCTTTGACACCTCGGCCCAAGCCGAGGCCTGGCTGCTGGATGAGCCGAAATAGCGAGAGGTGATGGCCGCCCTGGAAGAGGGCATCCCGCTCACCTTTGATTCTCGCGCAAGGATATCTGGCGTACACGAAGCGCCACCTGTGCCCTCTCTCCACGGCGCACCGCTTCTTGGCGCAGCTCTTGCGGCTCTTCCGCGTGATTTGATCCGCCGGGGAGGAACAGCCGGGGCATGCCCCTTTAGATCCCAGGCTCGGGCAGCCCCATCCCTTCATGGATTTTCTCCGGCGTCTTCAGGGTTTTCTCTCCTTTCCGGGTGCCGCTTTAGCGATGGCGGCGCCACCAATCCGATTGGAAAATCCCTTGGCACCTTCATTGGCATTGGAACCCACTGGTTGGCCTCGTCGATAATCCTCTTGTCCAGCCCGATGATTTCCAGCAGCTTGATGGCGTTGGTGCTGGTGGAAGGCCCGTCCTTCATGAGATAATCGAAGAAAATCTCCTCGCCTATGATCTCCTCGCCAAAGTGATAGTTGGTATAAACCTTCCCGAGGATCCTCGTCAGCTCGATGTCGTGGGTGGCCACAACGCATAGGCTGCCGCTGCCATGGAGGTGTTTCAGCACGGCTATGGACGCGGCGATGCGCTCCACCGCGTTGGTTCCCCGAAGGATTTCATCGATGAAGCACATGCAGTATTGGTTATCGCAGTACTGGAGAATTCGCTTGATGGATTTGATCTCCGCGATAAAGTAGCTCTCTCCCGCGATGATGTCGTCCCTGAGGGCCATGGATGTGGCCACGTACCCGCGCCTGAGCCCAAAGCGATGGGCGCAGCAGGTGTGGATCGTCTGGGCCAGAATGCCATTCACCGCCAGGGCCTTGATGAACGTGGACTTTCCGGACGCGTTGGAACCGGTGATGAGGCTGTCGTTTGCGATGCATCCATCGTTGACCACGGGCGTCATGATCAGCGGGTGATGGATGCCCATAAAATCCAAGCGCCTCTCCTCATGGAAAGCGGGCGCACACCAATGAACCAGGCTCTTCCGGAAGGAAGCGGCGGCCACCGCCATGTCCAGCTCGCCGATAATCGAAAACAAGGCTCTGCATTCCGGCTGATATTTTCGCAATTTACCGATTGTTTTGTTGAAAGACAGGATATCGACGAGGAATACGGCCTTGAAAAGAAGGACCAGCGCCTCCAGCTCCGCGAGCCCTGTCTTCGTCCTTCCGGATACGATTCCCCCCATGGTTTTGAAGGGCTTTAGGGAAATCCGGAGCGGCAGGTCAAAGGGCTCTATTTCATCGCGAAGCTTCCCATCGATTTTTTTGGCCGCGTAAAGCATGGCCGAAAAATATCGCAGGCTCTCCATCTCGTCGTCCATCTTCAGCCTAAAGACATAGTACACGGCGCAGTTGACGCAACAGACAAAAAACGTTGCGACGATGCCTAAATCCCAAGAGAAGGGAAGGATGAGAAGCCCAACCATGGGGAGAACGGCGAGAAGAACAAACAGAAAGGCATGCTTTATCCTGGATTGATCCGCATGAAAGAGGCAATAGCTCAAGCCGTTGTTGCTTCGTTTGCCAAGCCCTCTCAGGATCCATTGCAGCGTGAGCCGCTCCTTGGGATGATCCATCGCCCATTGGATCATTTGCTCTCTTTTTTTGAGCACCATGTCCCCGCGTTCCAGCTCATGCAGCGCATGGAACAGGTATTCCTCCCCAATGGTGGAGGAACAGGTGTTGATCCGGTGGAAAACGTCGTCCATGTTCAAGTCGTTCCAGGTGATGGAATCCAAGGTTACGGTGCTTCCCATGGATTTGGAAAGATAGTTATGGTAAGCCGCCACGCTGGGCGGCAGCGGTTCATCGCCCGATGGTATTTTCCCGAACCCATCCAGCAGCAGCCGCTCTGCCCGCCTTTTTCCCCTTCGAAACGTGAAAAAGGCGATCAAAGGCGCGGTGACCAGAAAAAGGACGGCGAACGGTATGGAGAGTTCAACGCTGTTCATGGCAATCCTTTCAAGCGCAATTCGGCGCGATGCCACGGGCTCCATTCATTATTTTGGATTATACCATAAACGGCCGATCAGCTCAAATGCCGTAAAAAAATGGGCTTTTTGAAAGGAAACCGGCGGACTACGCCCTTTCGCCGATCGCAAGACACCGGATATAGGCGTCGAAAAGTTGAGGGTAATGGTGTGACAAAGCTTTTTCTCCCCATGCCCCGGCAGCGCCGGCTCGCCCAGGGCGATGGCCCGGGGGAGGAAAGCAAAATCGCCCCCATCCGGCGCCAAGGTCATAGCCAGCTCCGAAAGAAGGTCTTCACCGCTTGGGTATGCGCGAAGAGCGCCCTGCAGAATATTGGCGGCATCGCCGTATTCTCCGCTTCGGACATGGGCAGCCCGGAAAACTACACGGCGCGTCAGGCGGAGATGGCCGTATCCTTGGCGACACTCCCGCCAGGCCTGTGCCGCTCGATCGTTCAAGACTGCGCTTTTTCCTTCCCCCTTTCTTGTAAGCATTCAGACCATCAACAAACCCCGGCACCTCAACCTGGGATGTATGAAGGGGCCGCAGCCCCTTCATATTCAATCGTATCGCCCGGCTTTGCCGGGCGGGCGGGGAGTTTTCAAGCGGCTTGCCGCCTAAAAACATTCCTTTCACGGCCGGAAGGCCGTGCAGTCGAACGGAATGCAAATTGCCTTACGTTCGAGCGTGGCGACTTTGTCGACACGCAAAGCGTGGGCTTGCTACATTGCCAGCCCACGCCTTGATATGTTCCGAAAAAGAATGGGCTTGCCTTATCGCTCCGGCACAACAACCACGTGGCGATAGGGCTCGTCGCCCTCGCTGTGGGTGGTGACCCCCGGGTTGTTCTGAAGGCTGGCGTGAAGGATCCGCCGCTCATAGGGGTTCATGGGCTCCAGGGAGACCTTGCGCCCCGTCTTGATGGCCCGGTTAGCCATCCGGGAAGCCAGGCGATTCAACGCCTCTTCCCGCTTGGCGCGGTAGTTTTCCGTGTCCAGGGTGACGCGGGTGTATTCCTCCTGGCCCTTGTTGACCTGCAGGCTGGTTAGGTACTGCAGCGCGTCCAGCGTCTCTCCCCGGCGCCCGATCAGAATGCCCAGTGTATCCCCGTACATGGTGGCAAAGATATGCCCATCCTCGCCAACATGCACATCCACCTGCACCTCAACGCCCATTCGGCTGGTCACCGCCAGCAGAAACTGCTGGGCAGCCCCCGCCAATGTGTCGGCATCATGGATGACAATATGGCTCGGCGCGGGTACAGGCGTCCTGGAAACCGTCTCGTCGTTCATGATCTCTTCCTGGAGATCCTTCTTATCCCGGGAGGCCCGCTCAAAAGCCCTGGGCGGTCTTGGCGCCGCCGGCTGCTTAGGCGCCTGGGGAGGGCGCTTCTCCCCGTGACTCCGCTCGGGCTGGCTCCCATTGGGCAAGGGTGCGCTCTTAAACCGTTCTAACACATCGTTTTTCTTTGGCTTGTCCACCACCTGGGGATTTGCCGCGATGCGCATCTTGTTCTTTTCCGGGGCATTATCCGGGGCCTTTTCGGGGCCTTTTTCAGGAGACGCCTTCTTTTCAGCTTTCCTGTTCTCCTGGGGCTTTGGGGGTTGTGGCTTGGGTTTTGGGGGCGCCTTGGGTTCCATGGCCGGCTTTTGCGGGGAATGCCAGGAATCTCCACCATCGCGGTACAAGGCATCCTGCAGGTTGATATTCAGGTCGGAATCGCCGTCGTCCCCACCATCGGATAGCAGCGTGAGACGAACGGAAGCGGGTTTGCTCCCAAAGAAGCCGAAAAGCCCTTTTGCCCCTTCCTGGAGAATTTCGACTTTACAATCGGCAATGGAGCACCCTAGCTTTGCCAAGCCGTCGCTGACAGCCTCTTCGATCGTACGGGCAGACACTTCGATGCTTTTCACAGCCTATCTACCTCCTCAGTTTGCACAGCGGCTTTTTTATCCTGTGCCTCAAAGATCTTTTTAAACACAATTTGCTGCCCCATGGTGACGATGTTGGTCGCCACCCAGTAAAGGGAGAAAGCGGCGTTGGAGGTGGCGCAGATCCACAAGGAGAAGAGCGGGAAGAACCACTTCATGAAATTCCCCATGCCCGGCTGCTGGCCTCCCTGGGAGCTCTGAGCCGCCTGTTGGGGGTTTAAGGAGTTGGTGAAGAATTGGGTCACAAAGCTCAGCACCGGCAGCACAAAGAAACCGTTTGGCAGCTTATACAGGGAGAACTGGAACACGAGCAGGTTCACCGCGCCGCCGGGCATGACGGTTGCGCCATAATGGGGCAGTATGATGCTCTGATACACCTCGCCATCCACAAACGCCTTCAGCGCGGTCATCTGATCCGCCGTAATTAAACCGCTGATCTCTTTCCCAGCGGCCGCCAGGGCGGAGGAAGCGTTGGGGAGAACCGATGTGAAGGGAGAATCCGCCACCCACAGGTTCTTGATCCAAAGGAAAGGCTCCACCAGGGAGTTCAGGGGCGGCAAGGCCGCCTGAATGGCCGACGCGTCGGCAATGGTCTTGTCTCCCACAGCGGTTTGAATCGCCAGCAGGGACTTGATCAGCTCATGGTTGGCCACATTGCGCATGGCGCCGAACATGATAAAAAGAACCGGAAGCGTCAGCAACATGGGCAAACAGCTGCCCAGCGGATTGATCTTTTCCTTTTTGTAGAGCTCCGCCTGCTTTTTTTGCAGCTTCTCCTTGTCGTTTCCGTATTTATCCTGCAACGCCTTGAGTTTGGGGTTGAGCTTTTCCATTTTGCGCATGGATTTGCGGCTCTTGTAATCAAAGGGAAGCAGAACCATCCGGATGAGGATCGTGAAGAGAATTACCGTTAACCCATGGCTTTGGACAACGCTCTGAATCGCTGTTAAGATGGACTGGAAAAAGGCGTCCAATATACGGCCTCCTTTAGCGCGCTAACATCATTAAGGCACCGGATCATAGGGATCCCTGCGGGTAAAAGGGTGGCATCTCAGCACCCTGCGGACGGCCAGCCAGCCGCCTTTCGCCGCGCCATATTTTTCAATCGCCTGGCGCGCGTATTCCGAACACGTAGGAATATAGTGACAACAGGGGCGATGTCTCGGGCTTAGGTCACGCTGATAAAACCCGATAAGCTTCAGCAGCAAGGCTTTCATGGGAGGGGCGCCGCTTCCTCAGCATCTCGAAGCAGCCCTTGCCGGCGCAACAGCTGCCCTAGCGCCGCGCCAAGTGCGCGGGAATCCGCCTTGGCCGCGGCATCGCGCGCCACAATGACATAGAGGCCCGTTCTGAGCCTTGGCAACACAAGCCGGAACTGCTCCCGCAGGCGGCGCTTCACGCAATTGCGCATCACGCTGTTGCCAACCTTGCGGCTGACTGAGAACCCCACTTGCAGGCGTGGGCTTCGCACATGGAGCAACACCAACTCACGGCAGGCACAGGACTTGCCTCTATGATAGACATGCTGAAACTGTCTGTTTTTTCGAAGGCGATACGCGCGTTGCATCCGTAGTCCCTTCTCTACACGCCAAAAACACCCGGTACGCACAAGCAGCCCGACCAGAACGATCGGGCTTTTGCAGGCTCCATGATATCTTCAGCTACGGAAATCACACCGTCAAGACCTTGCGGCCCCGGAGGCGGCGGCGGGCCAGAACGCGGCGACCGCTCTTTGTCTTCATGCGTGCGCGAAATCCATGCACTCCGCTACGCTGCTTTTTTTTGGGCTGATACGTACGGAACAATTATCAACAACTCCTTCGGCGGCCCCTGCAAGGCCTAATGTACAAGCCTATGTATTATACGAAAAAAAGCAAACAGTGTCAAGCCTGCGCTTGAGGCAAACTGCCTAAGGCCTATCCAAGGAAAACGCGCACCGCGTAGGTTCATAGAAGCAACTCGCGTCATTTCCGCCAGTAGAGGCTGCCGTCCATCGTTCGCTCCATAAAGCCATATTCAATCAGATAGCGCCTCAGCGTCGCGAAATCGTCGTAAACTCCCTTGAGAATCTCATCCAGATCTCGCCCGGAATACCGGGTTCCCCGGTCAAACTGGTTGGCGATGGCGCGGAGGATGACGATTTTTCTTTTTTGCCTTGATGGAAGCGACTTGAGCCGCAGGGGCTCCATAGAGGAAAAATAGGTGCGCAGGATCGCATTCACTTCATCATGGGTAACAAAATAACGGTCGTCCAACATCGTCGCGCCGTCATGGGGCTTTACAAGGTCGTCCCCCTGGCGAATGGGCGGATTCTCCTCCATCATCTCCGAAAGGGCCAGGAACACCTTTGCCTGTCTCGCCTTTTCCCTTAGGGCATGGCGCTGATAGCGCACGGTGGATGCGGCAATGCCCATGGCCTGTGAAATTTCCTTATCAGGCGCCTGCCGATAAAACCTGCCCATAAGGCTGCCCTGTACCTCGGTCAGGCCAGTCGCCTTCTTTCCTTGGGCGATAAGCGCCTCAAACACGGAACCATGTTCCTTGAGGATGTGGCGTTCGCAAGCCTTTTGCGCATCCACGAGGCCCTCCTCCATGGGATAAATAATTCCCTTGGCGTACCGCGCCCCACAGAAGATACAGCGGTAGGATGTGTCGGATGCGTCATACCTGTGGCCTCGCTTTACATCGCCCAGCTTGAGATCATCCACGTTTATCATGCGAATCAACTCCCTATAGAGTATATTTCGCAAACATTTTACCACATTATTTATGATTATCAAGTTCTATTTATTTGCTTGTGGGGATATCGATTTGGTCATATTACTCCGGCATCGAAAAGTCGGAAGAGAGGCACGATAGATTTTTTCGTCCAGCAAGGAGCTGGGACGAGGCGTAGCAGCGCTACGCTGAGTGAAAGGCGACGCCGCTGGACGGAAAAAGATCCGTGCCTAATTCCGAATATTCGGTGCCGGAGTAATATCATAAAAAAGCCGGCTCCCGCCCCTTGGGAAGCCGACTTTGAATATCCATGGGTTCATGCCGATATGCGCCAGGAATTGCGCAAATCAACAGGAAGCAGATAAGCCGCGGGATTGCCAGTCACCCGCTCATAAATGAGGTTATTCTCAAAAGTGGCCTCTCTATCCTGACCACACAGCATCGCTTCGTTGAAATTGCCCATGCAAAGGGTGGAAAATCGAGGAAGGCCGGCTTTCCCGGCCTGACTTCGTCGCCGAACCTCCTGGCTCCAGCTTGTTCGGGCCTTGCCTGCCGTGAGCTTTTTCTTCACAATCCGCACGCGCAGATGCATGCGCCGCATGCGCGGTACGAAGGATAAAGCTCCTCCCGCAGGCTCCACGGCAAGCGCCTCCGGAATGGCCGCAATGGCCAGCCGGATTGGCAGGCAAACCATCAAAAACGCAAGAAGGAAGCAACACACCTTTGTCAACATAAGGACACCCCCCGCTGTTTGATGAAATCGGCGGTGTCTCTCGGCCGGCTTTTTCTGCGGCCCCTATGTGCCTTATGGGCGGCTGCCCTTCCTCTGATCCGCCAAATCCTTCTCTCGGTCCACGACCTATGGCTGGTCCCCGGGCTATAGCCGGGAAAAAAACCAGCGATGAATGGATGGAATGGCAGATTCTATGATTGCATCGCATGACAGGGGGACCAAAGGGCCTGTCCATGCCAAGGCGCCTGCTGCTCTCCGATTCGCCATGATTGGCAGGGGATGCCGCCGTAAACGCGCGGCCATCCGTATAATCTCCCGGCAACGAAAGCGCTTGTCCATGAATTGGACCGATCAGCCGACCTACTGCGGAAATGCCGTTTGTGGAAAGCGGATTATGGCACCGGCGCACTTTGGCGCTTCTCCATTTTAGGCGTTCTTCGCTTCTTCGAAATGCGCACCAGCACCTCCACACACTCCTCCCGCTCAAAAATCTCCATGCCCGCGTCCAAGCCCGCGGACTCCATTTGGCGCGTGATATCCCGGATGGCGTTGATGTACAGCCTGTGGTCCCGGATAAGGGACAGCACCCGCCGACATCCCTGGTTTTTATCCTTTGGGGCAGCATCCAGCATCTGGGCGATGAGCCCTTCCCCCTGGACCACCGTCAGATTTTGCTCGGCGATTTTGCGGGCCGCTTCCATTTGCATGGGCGCTTCCGGCAGTTGAAGGAGCGCCCTGGCGTGCCGCTCCGTCAAGGAGGAGGCCCGCAGAAACGCCCGAACGGTAGGTTCCAAGCGGAGCAGGCGTATCTTGTTGGCGATCGCGCTTTGGCTTCCCCCGATGCGCTCCGCCAGAGCCTCCTGGGTCATGGCGCATTCTCGCAGCACGGCGGCATATCCCTCCGCCTCATCCAGGTAGTGCAAATCTTCCCGTTGCAGGTTTTCCACCAGCGCCAGCAGGGCGCTGCTGTTTTCCGAGACGGGAACCACTAGGGCGTCAATGTGCGTGAGTCCCAGTTGTTTGCATGCCCGAAGCCGCCGCTCTCCGGCAACCAGCTCATATCGCCCTTCCACGGCCCGGACGGAAATGGGCTGCAGCAGGCCCAGCTGCTGGATGGACATGGCAAGGGATTTCAGGGATTCGCTGTCAAACTCGCGCCTAGGCTGGTGTGGGTTGGGCAGAATCGCCTGAACCGGAATGCTCCATACGCGCAAGGCGCTCTGCTGTGCATGACGGTCCATCCGCGGCATACGGCTTCCCCCTCGCTGCATCCATGAATCTTTTGTGAGCGTTTGATTCGTCAACGACTGTCCGAATCCTTTCCTGTGAGCGGGGGAATCGTTCGACGAAAAAAATGCGTATGTATTGGCGTAAAGCATGTTTTCACCTTCACATACAAAAAGGCCGGACATCGTCCGACCTCAGCTGCGCTAGATTTCCGGGATTCGCCCGAGTCATTCCGAAATAAGGCGCACTAAAAATCGATGAACTCCCGGAATCTTGGGAGGATACCAATTCCGTCGGGGTAATGGGAGGCGAACTGGGGAACGGCGTGGCTGGGAAAGGAATTTCCCTCGATGAACACCGGGCCGTCGTTTGTGACCGCCACATCCCAAGCCACGAACCGCAGCTGCGGCACCACCTCCATCGCCTGAAGGCACATGTCCGCCGCCTCCTTCCAATAGGGGATTTGGAAGCCGGGAATCCTCACCCCGGTGATGGGATGGGTCTCAAAGCGGCGGCCCTGTTTGTCCGCGCCCACAGAGCTGATCTTGCCCGTCTCCAGGTCAATGGGCGCCGCCATCCCTCCCTGATCCACGTTGTCCACAACCTTGCCGTTGCCAATGCGGATGAAGGCGTACACGATGCCCTGCTTTTTATCTCCCAGGAGGGTGGCGATGCGCAAGGTGTTCACGGATGAGGGGCACAAGGCGTTTAACGCGTCATGCTGAACCACATAATCCTCCAGCAGGTCGATGCCCGCCGCCCGAATCTCCGCCAAAGGCGGCAACTCCCCCTTGGGATATTTATTGATTCCAACGCCGCTGGAGCCCTCGATGGGCTTGCCGATCACATCGCCCCGGCCCACCGCCCATCTTATAAATTCCTCTTCCGAAGCGATTCGAAGGTCGATCCAATCCCGCTTGACCTGGGCGGCGAAGAGGGTGTTGAAGGTGGCCTTATCGTCAAAAAAGTGCCAATAAGCCTTGTCGTTCATTTTGGCCACAATGCGGTTGGATACGGCCCGGGTAATCTGGGTCTCCCGCTGGGCGGAGGTTAGCCGGTACATCTCGGCGATCTTATAATCCATGTATCCGGCGCCATATTGAAAGGCGCACCGAATCATGTCGGCCACGAGCCACGCGGCGGATTTGCCCGTTTTTTCATGGAGCATCCGGGCGGTTTCTCCCATGGCGCGATAATCCATGCGCCGCATCCGCTGAATGATAAAGCCAATCTTTCCCATGGGTTTCTTTCATCCTCCCACCTACCGCCAATAAGCGAAATATAGCGTCAACAGGCCCAGCTGCAGAATCATCAGCGCGGGAACCGCCAAGGTGAACTTAGAGTCCCGTGTCTTATGGCGAAACACCCTCATGCCTAGCCAGCCGCCCAATGCCCCAAAAAGCCCGCACCACATGAGCAGCGTCCGCTCCGGAATGCGCCTTTTGCCGCGGCGGGCGCACCATTTGTCAATGCCCATGGAAACGAACGACATGGCGCTTGACAGGCCATACGTGAAAAGCGCAAGGCAATCTAGCGGTGTCATTTCGCGCCCCCGCCATTCATGACCAGGCGCACATTGGCCGCCCCAAAGCAGCCCATCAGCGTTTGAATCAGCTCGTCATCCGGCCTGCACCAGTAGCGTTCCGGCGCTTGCAGGGTTAGCTTTTCTTGGTCAACGCGAAACAATACGGGGGTTGTGCCCCGCTGGGAGGCCAGCAGGGGCAGCGCTTCATTCATCTGGTCCCTGGAGGGCACGAGAATCCATAGTTTCCCCTCTGGGGGCGCTAGGGTCCTATTTTCTCCGAAGGGTTCCTCCCCATTTGAACGCGGCACCATTCCATCCCTCTGAAGGGGATGCGCCTCATCCACGATCAGCTTGGGCGCCTCATCCTCCCGAATGGATAGCCTGCCCGACAAGACGATGGGCTTATCCACATCCAGTTCGCTGTTCAGCCGCTCCCAAACCTTGGGGAACACAAGGCCCTCCACCTGGCCGGTCAAATCCTCCAGAACGATAATGCCCATCAGGGTGTTGGCCTTCGTAGTCTTTGCCCGAACATCCGTGAGAATACCCCCCAGGCGGACGCGTTGGCCGTCAAAATCGATTCCATGGTCTTCCCGTTCGGAGAGGTCTTCCAAAAAGCGGGTAGAGCAGTCCATGGCTTCCAGGGCCTCTCGGTATTCATCCAAGGGATGGCCTGTGATGTACACCCCGGTAACCTCTTTTTCCATGGCCAGCAACGCGCGGTGGGAGTGCTCCGGCATGCCGGGCAGCGGCGGGGACACGTCCTCCATCGCAGTTTCCTCCATCAAGCCGCCGAACAGGGAAAGCTGGCCGGAAACGTTGCGCTTGCGCACCTGGGCGGCACCGTCCATGGCCTTTTCGTAGATGTGCATCAGCTGCGCCCGGTTAGCGCCCGTTCCATCGAAGGCGCCCGCCCGGATCAGGCTTTCCACCACCCGTTTGTTGATGTGCTCATCCCCCACCCGACGGGCAAAGTCATAGATATCCCGGAAGGGCCCTCCTTTGACGCGCTCCTCCACAACGGCCTCCAGCGCGTGGTTGCCAGTGCCCTTAATGGCGCCAAGGCCGAAGCGGATCGCGGGCTTGCCCATGGCCGCGTCCGCATCCACGCTGAATTTCCGCCGGCTCTTGTTCACATCCGGCGGCAATACCTCAATGCCATTCTTTCGACAGTACTGGATGTATTGGGCGATTTTTGCCGTATTTCCCGTTACGCTGTTCATGATCGCCGCCATGAAAGGAACGGGGTGGTGGAGCTTTAGCCACGCCGTCTGCACGGAAATGACCCCATACCCTGTAGCGTGGGACTTATTGAAGGCGTAAGAAGCGAACGCGGCCATCTCATCGAAAATGTGGGCGGCCGTCTCTTCCGGAACCCCGTTGCGCACTGCGCCCGGAACCGTTAACACGCCGTTTTCCACCAGCCCATGAATGAAGTATGCCCGTTCCTGGGCCATCACATCTCGCTTTTTTTTCGCCATTGCCCGGCGAACCAGATCGCTGCGACCCATGGAATAGCCCGCCAGATCCCGGACGATCTGCATCACCTGCTCCTGATAGACCATGCAGCCATAGGTAACCTCCAGGATGGGGCGAAGCTTCTCATGGGCATAGGTCACCGTGGCCGGATCATTCTTCCCTTCGATATACCGGGGAATGGATTCCATGGGCCCGGGCCGGTACAGGGAGATAGCCGCGATGATATCCTCAAAGCAGGAGGGCTTCATGTTGGTCAGGAAGGTCCGCATGCCCCCGCTTTCCAGCTGGAACACCCCATCCGTGTCCCCCTCGGAAATCATGGCGTACGCGGCGGGATCATCCATGGGGATATCCTCCGGCCGCATATCCACCCCGGATTCCCGCATCATGTCCAGGGTATCCCGAATCACGGTGAGCGTGCGAAGGCCCAGGAAATCCATCTTCAGGAGTCCCAAGCGCTCCAGGGTACCCATGGGATACTGGGTGGTGATCACATCGTCGTTTTTCTGCAGGGGAACGTATTCCGTTACAGGCTTATGGGTGATGAGCACCCCGGCGGCGTGGGTGGACGCGTGGCGGGGCATGCCCTCCAGGGAGCGGGCCATGTCCACCAACCGCTTGGCCCGGGGATCCTCCTCCACCTTGCGCCGGAAATCCGGGTTAACGGCCAGCGCCTTCTCCAAGGTCATGTCCAGGGCAAAGGGAACAAGCTTGGCAATTAAGTCCACCTCAGCGTAGGGATAGCCTAAAACACGCCCCACATCCCGGATCACCGCCTTGGCCGCCATGGTGCCAAACGTGATGATCTGGGCCACATGGTCCTCTCCATACTTTTTGGCTACATAGTCGATGACTTCCTGGCGGCGCTCATAGCAAAAGTCAATATCCAAATCCGGCATGGACATGCGCTCCGGGTTTAGGAAGCGCTCGAAGAGCAGGTTATACTGGATTGGGTCTACCCCGGTGATACCCAGGGTATAGGCCACAATGGAGCCCGCTCCGCTTCCGCGGCCAGGTCCCACCATGATCCCATGGTCCTTGGCATACTTGATGAAATCCCAGGTGATGAGAAAATAGTCCACATACCCCATCTTCTGGATCATGGCCAGCTCATAGTCAAGGCGATCCTGGGCCTCCTGGTTATTCGGCGCGTACAAGGCAGCGAGGCCTTTCTCGCATTCAGCCCGAAGAAGTTCCTCCGCCAAAGCGCCTGACTCCAAAGGAAATTTGGGCAGATGAATGGTCTTAAAATCGAAATCCACATGACAGCGCTGGGCGATTTCCTGGGTGACGCTCACCGAATCGGGCCATTTGGGAAACAGAGCGGCCATTTCATCCGGCGTTTTCAAGAAAAGCTCCCGGGTGGACATGTGCATCCGGTTCTCATCCTCCAGGGTCTTTCCAGTCTGAATGCACATGAGGACTTCCTGGGCTTCCGCGTCATTGGCGCCCAGGTAATGAACGTCGTTGGTGGCCACCAAGGGGATATCCAGCTCCTTTGCCAGACGCACCAGCTTGGGCAGAACCATCCGCTCATCCGGGATGCCGTGATCCTGTATTTCGATATAGAATTTTTCCTTCCCAAAGATATCGATATTGCGGAGCGCGGCGCGTTTCGCCGTTTCCTCCTGCCCATCCAAAAGCGCCTGGGGAATTTCCCCGGATAGGCACGCGGACAAGCAGATAAGCCCTTCCGAATGCCGCCGGAGCAGCGCAAAATCCACGCGAGGCTTGTAATAGAATCCCCGGGTCCAGCCATCGGAAACCAGCTTGGTGAGGTTTCGATAGCCCTCGTTGTTTTCGCACAGCAGGATGAGGTGGTTGTATTCCCGGGCGGCGGACTGCTTCTCATTCATGTCCTCGCAGACATAAACCTCGCAGCCGATGACCGGATGAATCCCCCGCTTGACGGCCTCCGAAAAGAAATCGATCACGCCATACATGACCCCGTGATCCGTAATGGCGCAAGCGGTCATACCCGCTTCCTGGACCCGGTCCAGCAACTTGCCGATGGGGCAGGCGCCGTCCAGCAGGCTATATTCCGTATGCAGGTGCAGATGAGCAAATGGGGGCATATGATTCTCCTTTGCGCGTATACCGGTTCTTTGGCAGTAGTATAGCATAATATGCCGCATCATTGGAAGAACGCATTCTCAGGGCAAGGGGCGGAGGAAAACGCACCGGCAGCTACGTTGACCGGAGCGCGACACGGCCATGCGGAAAAAGATCCGGAGATACGGGCAATTTCTAACGCAAATTGACATAATGTCGGCGTCCGATGAAGAGAAGTAGGATCGGCAGCGGGCTTTGGACCCAAAACAGCCGCCTCCAGCCGGCATTGCACGGGCTGGAGGCGTGAGATTCTTGATGGGATTTACAATGGGTTTATGGATTGGCGGCGGGCGCCTCAGTCGTTGCTTCGCCGAAGTCCACGGGGATTAAATCCGGAAGGATGGGCTCATCGGAGATGTACGCATAGGGAATCGCCAGTGCCCAGCTCGCGTGTTCCGCGATGTTATATCCCTGCAAATCCTTGGGATAGAAGTCGAAATACACGTTTGAATACAGAGGAACCATGGGCATTACATCCACAAAGCGATACTGGAAATCGAGCCAGTTCTCCACATAGGCGCGCATATCCGCGCTGGGGGTGGAGCGCATAGCCCAAGCCCGGTTCATCAGCTCTTCGTCGCGAATGCCCGTCTTGTTTGTGGATCCCTGATACGCGTCCGCCGTATTGAAATCAAGATAAGGGTCGAAGATATAATCGAAGTTGGTTGCCAGGAAGAACATGTTATAGGTGCGCTCGGTCTGGCGGTAATAATGCTTGAGGAGCTCCTCAAAGGATAGCGCTTGCACCTCAAGCCCAATGCCCAGTTCCTCAAAAGAGGCGCTAATTTCTTTCTCCAGGAAATCGCCAGTGCTGTTTTCCGCCGGCCACGCCCAGCGAATCATAAGCGCTTCCAGCTGGCCCTGGTTATCCCGATATCGGATATCATCCGTGCCCTTCACAAAGGGCTGACCATCTTTGTTAAGGGTCCAACCATCATCCGCCAGCAGCCGCTCCGCCGCCGCCAGATCCTTCTGCATATAGAGGTTCTGAAGCTCTTCCTGAACGGAAAGGGCATCCAGGTTGTTCTCCGTGTTCTCCTGGAAGTTCTGGTTGATCATCCACTGGCCCAATCCATAATATCCATATACAGGAATGCCGTTGGTAGCCCCTACAAAGGATTCAACCACCGCCTGCTTGTCAACGCAATAGGCGACCGCCTTGCGGACAGCGGCGCTTGAAGTGGGGCCTTCCTCGCAGGCAAACGCCAGGAAAGAAAAGCCTGTGCGGGGATAGTTGGCGCTGTTGATGCTGCCCGTAATATCGGACATCATGAGGCCCGCAGAAACCGGGGTCAAGCTTGAAACCTTGTTGAGCAGATTTACTTTGCCGCTTTCCATCTCGGCAATCATGGTATCGTTGTTCACCGTTTGAAAAACAAGCCGCTCAATATGGGGTTTCTGGCCTTCATAGTTTCCCACATAGTTTGGATTGATCACAAACGTGGCCACATGGGTTTCCTTATCAAAGGAATCCAGGAAATACGGGCCGCTCGTAACACGGGGGTTGTACAGATAGCCAGTTTCAGGATCAAGAATTGTCTTTTGCAGCATCTCCACCGAGAATTGGCCCGGCACAAATCCCGCCGCCTGCGTTCCAGCCGCATTGGCTGCCGCGCCAATATAGGCGCCCTGACCATCGTCAAACACATCGCAGCCAGGAGCGATGACGCTGATGGGATAAGGCGTAACGTTCAGCATCTCCAAGCCATAGAAATAGGGAAGGTATTCCGCCTTGATGGTAACGGAAAAAGAAGAATCAGAAAGCAAGCGCACGCCAGATAAGGCGCTTGACTCCCCCGCAGTATACTCGCTGAAGCCCAAAATTTTGTCTCGCTCCGTCTTCTGAGACGCCCCTATCTTTTGCATCTCGGGGGATCCAGAGAGCAGGTAGGAGAAGACATAATCCTTGGCCGTAATCAGCGTTCCATCGTTATACATGAGCCCCGGTGTGAGCTCGATGGTATAGGTGCGGTCGTTGTTCGCGGCGGTGGTGGCCTCTACCCGCTGCACGCAGGTGCCATTCATGGCGAGTCCCAACGTGCGGGTCCAGGCAACCGTGGAATAGCCATGGAGAAGGCCGCGGACATCCACGTCCGCCGTGTTGATGCCAAACTGATCCATTCCAAAATCGCCGCTGAGTTCGGTGGTATTGCCTACAATGAGCTGCGTGCCTTCCTGAATTCCGACCGGGTCTTCAACCGGGTCAAACGCGAAGATGGTCACAGTGCCATCCGTGCCGGCTCCCTCTTCCGCGAAAGCAGCACAGGCGCTCATAAGCAGCAGAGCCGCAAGCAGACATGCTAAGAGCTTCTTCATTCTACTTACCCCTTCTTTTGAAAGCGTTCTTTATCGTGTGAAGTCTGATGGATGGGGCCGCCTATGGGCGACCCCATCCATATCGGTATTCGGTAAGGCTCTTACTCGAAGCAGTCGCCCATGTTCTTGCCGCCGATGCCGCCTAGCGGGATATCGTCGTCCATGAGCTGGTAGTACGAGGTTACCACGACGCCACGTGCCCTCAAAGCGAGCAGTCTGGCAATCTCCGTTTCCGTTAGCGCCTGGTAGATGATTGACGCTTCAAAGTCGGCATCCTGCATCATGCAATAGCTGCTCGGGCCTTGTAAGAAGAGCTCGCCATCCAGCGTAAATTCCACGGAGAGCGGGAAGTAGGCATCGTTTTCGATGGGTACGAACTGATAGATTTCGCCCTTTTCCAGCCATACCTCGGTGTCAGGGGCAATGACCGTGCCGTCCTGCAGGACATGATGCACTGTCAGCAGATGGACTTCGGCCCATTGGGCATAGAGCTTGACACCCTCGCCGCCAATGACATCCGCCTCATCCACCACATTCAGCCCCTGCTGGTCGTAGGTCCAGTTCTTGAACTTCAGTCCGGTCCTCATCAGAAGCAACGCGACAGGATGCTTGGCGCTAATCGGGTCATCTTGATCGAAATACTCGCCATCATACACCACCTCATCCGTTCCGTCGAGGAAGTTTCCGTGATACTCCACCTGCGCGTAGATGCTCAATCCAAGGGGCAGATCCTCGACTTCCAGTTCATAGTCTCGGAGCTCTGAAGCCTTCGCCAGGAAGATATCATACATGTTCCGCCCAATCGGAGAGGTCGGTCCGCCGTTGTTGCTAAAGCTGAGTGAGCTTGTCAGATTGATGGATTGCGCGGTGTCACCATTCATCAGCCCAATCACTTCAAAGGGGTATTCCTTGGGATCCGTCGCGCCGTAAGGCATGGATGTTTCTAGAGGCTTCACCGTTAGCTTCACCTTTTTGAACTCAAAGGTGCTCTTGATCATCTCCACGGCGGACACATCGTAGTTCGGGTTCAGGCCATCCCACTCGGGAATGAACCAATGTTCTGTTCCAACGCTGTTATCAGTCGGATCGCCGCGGACAACTTTCCACTTGAGCGGGTCGCCATCTGCAGGCAGCGCATTCAAGTTGGGCGTGCTGCCCGGCAAGGGAACCGTTGTGCCGTACTCAAACGGCCCAGGCTGTCCGTTAACCAGCGGCGTATTCGCTGAGATCGTACCCGTGACGACAAACTTGTTGATAACCACTTCGCCCTTCACGGGGGTGATGTTGTAGTTGCTGGTAATGTTGGCACTACCCAGCATGATCGTAACCTGGTTTGCCTGGAATTCAATGGGATACTTGCCGGCGTTTTTGCCGTAGACGCCCTTGTTAATGGTAACGATGGCGCCCGCGGGCAGGGACAGCGACGTATCCGCGAATTCAACCAAGCCCTCAAAGCTGGCAAACCCTTGCTCCAGACCATTGTAGGTAAATTCGTTGGGCACGAACGGGGCCACCTTAATGTTGATCTTCGTCCCCTCGATCGTCAGCTTACCGTCCACGCGAGTAATCTCATAGTTGGACGATAGATCCGTGCCCGGGAAATCGGTGCCAGTGTAGATGATCTTCGCGTCTCCATCGTTGATCTTCGTCGGGTATACGTTGGGGACGATGCCTTCACCGTAAGCGGTTATATCCAGGCTCAGCAGTTTATCCAGAGGGCCGCCCGCGGTAACCTTGCCGGTGGTGACCGTCTTTTGGATCAACTGGCCGGTATACCTTTCAGTAACCGGGTCGGGAGTGACGGAGATCGGGAGTTTCGTGTGGGCTGGATCACTTCCATCCCTGGCCTCGATTTTCAGGTTTCCGACTTCGCGCACGATGTTGTAGTTTTCGCTGATATCTGTCGCGCCAAACATAATCTTGACATCCTCGGGCTTCTTGAAGGTAATCGGATAATCACCCGGGATGAAGCCTGTGCCTGAGGCGCTCGCCACGAGCCGATACTGGCCAGTAATCAGGTCCGTACGGTCGATCGTCGCGCCGGTCGCTACCGTAATCTGCGAACCGGAGTACACTCTGGTCTCATCGTTTGCAGTCACGGTGACGTCGATTCTGTCGCCGCCGGTCAACTTGGTGATGGTCAAAGTACCGTTGACGGGAACAATCGTGAAGTTCTTCGTCGCGTCCACAGGAGGTCCGCCCTTGCCATCGTCATACATGATCTTCACGGACTTGAGGACGATGGGATAGGTGCCGGGAATGTTCTGCACCGCGCTTTCCGCCACAACTTCCGTCAGGGTAAAGCCAGCCGGGAGTTGGTTCGCTCCGGTCACATTTCCGCCAGGGCTGTCCAGCGTGAGCACTTGAACTCCCGCTTCCGGAGTGCCCGGATACTTGGCCTTGACAGGCTTGCTGAGGAACGGGGTGCTGGTGCTGTTCACCGTAACCGTAATCGCCTGCGTCTTCTGGAGGATGACCAAGGTACCCGATTTCGGCGTGATTTCGTAGTTTTCTGTCACATCCACCGTTCCGTTAGTGCCATCCGCGAGCGTCCCGGTGTAGGACAGATGGGTCTTATCCGCGCCCATCAGCACATTGATCGGGTAGGTGCCGGCAGGCGTGCCTGAGCCTTCGGCATAAATCGCCAGCTTGATCAGGGCGGGCACAGAGCCGCTGGTCAGCTTTCCGCCAGGCGTCGAGGTGATCAACGAGCCGGTAAAGTATTGGTTCTCGTTGTTCGCGGTGATGGTCAGCGGAATCTTCGGGTGACCAGGCTCGCCGAGCGCATGAATCACAAACTTGCCATTCACGCGGGTGATGTCATAGTTGCTGGTGATGTCCTTACCAGCGTAGGTTATCTTCACCGCGTCCGTGCCTGTGGCTGGAATCACGATGGGGTAGGTAGCCGGCACAACGCCGCTGGCCTTGCCGTTACCGGTCAGAACCAGGTTCACATCGGGATACAGTTCGCCAGTCCCCGTTCCGCGGACAACGGTCGCGGGCTTGGTAACGGATAGCAGGTTGCCGGTGTACCAGTCTTCCGCGTCTGCCGTCATCACTGTCAACGGAATCTGATGATCCACGGCGTTAATGGTCAGGATGCCCTTCTGCTCCGTGATGGTATAATTCCCCGTAACCTCGGTTCCTCCAATCCAAACCTGCGTGGTCTTGTTCGCCAGGATGTCATGGTTTCCGGGCGCAAACCCGGTACCGGTGGCCTTCATGGTGATCGTGACGCCCGCCGGCAGCGGCGTTCCCACAACATGGCCGGGCAAGTCGGTCAGGGTGATCGGTTGGCCGGTGAAGGCCCTGGTTTGCGGGTCAGGCTGCACCGTGATCTTCAGCGAGGCCTTTTCAATCGTCAGTTCGCCATTCTTCGGGATCAACTCATAGTTGTCCGTCACATTGGTAGAGCCGATCATCAGGGTCCAGCCATCCAGCAGCGTGATAGGATAGTTTCCAACCAGCATGCCGCTTCCTTCGCCCTTGAAGGAGAGGATGACATTGCCGCGAAGCGTCGCGCCGTCATAGTTGCCGCTGCCATCCACAGTGGTTTGCACAACCCTTGTCACATCTGCGTTGCTACCTGTCACAGTCTGTGACTGCGTGGTACCTGTGAACGCAAGAGTATAGCTGGGCACAGTTACGTATACTTTAATCTTTTTATCGCTGCCGGGATGATCAGGCTCCCCCGGATGGCCCAGCTCAGCAATGGTCAGCGTGCCCTTCTCATAGGTAATCTTATAGTTGGGCGTCAGGTCCACAGTTCCGGACTTGATTTCCACGGAGTACACGTTCATGTCGTAGGATCCCGGCACCTGTCCGATTCCCTTAGACTTGATCGTAACCGTAGCGCCGGCTGGGATGTTCGCGTTGCCGCTGGTCACGGTGCCAGATTTTTCAATCGTCTGGCTCAGCCCCGTGTACGGTACGGCGGCGTTCTCTGCTTTCACCGTCAGCGGGATCGTTCCCTTAACGGCATTGATGTTCAGCTTGCCAGGAACCGGTATGAGGTTATAGTTCGCCGTAACATCCGTTCCGTTGCTGTAAACCTTGATCGTCGGAACGTTTATGGTGATGTCGTACGACCCGGGTATCGTTCCCGTTCCTGTCGCCGTCAACTCGAAGGTGAATCCATCGGGCTTGTCGCCGGTAACGGTCACATCCTTTTCCGTTTGGTTCTCAGTGATCGGTTGGCCGGTGTAGTCCCTGTCCACGTTCTTGCCGGTGAATGTCAAGTTGATCTTGTCTGTCCCGGAGAGCGGATTGATCTTCAATACGCCGTCTGTCGGAATCAGGTTGTAGTTCTTCGTGACATCCTTGCCGTCAAGCGTGAGGGTCCAGCCAGACTGCAATGTCATGGCATGGTTGCCAACCAGCGTACCCGTTCCTTTGCCCTGGAACACCAGCGCAGGGCTGCCCTGCAGCGTCGTTCCGGTGTAAGCCGTAGCGCCATTGATCGTCTGGATGACGTTCGTCACATTGGCGTTCCCGCCGGCGACGGTCCTCGTGATCGGATGGCCGGTATAGTTGGCGCTGTCGCCAGGAACTTGCACATACACGTCGATCTTCTCATCGCTGCCCGGATGGGTTGGATCGTCCGGATGGCCCAGCTCAGCGATGGTCAGCTTGCCCGTCTCATAGGTAATCGTGTAGTTGTCCGTCAAAGGCACGCCGCCAAGGGTGATCGTAACGGATGTCACTGCCATGCTGTAATCGCCAGGCAGCTTGCCAGTTCCGCTGGATACGATCGTAACAACCGCGCCGGTCGGAATCTTGCTCGCGTTGGTCTTTACAAAGCCGTCGCCTGTGACCGTCTGGGTAGCTCCCGTATAGGGGACCGCTTTGTCGTTCGCCTTGACCGTTATCGCGATCTTCGCGCCAAGCTTGACCGTCAGTGTGCCATTCTCGGTGTTGATATTGTACTGGTCGCTTACATCGTCAGTATCTATCATGATCTTCGGCCCTGTTGTGAAAGAGATCGGATAGGTACCCGTCGCTGTGCCGCTACCATACGAGGTAAACTTAATGCTGCCGCCCGTGGGCAAGGAGCCAAAGGTTACCAAAGCGCCGCTGTCTAGTTCGGATTCCACCAAACCACCTGTGTAAGGCAGGGTTTCGCTGGGCGCTTTGATCGTGATCGGAATCTTTTTCGTTCCGACACTCTGGATCGTCAGCGTGCCATTGGCCTTCGTAATGTTATACTGGTCGGACACGTCCGTGGAACCAACCATGATCTGCGGGCCGGCCGTAAACGTTATGGGATACGTTCCCACAAGCTGTCCGCTTCCCGTCGCGGTGAACGTGATGGTTCCGCCGGTAGGCATGGAACCGCTCGTTGCCGTCGCGCCGATGGTAAACGTCGAGGTCTGCACCGACCCGTCGAAGGTCTTGGTTTCGCTGGGCGCTGTGATCGTGATCGGAATCTTGTTCAC
>JAVBOX010000166.1:0-26935 GCA_031550095.1 Eubacteriales bacterium
GGGCTATCTGTCGTCACTTCGCCAGGACTGCTAAAGCCCCGGCTTTCTTTGTTTGGCATTCGAACACGGCTATCACAACAGGAAAGGATGAGCGCCAATGCCTAGAATAAAAAAAGCAGCGCAACACCCTCAGGGCGGTAAGGTCTGGAATATTGCCGTTTACATTCGCCTATCAAAAGAAGACGGGGAGGATGAGAGTCTAAGCATCACCAACCAGAAGAAAATCATCACCGAACACCTTGAACAGTTCTTCGACGGGGAGTACATTATCGTCGATTTCTATGTCGATGACGGCGTCACCGGAACAGGCTACGACAGACCGGATTTCCAACGCATGTTGAACGACGTGGAAGTGGGCAAAGTCAACTGCATCATTTGCAAGACCTTGTCCCGTGCCTTTCGCAATTATGCGGATCAGGGTTATTTCCTCGAAGATGTTTTCGCCCGCAATGAAACGCGCTTCATCTCTATCGGCAGTCCTGCATTTGACAGCTTCAAGAACCCCGACGCAATCCACGGACTTGAAGTGCCTATCACCGGCCTGATGAACGACCGGTATGCGGCGAAGACCTCCGAGGATGTCCGCCGCACTTTCAATATGAAGAGGCGTAAGGGTGAATTCATCGGAGCGTTTGCGCCTTTCGGCTATATAAAGGACCCCCTGAACAAAAACCATCTCGTCATCGACGAGGAGGCGGCCGAGATTGTAAGGTCCATTTTCAAATGGTTTGTCGAAGATGGCTTCAGCAAAAGAGGGATCGCCAAACAGCTTAATGAACTTGGTATCCCAAACCCGGCCACATATAAACGGAGAAAAGGAATGAAGTACGCAAACCCCAAGGTACATCTTGATGATGGACTTTGGGATAGTGCAACAATTTATCGTCTTCTACAGAACAGGATCTATCTGGGCTGCATGGTGCAGGGGAAGCAGAAGGTTATTAGCTACAAGGTTCATGACCGTGTTGTGGTTCCTTCTGAGAGGTGGTTCATCAAGGAGGATACCCACGAACCGATTGTCACCAAAGAGATGTTCGATAAGGCGCAAGACGCAGGTGATCGTAACACCAGGACAGCCAACAGCAGGGATACGGTCTGGCTGCTTTCAGGCTTTGTTCGTTGCGCCGATTGCGAAAAGGCACTGTACAGGAAGATGTCGTTTGGTATTGCGTACTACTACTGCCGCGCCTACGAGAAGGTTAGCGGAAAATGTACAAAGCATTCGATAAGAGAAGATGCTATTGTAAAAGCTGTTTTGGCCGCTATCCGGCTGCAGGTCCATCTTGTAGAGCGACTTGCTGAAGCAATAGAGAGACTTAACGATGAACCGAATCATCGCCATAAGTCTTCCCATATTGAAACGCAACTCAACAGCAGAAAGCAGGAGTGTGAAAAACTCCGTCGCGCTGCCGAAGGTCTTTATGTGGACTGGAAAAACGAGATGTTCACTAAGGAAGAGTATGTCCAGATGAAGGGCTCGTTCGACGTGCGGATGGAGCAGCAGAAAATGGCCATTGCCGCGCTTGAGAAGGAGAAGCGCAGCTGGGATGAAGGCAAGGCCAATCAAGAGAATCCGCTGTTCTCTACGTTCCTTCAAAACAGGAACCTCGATCAATTGGACCGGGGGGTTCTTTTCGCTATGGTAGAAACGATCAAGGTTCACGCGAACAAGGAGATTACTGTTTCTTTCAAGTATTCAGACCAGTATGAGAGGCTGATGAAAAACTTGCCGGAACTCGTTCAGTGAGAGCATTTGCCCCGCAACAGATACCCGTTGATTGCGGCGTAGCCCTCCTGATATTTGTGCATATATTGTCGGAGCCACCGGAGCTACAGGCGCTACAGGCGCCACAGGCATTACAGGCCTTTCGGGGCTTCCAGGGGCTACTGGCCCGACTGGTACACTCGCGTCGGCATATGGTGGACGCGCCGCGACAGGCGCAACTCCGCTGACGCTTACCGCTGGAACGGTAACGGAAGTTCCCCTCAATGCCGCGATGCCTTTTTTCAATATGCTTCTAACGCCCGTTAACAGCGTTACGGTGCTGGATTCGGGTGTTTATCTTGCTACCTATAATGTGTCCGGCCTGTTTTCCGCAGCGGGTACCGTTACCGTAAGCCTTCAGGACGACGGGGTTTCCAGCAGCATGCTGACACAGACCATCGCCGTCCCGGCGGATGGTATCGCTCCCAACCGGTTTCTCGGTAGCTCGACGATCAGCATAGAAGCGAATTCTGTGATCCGCTTGGCAATGCAAAGCAACGTGGCAAACACATTTACGCCATCCGCCGGCATTGGCGCGAGCTTCACCCTGGTGCGAATCTTCTAAGGCGACACCACACAAAGGAGCGTCGCCGGCATTGCGAGAGATTTTCGCACTGATCAAGGAGCCTGGAGGAAGCCGTAGCAGCGCTAAGGCGACCGCAAGAGCGACATAGAGCAGCACGAAAAGATCTGCAAGGACGGCGTGCACGACTGTGCGGTGTTGCCCTAAGCAAAGGATGATGCCAAGGCTGTCAAGCCGGCAGCAGGAAACACCGGAGGCGCTGTTCCTTGGAACTCCGCATAAGAATCCCCGTCATTAGGGATTATTCAATATTGAAAATCCCTTCCCGCCCGCAGGCGAAATGATGGGATTCCCAGGGGATTGAAATCCTTTGGCGGGTCCAAGGGCCGCGCCCCCGGCCTTCCCTCTCCCCGGCATGACCCTTCTGAGCCTGGCAAAATGGCGGCTTCAGCCGCCTTTGCTGGCGAAGGGGAGGGCCGCGTCGCTGATGATCTCATCCACATCGTCCACGGTACATAGGTTGTAGCAGCACTCCCGACCAAACTTGGAACTGTCCGACAGGAGAATCCGCCTGCGGCATTGGGACATCATGACCCGGCGGATGGAGGTTTCCTCGCTGATGATGTCGGAGACCTTACCGTCCAGGGAAATGCCGCCGCAGGAAAAGAAGAACAGGTCCGCGTTGAAATTGCGAACCATGGCCTCGGCATAGCTGCCGACGAAGCCTTGGGAGTTGCGCATCATCAGCCCGCCGGTGATGAGAATCTTGGCGTCAAGCTCCTGCAGGCCGGTCATGGTGGCGCTGGCATTGCTGATGATGGTCAGCCGCTGAAAGCGCTTCAGGTGGGGGATCATGAGGCTGACCGTGCTGGAGGCGTCCATCATCAGCACATCGCCATTCTTTATGCGCTTCATCGCTTCCAGGGCGATGCTCTCCTTGCTTTCGTCCTTTTCGGGCAGCCGTGCGTAGAAGGGAATTTCCTCCTGATCGCCTTCGATGAGGAGCACGCCGCCAAATACCCGCCGGACCAGGCCGTGTTTTTCCAGGGCGGTTAAATCCCGGCGGATGGATGCCTCGCTGACAAAAAGCGTCTTCGCCAGCATTCGGACGGAAGCGGACTTGGATTGGGTCAGGATGTTCATGATTTCCCGCAGGCGGTCATACTCGTACATGGTGCTCATCCTTGTTTATTTCTTTTTATGTTTGATGGACTGTTCATTTTTCAATCAATATCTGGGAATGGGTTGCTTTCGGTGTGTTCACATCATATAATACCACTATACCGCATATCGTTCAATGATGCCAAAGGATTTTATTCAATTTATCTATATGTCGTGATTTTGAACTGTCGCGGCTTTGACGGGCTTTTCATTTTTGTTTATAATTTGGTCAACCATTATGTGTTCATATATGAAACCTTCGGGGTTGAGAATGCGCTAAGTGCTGGTGGACTTAGGGCGGTTGGTGAAATGCGCTTGAAAAGCTAGGGAGGGATTGGACTTGATGGGTCACTCCGGCAGAACGCTGCGGCAAAAGAGGGTAGGGCTGTTTCCGTATCTTTTGCTCGCTCCGAGCCTAATCTTGCTCGGCGTATTCGTCTTTTATCCATTTCTGAGGACGATCTACCTGACATTCTTCGTCACCAATGTGAATGGGATGCCAACGAAGTTCGTTGGCATATCCATATGGCAGCGGGTCTTTAGGAACGCTCAGTACATGGACAGCATTGCCGTCAGCTTTCGGTTTGCCGCCATGATTGGCATTCCGACATTTTTCGTCGCTTTCATTCTGGCGTTTGTAGCCTCGGAAAAGAGCCGCTTCAGCCGATTCTATGAAATCCTCTTTTCCCTTTCCATGGCCATTGCCAGCGCACCTGCCGCCGCCATCTTTACGTCCGTTTTAAAGCTTAACGGCGTGCTCAACGCGGTTCTGGGAACCAACAAGCAATGGCTCCAGGATCAGCGGTACGCTATCATCTGCGTGGCGGCGATAACCGTCTGGATGCGTCTGGGCAGTTCGTTTATTTTCCTGCTCACAGGCTTTCGGAATGTGCCCCAGGAGCTGCTGGAGAGCGCCCGGGTGGATGGGGCCGGATACTTCGGCCGATTGTTTCATGTGACGGTTCCCGTAGCCACTCCCCAGATTTTTTTCGTGATCTTCCTGAACATTACCGGCTCCTTCCAGAGCTTTGGGCAGATCAAGCTATTGACAGGCGGCGGGCCGGGAAACACCACGTCCGTGTTGATCTACAAGATCTATGAGGCGGCCTTTAAGAACGCGCGCTTTGAAACCGCCTGCTGCCTTTCCATCATTTTGTTCCTTAGCATTTACCTCATAACCCGGATTCAATTCCTCATGGAAAAGAAGGTGGTGTATCAATGACTGCCTTGAGCGTCAAAAGAAATCGCCGCCCCGCGAGCAGGCTGGAGAGGATATACACGCTCTCTGGAATTGGGAAAGTGATCCTTGGGCTGATCTTCATCTTGCCGGTGCTGTATGGCGTCTGGATCAGCGTGAATACCAACGGCAATGTGGCCGCTATGCGTTACTTTACCTTCCAACTGACCTTCGATAACTATCGGCAAGTCTTTCGCGAGTTCAACGTCCTGCGCTATGTGCTGAACAGCTTTATCTATGTCACCATCAGCGTGGCTTCCCAGGTGATTACCTGCTCACTGGCCGCGTATGCCTTTGTATTTTTCAATTTCAAGGGCAGGAACCTTCTGTTTACCGCCGTCACCCTCTCCATGATGATCCCCGGGGATGCCATCATCATCGCTAACTATATGACCGTGATGTCCCTTCGCCTTACGGATTCCTACTTGGGCATTTCCATCGTGAGCCTTACCTCCGGCATGGGCATTTTCCTGATGCGCCAGGCGTTTAAGACCGTTCCGCTGGAGCTGAAGGACGCCTCGGAGATCGACGGCTGCGGCAGGATGCGCTTTCTGATACAGATTCTGCTCCCGGTGAGCACCCCCAGCATCGCCGCCATGGCCATCTATCTGTTCATCAGCAATTACAACCATTTCTTTTGGCCTCTTCTGGTCACCAGCAAGGACAGCATGCGCACGATTCAGGTAGGAGTCAGCCTGCTGATGGATGAGGAGACCGGAAAATTCGGTGCCCAGTGCGCGGTGGCGATGGTGGCCCTGGTGATTCCCATTTTCGTGTTTGCCGTCGCCTATAAGTACTTGGTCAAGGGGATGACTGCCGGCGCGGTCAAGGGGTGATTTTGGTTTCAAGCGGAGGGGTTCTCCGCATAAGGAAACAATAAAGTTAGGAGGCAAATCCATGAAAAAAACGCTGGGAATCTTCCTCGTCATGGCGATCATGCTGGGCATGTGCTCCTTTGCTCAAGCCGCTGATCCGGTGAAGATCGACGTATGGTATTGCTTATCCGGCGTGAACGCGGACGCGCTGCTGAGCATCGCCAACCAGTTTGGCGGGGCCCAAACGGAGTATGTGGTGGAATTCATCTATGCGGGCTCTTATAACGACGCGCTAACCAAGTATCTGAGCACGCCTGTGGCGGACCGCCCGGACATCATCTGTGTCAATGCCCTGGGCATGCGCCCCGTCATCGACGACGGGGGCTTCTATCACATGCAAAAGCTGGTGGACGCGGGGAAGTTTGATATCTCTGAATACCCTCAAAGCCTGATCAACAACTTCTCCAACCAGGACGGCCTGTATGCTATGGTGCTGAACCTGACGATTCCGGTGCTGTCGTACAACAAGACCTATCTGGAGAAGGTGGGCTGTACAGCGGACGATCTCAAGACCTGGGACGACGTTATGGCCGTTGCGGATAAGATGGTGGAGGCGGGCCTGTGCACCTATGGCTTCGGCTTCTGCAACGACACATGGATCGTGGAGCAGATGATCGGCATGACGGGCAACACGGTTCTGGACAACAACAACGGACGTGACGGATACGCCACACAGCTCTCCTGCACGGAGGATGGAACGCTCCTGAAGGCTTTAGCCACAGTGGACACGCTGCTGGAGAAGGATTCCTGCTTCCTGGCCGCGTCGGCTTCCTCCGCCCGGGACGACTGCTCGGCGGGTGTAATCGGCATGTATTGCACCACCGCCGGCACATGGGGCGACATGCTGGTCAACAGCGTGGACGGCTTTGAGTATGGCCAGACCACGCTGCCCTGCTGGGATGCGGAAAACGAATATTTCAGCCCCTATCCCTCCGGGGCCGGCATGTTCATCGTGGACAAAGGCGACATGGACAAGATCAATGGGGCCTGTGAGTTTATCAACTGGTTCTGCACCGACGAGATGCAGCTTGAATGGTGCAAGACCACGGGGTATTTGCCCATCAAGGAGAGCGTTTTGAACGGCGATTCCTACCAGGAATACGTGAAGAATGTCAATCCAGGCATCCAAAAGTGTATTGAGGCGATGTTCAACCATTCCTCAGGGACGGATCCCCACTTTGGCTCCCTGTCCGAATGGCGCGTCAATGTGCAGACGGCCATGAACAACCTGGATACGGACGCCGCTTACACGCCGGAGAAGATCGTTGAGGAGACCAAGGCAACCATCAACGATGCCATTGAGCTCTACAATCTGTCCAATTATTAACGCGCCCTGAAAACGTGACCGGGATTGCCGCGGACGGATGGAAACTTGGCCCTTCCCCGTCCCGGCAGCCCCCCGGGGGATGATCGGCCTGCTGGCTGGAGGGTTTGATAACATTCGGAGGAAAATGGAGAATGCAAGGACAAAGCGATTTGGAAATGGGGTATCCCCGGATTTGCGCCCATCGCGGGTTTAACACCGTTGCGCCTGAAGGCTCACTGGCGGCCTACGCGTCAGCGGTGGCCCTGGGGGCCGATGAGATCGAGGTGGACATCTGGCCGACGAAGGACGGCGACATCATGGTTTTTCATGATCGGGTTTTGGACCGGACCACCGACGGGCATGGCCGCATCATGGATTTGACCACCAAGGACGTTCGGGCTTTGGACGCGGGTTCCTGGTATTCACCTCGCTTCGCGGGCTGCCGCATCGCCTTTTTTGAGGAGGTGCTGGAACGGTTTGCCGACCGGGTGCTGATCAACATCCATATCAAGCCCTTTTACGCTCAAGCGGACATCAGCCTGCGCATGAAACAGCGCCTGCGGCGGCAGCATGACATGTATGTATCCGAAAAACCGCTCATGCCCCCATTGCCGGTGGGCATTGAGGAGGTTTTTCCAGAGGTGCGGGATTTCCAGACGCCGGATTATGACGAGAAAACCTTCGGCCGCCTTCTGGATATCATCGACCGGCACCATGCCCGGGATCGGGTCTATGTGGCGGGAACCAAGGATGTGCTGCGCACCGCCATCCGAATGGCGCCGGATATCACCCGGGACTGCATTGAGGGGGATTCAAACTATACCATCGTGGAGGACGCTCTCCGGTATGGATGCAAGAAGCTGCAGTTCATCAAGCTGTTCCTGACGCAAAAGATGATTGACGAGGCCCATAAACATGGAATTGTCTGCAACATGTTCTGGGCGGATGATCCTGATGAGGCGCTGGCTTACCACGGGCTAGGCATCGACACGATTCTGACCAACAATTTTCTCAATGTAAAACGCGCGTTTTCCGCCGAGTAATCATCGGAGAAAAGGCATTTCAAGGGGGCGTCATCGTGCAGATTACCGTATCCTCTATTGGATTTTGCGGGCATCCTATTTATAACATGCAGAAGCTGCCCAAAGAGATTGGCATCGAAATCTTTTATGAATGGGGCGCGGAACGATACTGGGAGCTGGCCCTGGCTGAAATCATGCGGGACCGGGAAGGAAAGTTCAGCATCCACGCGCCGTATCAGGGAAATATCACGGAAATGTCCCTTACGGACCGGGAGGAAGAGCTTTTCGAATACCTTCGGCAGCCCTTCCGGCTGTATCACAAATACGGCGGCGAAGGCTATGTGGTGCATATGAACGCGCCGTATGAGCGGGAACCCGCTCCTTTAGAAAAAAAGGAACGCCTCCTGCGCGTCGCGGACCGTCTTCACAGGTTGAATGAAATCTGCGCCCGGGAAGGCGTGACCATGCTTGTGGAGAATCTGGCTTATGGCAACGGGCTGAAGACCCTCTGCGACCAGGCGGATTTCCTGCGCTTGTTTGAGCAGGATCCGTCCTTGAACTGCATCATCGATACGGGCCACGCCATCCTGGGGGGCTTTCGGATTGATGAAATTCAGAACGCGTTGGGCAGCCGGCTGAAAGCTTATCATATCCATGACAACGATGGCAAGGAGGATCGGCACCAGCGGCTCGGCACGGGCATCCTGGACTGGCCCCGGTTCTTCCAGGGAGCGAAAACATACACAAAGGACGCCATGTTCACGATGGAATACAGCGTGAACGCGGTTTCCAACATCACCGATTACGCCGTGGACGCCCAAAAAATGCGCGGCATGATGGGAGAAGCAGGCGCGCAATAGAACGGCGCGCCTGCTGCCTGAAAAGGTGGGCTTTCCTTACTTCCGCCCGTCTTTTCCCCCGATCAGCCGCGCCAAGTACCGGGATTTCATCTGCTGGGAAGCCATTGCCTTCGTTATCGGGGGAAGGCGCAAAATGGCGGAGAGCATCGCGCCCATGACCCTGTGGCTTAAAAGAACCGGGGTATCGAAGATCAGGTTGGCCAGTTGGCCTTTCTCAATGGCGGCGCAGACATACCGGTGGGCGGAATTCACCGGGGTGATGAGCTTCTTTTCCCGTTGCTTCAGGGTGAGGCAGCCCGCGGGGCAGTTTCTGGCGCATACCGCGCACCCAAGGCAGATATCCTCGCTGATCCTGGCAATCTGCCGGGTTCTTTCCCCAATCCGCTCCTTGTTCATATAAATGGCGCCCATGGGGCAGGCCTTGGCGCATTTGCCGCAGCCTACGCAGCGTGCTTCGTCGATATCCGGCAGGAAGCCCGTGGTGACCAGAGGCTGGCGGGCACCATATTTCTTCGCGGCTTGAAGGGCTTCACAGCAGCAGCCGCAGCAGTTGCAGATAAAGCTGATATCCCTTTGCACGTTTTCCCCGAACTGAACCAGGTTGTGCTCGTAGGATCGGGCAAGGGCTTCCATGGCTTCGGATTTCCCGATCGCCCTGCTATGCCCATGGCGGGACAAGGAGTCCGCTGTGTTGCCAAAGGTGAGGCAGACGTCCATAGGCGCGTTGCAGGCGGTGCCTAAATGGTGGGCCTTGTGGCGGCAGTAGCACATGCCCACCGCCAGGTGTTCCGCGGTTTCGACGATTTGGGTGGCCCGCTCGTAGTCCAGCACATGGACGGTGAGCTCAGGCGGAATCATGGGCTCCTGAACGAATATCCGGCCTGGCTTTGTCTCCACGCTAAAAAACAGATCATCGAAAAACGCGCTTTCAACATTAAGATACTGATGATACAGCTCGCTGAGGAGGGGCTGGTCAATATCTCCCCGGACCCGCATGAGGGTAAACTCAATAAAGCCGGCCATGGGCGGGGGCATCATATACCGGGTTTCCCGGCCTTCTTGCACCACGTCCAGGAGCATGGACTTATCGCACAGGCCATCCAAGATGATCCTTGCTTCCCTTTCGGTGACGCCAAGGGCCTTGGCGGCCTGCTTCGCCGTGTAGGGCCGGATAGGCAGTACCGCCAAGCTGGCGGCCTCTCTCTCATTAACAAGGGCGGCAAGAATCTTGTATAGGGTTTCGGAAGGCGGCGCACCTTGCGGGAACCGGTTGAGCCGTTCCTGAAATTGAACGTAGGCTTCCCTTGCCGTGTGGTGCGACATCAGTAGATCTCCCTTCCCGCCAGCTTGTAATCCGCTAAGTAAAGCTTTTCCGGGATATCGATGCCATAGGGACACAGGGGCAGGCACTGACCGCAGCCATCGCAGGCGGCGATACCTCCCGGAATGCCCGCGTATTTGGAACTCCCCAGGGCTTTTTGGCCGAACCAAAACCTGAGCCGCTCCATCAGGGCGTACTGGGCCGTATCGGCGACGACGCCACGGGCCATCTGCCGGTCATACAGCCCTTCGGCGGCAAACACCTCTTGGATTTGAACGCCCTTGGGGCACGCGCAGCGGCCGCATTGGCGGCATACATAGTCCCCCAGCTCAATGGCCGTTTCAAGCAGCAATTGCTCCTCCGTCTCAGCCATGGGGGAGTAGCACTCCGCATACTGAAGATCGTCCCGGAGCATTTTTTCGCTGTTGATTCCGGCAACCACCACGGAGACTGGCCTGCTGAAGGCGTAACGGAAGGCGGATGGGGCTGAGCGGTATAGATATCCATCGGCGATGGGCTTCATGAGGATGATGCCCGCGCCTTTTTTTCGCGCCAAGGGCACCAGCTCTCCCTCAATGGTTGGGAAGTTGCAGCGGTCATAGTAGTTGATGGTGGACATTACGGCCTGGAATTTATCCCGTCGGAGGGCCTCGATGAGCGCACCTGGCCATCCGTGCATGGAAATGCCGATGAAGCGGATCTTTCCGGCTTGCTTTGCGGCGAGGGCGGCTTCATAGGCGCCGCCGGGGGCAAGGATTTTATCCAGCTCCTCAACGGAAGGCACCCCGTGCATAAGCAGTCCATCCAGGTGGTCGGTCCCTAGGTTCGTCAGGCTCCGGTCGATCTGGTCGGCGGCGCCCTTTGCGTCTCGCATGCCTGTCTTGGAGACCAGGATGAAGTCGTCCCGCCGGCGCATGACGGAGCGGCCGATCTTTCGCTCGGATTCTCCATCCCCATAGCTGGCGGCAGTTTCCAGATAGTTGCCCCCGGCGTCCAGATAGCCATTTAGGAGGTTGCCCGCTTCTTTCACGGGGATTTCCAACAGATGAAAGCCGCCAAAACCCAAAATGGAGACATTCATCCCCGTCTGACCAAGCGCCCGATACTCCATCAAGCCTCGCCTCCTTTTTTTCTCAGTATATCAACTCTGGTTGGTTTTTGCACGCAAAATAATTCCATCAGGAAGTGCTTTACAAATTCCGAAAAGACGTGTATAATTGAAAATAAGAACATATGTTCGTTATATGATTTTGGAGGCAATTGCTATGGATTTGATGCAGAAGCTCACCCTGCTGGCGGATAGCGCCAAGTATGATGTGGCTTGCACTTCCTCCGGCGTGGATCGGCGTAACGTCAAGGGTATCGGCAATGCCGTCGCCGCGGGCATTTGCCATACCTTTTCCGCCGATGGACGGTGCGTCTCCCTGCTGAAGGTGCTGATGTCAAATTACTGTGTCTACAACTGTGCCTATTGCGTCAACCGGATTGACAACGACGTTCCACGGACGGCCTTCACGCCGGAGGAGTTGGCGGAGTTGACCATTCAGTTTTACAGGCGAAACTATATCGAAGGGCTTTTCCTCTCCAGCGGCGTGCTGCGGAATCCCGATTACACCATGGAACAGATGATCCGCGTCTTGGAGATTCTCCGCCACGAGCATCATTTCTGGGGGTATATCCATGCCAAGACCATTCCCGGCGCCTCGCCGGAGCTGGTGCGCCGGTTGGGGCTGGTGGCGGACAGGCTGAGCGTGAACATCGAGCTGCCCAGCGAGGCCAGCCTTCAACGCATCGCCCCCAACAAGACCAAGCGGGCCATCCTGGCGCCCATGGCCCAGATCCGGGAAGGGCTCATCCAGAACAAGCAAGAGCTGACCCTTTACCGCAACGCCCCGAAGTTTGCCCCGGCAGGCCAGTCCACCCAAATGGTGATTGGCGCTACCCCGGAGAGCGACTTTAAGATCATCAGCCTGGCCTCCGGCTTGTATCGCGCCTACCAGATGCGGCGGGTTTTTTATTCGGCCTATATCCCCATTTCCACGGACAAGGCTTTGCCCGCGCTGCATAGCAAGCCGCCCTTGCTTCGGGAGCACCGACTGTATCAGGCGGATTTCCTCATGCGCCAGTACCACTTTTCCGCCCAGGAGATTTTGACCGAAGACGAGCCAAACCTGAACCCCTTTCTGGATCCCAAGTGCAACTGGGCCATACGGAACCTGCATCTTTTTCCCGTGGATGTGAACACAGCCTCCCTGGAGGAGCTGCTCAGGGTGCCTGGCATTGGCCCGCTCAGCGCCGAGCGCATCCTGACGGCCAGGCGGACGGGCACATTGACCCTTTCCGGCCTGAAGCGGATCGGGGTGGTGCTGAAGCGGGCTCAATTCTTCATCCGATGTGGGGACTTGCAAAGAGGGATCAGAGCGGACCGTGAGGCCATCGTTCGGTCGGTCATGGACCCCAAAGCGCTATCGTTTGGCCTGGAGCAGCTATCGTTCTTTCATGCCGAGGGCGGGCTGCCCCCGGGCGCCGCTGGTCTGGCGCCAGAGAATGCCGTTGAGGAGGCCGTTTTGTGCATAGCCAAAAGCCTTTAGTGATTCCCTGCGATGTGGCCTACCGCTATGACGGAGGGCTTTCCGGCCTTTATACCTGCATTCATGCCTGCGTTTACAGCGGTCAGCTGCCCATGGAAATCGCGCCGGAAGCGCCGGCCCAGCCGACCTTGCTGCCAACCCGCTATATTCCAACCGATCCGGAAAAAGCCGACCGGGTGCGGGACGCCATCCAGCGGAAAATAGCCCTTCGGGCCCAAGAAATGGTGGAAGATGTTTTTTTAAGCTGCCTGCCGGATAAGGAGATACGGATTCTGCGCTTTCTGCTGCTGGGCTTTCGGGAAGGCAAGCGGGTGCTGCGGATGTTGGACCATATGGATGTGGAACCCCTGTACGCGGCGGAAAAGCATTTGTTTCGGGAAACACACCATCTCTGCGGGTTTATTCGCTTTGAGGACCATGGAGGGCGGCTGATCGCTACCATCCGGCCTAAAAACTTTGTTCTGCCGTTTTTGGCGGACCATTTCATCGACCGGCTTTCCAGCGAAACGTTTATGATCTTTGACCGAACCCATGGAGCGGCGCTGATCCATGAACCGGGGAGAAGTGAAATCGTCCGGCTGGAGGGGGTTGAAAAGGGAAATATCTCCGAGGAAGAGGCCCGATACCAAGCTCTGTGGCGGCGGTTTTATAAAACGATCGCCATTGAGTCCCGGGTGAACCATCGGCTGCGCCAAGGGCACATGCCAAAGCGGTTCTGGCCGGAAATGACGGAGATGAAAGGCCAGGAATAAGGAAACGGTAAAAATTTCCCATTTGAATCATATTATATATCACCATGAAAGGAATGAACCATGGGGCATGGCTCGTTTTATGGGGTATACGCCAATATCACCGGACGAGAGGAAGCTTTTTGTGATTTCCATGTTGACGCTGAATGTCCGAATTCAGACGGTTTTGGATGGTTCCAATCAATTTGCCCACCGGAAGGACAGGATGATCCGCAGGCTGATGGAGGAATCGCCGGATGTGATCGGTTTTCAAGAGGTTCTAGGCGGCATGCTTGGCCCAATCCGGCAAGGAATGGCCGGGTATGGATTTATCGGTTTGCCCAGCAAGCGGAATGGGCGAGGGGAGTATACGGCCATCGCCTATCGCCAGAACGCAGTGGAGCTTGTGGATTCCGGCGTCTTCTGGCTGTCCGGGCAGCCTGAAAAAGCGGGCAGCCGATTCTTCCTGCAAAGCATGGACCCCAGAAGCTGCACCTGGGCGGAATTTAAGGATCTCGCCAGCGGCACCCGCTTTCGTTACTTCAATACCCACCTGGATCACCTGTCGCCCCTGGCCAGAGCCCGCGGGGCCCGGGTGATTTTTCGGCATATCGCCCAGCTCCAGCGCCGGGAAAGGCTTCCCATTTTCTGGGGCGGGGATTTTAACTTCACGCCCATGGCGGGCCTTTATTCCGAATGCCTCCGACAGGTGATCGGAGAGGAGCGCCTGACGGATGTGACGGATGCCATTCCCTCCACCTTCCATTGGTTTGGCGCCATGAAGCGGCCCATGAAACTGGACTATATCTTTGTGGATGAGAAAACGGCGGGGGATGCGATGGAGGTGGAACTGCTGAGAACGGACGAGGGCAGCGGCTGCATTTCAGACCACCATGGGATTCGGCTGAACTGGCATCCCGGCGAGCCCGGGCGGGAGCCGGAGAAGGCCGCGCTTTTGGAGGCCTATTCGGGCAGCGCGGTTCCCGCCGTGTGACGGCATTTTGGTTTTCCATGGCCCATCCGTTTCCCAAAGGCGCCCCTTTCGGTTGACAGGCCTTAATTGAAGTATATAATGATCTCATTGCCTTACTTTTCCATTTTATCCCATTTTTTCCACGACGCGAGGAGATATAAAGTGAGAATTAAAGTGATGAGCGTGTTTGGGACACGGCCTGAAGCCATTAAAATGCTTCCGCTGGTGCGAAAGATCATGGCCTATGGCGAGATCGAAAGCATCCTCTGTGTTTCAGCCCAGCACCGGGAAATGCTGGATCAGGTCATGCCGCTTTTTGGGGTAAAGCCGGATTATGACCTGGACATCATGATTCCAAGGCAGACGCTGACGGACATCACGGTCAACATGCTCCGGGGCCTCAAGGATGTGCTGGAGGAAGCAAAGCCGGACATTGTTTTGGTCCATGGAGATACGACCACCAGCTTCGCCGCGGCCCTTGCCGCCTTCTATGCCCGGATTCCAGTGGGCCATGTGGAAGCGGGATTGCGCTCCCACGACCGTTATTCCCCTTTTCCCGAGGAGATGAACAGAACCCTTACGGCAAAGCTTGCCAGCCTGCACTTCGCCCCAACGGCGCAAAACGCGGAAAATCTCCGCCAGGAAGGCGTTCATGGCCCGATCCATGTGACGGGAAACACGGTGGTGGACGCGCTGCTCTCCATTGTCCGCCCAGATTACGCCTTTCAGGATGGAGCGCTCCGGAGGATTTCTTTCGATGGCATGCGCACCGTGCTCATGACGGTTCACCGGCGGGAGAACTTGGGAAATCCGCTTAAAAGCATCTATAGGGCGGTGCTCTCCCTGTTGGATTGTTATGAGGATCTGCAGTTTATCTATCCCATGCACAAGAACCCCGCCGTTCGGGAACTCGCCATTGAGATGCTGGGAAACCATCCCCGGGCGCACCTGATTGAGCCCATCGGCGTGATGGACATGCACAACCTGTTTGCCCGCTGCTACATGATTATGACCGATTCGGGGGGCATCCAGGAAGAAGCGCCTGCCCTGGGAAAGCCTGTGCTGGTACTTCGGATGGAAACGGAGCGGCCTGAGGCGGTAGAGGCGGGAACCGTGAAGGTAGTGGGGGTTCGGCAGGAAGATATTGAGCGGGAGGCCCGCTTTCTTCTGGAGGACGGTATGGAATATGCCAGGATGGCCGCCGCCGTGAACCCTTATGGGGACGGCCACGCCAGCGAACGCATCGCCGATTCCATTGTGGCCTATTTTTTAGCGGGCGGAACCGGAGGCGTTTCGAACCAGCGTTGATGGCCCATGGCCGGCGCGTTTTCCGGGTTCGTTTGGGCAATGAATGTGTATTGCCTGCCCATATAAGAGAAAAAGCTTATAGGGCAGGTTTTTTTCATGGCCAACCTTCAAAAATGAAAGATCATTTCATTACAAAAACTGTCACAAATATCCAATAATTGCAAAAAATTGCATTCCCGCTGTACTTTTGTTTTTGTGTGTTGTATTATATTAGGGCAAAACCGCGCAACCAAACGCACCGCCCTCACAGCATTTTGGCCTTGTTCCGTGTCGTTCTTCAGGTCGCCGCGGCACCGCTACGGCTTCCTCCTGGCCCCTTGATCAGCACGAAAACCTCTCGTGATGCCAGCGGCACTTCTTTGCGCGGTGATCCCGAGGGTCCTTGCTATTCTTTTTTGCATCCGTCCGATTCCTCCATTGAAAGGTTGAACTGAACATATGAAGGCGAATAGGCGACCTCGCTCCCTTCGCAGGATTGTCGTATTGGCAGTTGGATTGAGCCTTGTATTCTTCATCGCGATTTTCTTTACAATCGTTCAGGCGTCCATGTCCACAATGCTGTTACAGTCTGAAAATGAATACATGCTCCGGCAAATGGAAGCCGTTCGGGATAATCTTGGAATCGAGTCGAAAAATATGCGTGTCACGGCCAAGGATTTGGCCCACTGGAATGAAACCGTCTGGTTTGTCACCGGATATAATCCGGACTTCATCAAGAAAAACTGGCCCGGCACCACGGTGCTGGAGCGATATCCATATAATCTTTTTGTCATCAAGGATATGCATGGCGAGGACGTTTACACCGAATTCGCGGGTTTGCGAAGCGAAGGGGATTATGCCGAAACGATCTCGTTCGTCGCATCCCTGGGGCCTTTGAGCCAAGCGGTAATCAGGGAATATCTTTCCATCAATCCCATGGATGTGGTGGATCCGGCCATTGGGAAAACGGGCATCATCTTCCACAATGGGGTTGCCTACGAGATCAGCGTGATGCCTGTCGTGGTTGTCGGCCTATCCAAACAGCCTGTGGGCACAGTAATTTTTGGCAACATGATGACGGATCCCTATGTAAAAGAGCTGACCCACTTCTCTACAACCGATTTTTCCATCATTGAACTCACGGAAGAAGATGTACATTCCACGGTAAACATCAGCCCCAAAGATGGGGATGTAATCGCGGTTTCCATACCGCTCAACGGGATCGATGGCAAGGAATACCTCTTAAACATGAGTATGGTCCGCACAATGTACGAAGGGGGAAAGGCGCTCATCGGTTTTGCCAACGCGCTGCTGATCTTCGTGGCGGTTGCCTTTGTCGCCATTCTGTACTGGGTCATCGCCCGCTTTGTGCTAAGGCCGGTGGAGCGGCTGAGCCATGATATTTCGGCGCTCACCACATCGGATGTGGTCAGCATGGACTCGTATTCCGGCAGCCAGGAGCTTACGGCCCTGTGTACCTCGGTCAATGGGATGCGGGATAAGCTCAGCGACAGCATGCGGCTTATGGAGGAGACCAGCGTCTCCATGCAGGGCATTGAGAGCATCCTAAACGGCATTGACGCCTATCTCTATGTTTCCGATGTGGAGACGGATGAAATTCTATACATCAACGACAAGATGAAGGGGCATTATGGCTTGACGGGCAATATCATCGGCCAGATCTGTTGGAAAGTATTGCAGAACGGCATGACGGAGCGCTGCGATTTCTGCCCCCTGCGCAAGCTGATGAAGGCCCCGGACACCATCGTTACCTGGGATGAACACTCCACGGTCACAGGCCATTATTACCGCAATACCGACTGCCTGATTCAGTGGACCGGCGGCAGGATGGCTCATTTGCAGCACAGCATGGACATCACAGGGATCAAGGCCGCACAGGCGTCCCTGAACCTTCGCCTGGAACAGGAAGAACTGATGTCGGCCATGTCGCAGAGCTTTATTTCCAGCGACGATATGTCGGAGCTGATTGATAACGCCTTGCGGATGGCTGGGGAATTCATGAACGTAGGCCGCATTTCCCTCTCCCAATTAAAAGGGGATGTTCTCAATGTGGCTTACGAATGGCACAATGAGAACCAAATAGGCGGCGTGAAATACGCCGATGAGCAGGCCTTTACCCCTAACGATGTTCTGTATAAGGCATTTATCGGCCACCGCCTTTCCTACCTTTCCATCGTGGATGTGGTGTCAGATCCGGGGGGCCATCCCATGGGCAGCGAAAATGTCCGGTCGTTCCTTGCGGTTCCCCTGTTTCTTTCCAGGACATTCTGGGGCGTCTTGAGCCTGGACGAATCATTGGAAATTCGGGCCTGGAATACCAGCGACATACAGCTGGTGAAGATGATTGCCAATGTGATCGCCGGGGTGATCGTCCGAGAAGAGACAAAGTTGGATCTGCTGCGGATGTCCTCCATCGTCAACAGCTCTCCTTCCTTCGTTACCTTCTTAAATGAGAATTTCGAGCTTGAGTATATCAACCAGGGCGCCTTGACCATGTCGGGATATACTGCCGACGAACTTCGGGAAAAAGGCGTATCCGTGCTCTTTGGGAAGGAGAACTTCAAGCAGCTTCTTCGGAACATCGCCCCGTTGGTGATGCGGGAGGGCAAGTGGGCCTTTGAAACGCCCCTGATCCGCAAGGACGGAACGGAGCGGATCATCTCCTTCTCGGTTTTCAAAATCAGCGAGCAGGCCAACGGTTTTGGCGTTATTGCCGTGGATATAACGGAGCGCAGGCAGTTGGAGAAGGATTTGATCGCCGCCAAGGAGCAGGCGGAGGAAGCCAGCCGCGCCAAAGGGGATTTCCTCTCCCGCATGAGCCATGAGATGCGCACGCCCATGAACGCGATCATCGGAATGACCAGCATCGCCAAGGCATCCAAGGATGTGGGCCGCAAAGAGCATTGTCTCGATAAGATTGACGATGCCTCCAAGCACCTTCTGGGCATCATCAACGACGTGCTGGACATGTCAAAGATCGAGGCCAACAAGTTTGAGCTGTTCAACGGCGAGTTCAACTTTGAAAAAATGCTCCTTCGGGTTGTTAACGTGATTAACTTCAAGGTGGAGGAGAAAAGGCAAAAGCTTCTGGTGGATTTGGATGAACGCATGCCCCAGTATTTCATCGCGGATGATCAAAGGTTGGCCCAGGTGATCGCCAATCTCATGTCAAACGCGGTGAAGTTTACGCCCGACATGGGAACGATCACCCTTTCCTCCCGTGTGATCGAACAAAATGAAGATGAATTCACCGTCCGAATCTCTGTAACCGATACGGGCATTGGCATTACCCCGGAGCAGCAGAAAAAGTTATTCCGCTCCTTTGAACAGGCGGAAGGCGGCATATCCAGAAGGTTTGGCGGCACAGGGCTGGGCCTGGCCATTTCTAAGAAAATTGTGGACCTGATGGGAGGGAGGATTTGGGTTGAATCCGATCAGGGCGGTGGGTCCACATTTTCCTTTCAAATTAAAATGACGAAAGGCCACTCTTCCAAGAATGTGCTCAATCCGGACATCGATTGGAAGCGGCTGAGCATTCTCATGGTGGATCCCGATGAGGATGCGAGGGAATCATTCATCAGCATCATGCAGTCCCTGGGCTTATCCTGCCAGATCGCCCCCGATGGAGAATCCGCGCTCCAATCCGCGCAGAGGGGCGGATGCCCGTATGACATCGTCTTTGCCTGCCTGCAGCAGCCGGGAATGAGCGGCATACAGCTCGCCCGGGCGTTGAAGTCATTCTGCGATAACAGCAAGGTGGTTCTAATCGCCACGAATACGGAATGGAGCGAAATGGAGGCAATCGCCACGGAAGCCGGCGTGGATCAGTTCATCTCCAAGCCCTTGTTTTCTTCTTTGCTGCTGGACTGCATCAACAGGTGCCTTGGGATGGGCAAGAGCCACTGTGAACCGGTGAAGGGCAACGCGCCGGATTACCATGGCAAACGGGTGCTGTTGGCTGAGGATGTGGAAATCAACCAGGAGATTGTCCTGGCGCTGCTGGAGGATACGGGCGTCCAGATCGACTGTTCCGAGAACGGCCATGAGTCGGTGAAGCGGTTCGCTGAGAACCCGGAAGCGTATCAAATGATTTTCATGGATATCCATATGCCGGAAATGGATGGTTTTGAGGCCACAAGGCGCATTCGAAGCCTGGACAATCCCTGGGCGAAAAAGATACCCATTGTGGCGATGACAGCCAATGTGTTTCGGGAGGACATCGAAAAGTGTATAGCCAGCGGGATGAATGGCCATATCGGAAAGCCCATTGATCGGGAGGATATGATCCGGGTGATGAGCATGTATTTGCTGCCCGAGAGAAAGTCCCCTTAACGAGGTGGAAAAATTGAAAATAGGAAAGGGCTTTTCCTTGATTTGAAAAGCCCTCCATGTAATTTATCCTATAAACACCCGGCTGCCCGGATGCTGTTTTCTTACATCGCCGACGCGGGGCATCACCTATCGATGAGGGGGGATCCATAACCCTTGTTCCTTAATAGATTCGCTTGCGCGTCGGCGACTTTGCTTGGCATGCAATAAAAATCCTCTCTCGCATCACTCCTCCTTGTTGAAATGCGGCTCGGTTCTGCTTTCTCTATTTTCGGTACCCCCTTCCCTCTTTGCTGACTTTAGTATAGCGCTGAATTGTGAATTCAGCTTGAACTAATCATGGCCAAATGGTTAATCTTGTACAGTTTTCAGCAAAAAAGAGACCGCCTCTGAAGAAGCGGCCTCTCAAACGCGAATGGATTTATTTCCGCGGAAATCGCGGGCCTATTCCTCCCGGACATAGGCCATGGCCACGCAGCGAGGCCCAAGGTGGGTGCCGATGACGCTGCCAATGGGGAACACGCCCGTCTTATCTATGGCCGCCCGCTCGTTGATCTGCTCCATGATCTTTTGGCAGACATCGTCCACATCGGCAAAGCCAAAGTACACGGGATACGCGGAATCCCAGGGATGATGGTTGAAGAAATAGTTAACGATGGCCTGATGCCCACGCCCCTTGCTGGCGAGAATAATGGTGCCATTCTCATGCTCAAGGGCTACCACGGGATTGATATGCAGCAAGTTGCCAGCGATGGCTACCGTGCGGGGAAGCCTGCCGCCCTTGTAGAGGTAGGTCAGGGTGTCCACCATGCCAAAGAGCTCAACCCGGTCCTTGAGCGATGCGACCGTTTGAGCGATATCCTCCAAGGAGGCATTGGCCGCCCGCATCTCCAGCGCTTTCTCCACCAAAATCCGCTCGCCCATAATGGCGCTCTTGGAGTCCAACACATGTATGGGCACGCCCTGTACCATGTCCTTGGCCAGCATTGCGGATTGATACGTGCCGCTTAAGCCAGCGGACAGACAGATAACGAGGACGGAATCCCCTTTATCCCGCGCATCCTGATAGACCTTCGCAAAGTCTTCCGGGGATGGCTGGCTTGTCTTGGGCAGCTTTTTCGCGTTTTTCAGAAGATCATAGAATACAGAAAAATCTTGATCCTCCGCCTGCGCATAGGGCTTTCCTTCAAAGGTGGTTTTTAGGGAAACGATATCGATTCCCCGCTCGGCAGCCTCTCTTAAGGAGATATCCGCACCCGAATCAGTTACAATTCTGATCATTGTAAGTCTCCTTCCGAATGATGGAAATTTGCATGAATGCGTAAGAATGAAAAAAGTATACCGGAAGCAATGGCGACTGTCAAGCAATTGGAAGCAATGACAATAAGAAGGCGAAAGCTTCTTATCGTATGTGATAATGGTATGATAAGCCGCGATTTGTTGTTGTGGGTTTTCAAGTCTTTTGCTATACTGCTGAAAACCATGCAGGGGGGACGCGGGATGAAAGTTAGCCGGTTTGTTTCAAAGCGTTTCAAGGAAACGCCTGCGGATTGTCAGATTGAGAGCCAGGCGCTTATGATTCGAGGTGGCTACATCAAGGCGGTGGGGAACGGCATCTACACCTTGCTGCCCATTGCCAAGCGGATTGTAAGAAAAATTGAAGGCATTCTCCGGGAGGAGATGGACCGGATTGGCGGGCAGGAAGTTCTTTTCCCCGTCACCATGCCCGCTGCCCTCTGGCAAGCCTCCGGTCGGTTTGAAAGCGTGGGGGAGGAACTGCTGCGCTTTCGGGACCGCTCCGGAGGGGATATGGTGCTGGGCATGACCCATGAGGAGGCGGCTGTCCATCTCATGAAGGACATCGCCGATTCCTATACCCAGTATCCCCTGATGATTTACCAGATTCAGACCAAGTTCCGGGATGAGCCAAGGGCCCGCGGTGGCTTAATCCGCGTGCGGGAATTCACCATGAAGGACGGGTATTCCTTTCATACCTCCCAGGAGGATTTGAGCGCATATTATGACCGCTGCTATGAGGCTTACCGACGGATTTTCGCCCGGGTCGGCATTCCTGAGGTGATCCCGATTCAATCAGATTCCGGCATGATGGGTGGGAAGGTCGCCCATGAGTTCATGCTGGTCACCGATGTGGGAGAGGACAGCCTTGTGCTCTGCGGCGCGTGCGAATTCAAGTCCAACATGGAAAGCGCCGCCTGCGTCATCCGCAATGAACCGGGGCAGGAGCGGCCCCTTCGGAAAATATCAACGCCGGGGATCAAGACCATCGAGGATTTGAGCCGATTTCTTTCCTTGCCCGCCTCTCAAATCTTGAAAGCCGTGCTCTATACCCAGGGCGGGACGGGAGAACTTGTCGCCGTTTTTCTGCGGGGAGATCTGGAAGTGAACGAGACCAAGCTGCGGAACCTGCTCAAAACTCAGGTGTTTCCGGCAGCTGAGGAGGTGGATTCCCCCTTGGCAATGGGGTTTGTGGGGCCTTTGGGGTTGCCAAAGGGCATCCGGATGATCATGGACCGTTCCATTCAGGGCATTGGGGGAGTGGTGACAGGCGCTAATGAGGCCGATGCCCACTTCGCCGGCTTTCAGGTGGAAAGGGATTTGGGCCCCGTGGCCTATGAGGATGTGGCCAAAACCTATGAGGGCGCCATCTGCCCCCAGTGCGGCCACGCGGCTTTGCGCATTGCCCGGGGCATAGAGGTGGGCAATATCTTTCAGCTGGGAGGCCGGTATTCCGTTGCCATGGGAATGCGCTATCTGGATGAGGCGGGTGTCTTGCGCCATCCGCTGATGGGCTGCTACGGCATCGGTGTTGGCAGGCTGATGGCCTCGGTTTGCGAGGCGCGGCGGGACCGCTTTGGCCCGATCTGGCCTATGTCCATCGCCCCATGGCAGGTGCAGCTTTGCTCACTCCGACCGGAGGATGAAAGGGTTCAAAGGGCATCCCAAGCCCTTTATGACGATCTCTCGACCCGTGGCCTCGAAACGCTCTGGGATGACAGGCCGGTCAGCGCCGGCGTGATGTTTTCCGACGCGGATTTGTTCGGCGTACCCATTCGGGCGGTCATTAGCCCCAAGGGGATGAACGCGGGCATGGTGGAGCTATCCGCCAGGGATAAAAGCTTTTCCGAGCGGGTGCCCGTTACCGAGGCGGGAGAACGCATTGCCAGCATGGTGAGAGCCGCCCAAGAGGCTTTGTGTGGCGAATGGGAAATATGAGCAGATGGGATGGTGAGTTGATATGGAAATGACGCGAAACATGACCCAGGGAAAGCCCTTGAGGCATATCGTGGCTTTCTCTTTGCCCATTATGCTCAGCTATATCCTGCAGCAGTTTTTTGACGTGGTGGACGGGGCGGTGGTGGGCAGGCTTGTCGGGGTTCAGGCCTTTGCCAGCATTGGCGCGGCAGGGTTTCTGACCTGGATGATCCAGTGCATGATCATGGGCTTTACACAGGGTTTTGGCGCTCTTTTTGCCCAGCGTTTCGGCGCGTCGGATGAGGCGGGGCTGCGCAAGGCGGTGGCCATGGGCATTTGGCTCTCGCTTCTTATTGGCGTCATGCTTACGGCCCTAGGCATAGGGCTGACCCGAACGATTCTGATGAGCATCAAGACCCCTCATGAGCTACTTTCGGATACCCTGGTTTATCTTTACTGGCGGCACACGGGTATTCTTGTGGCCATTGGATACAACTTGGCCGGGTCCATTCTCAGGGCACTTGGCAACAGCAAGGCGCCTCTCTACGCCGTGCTGCTGGCCAGCGTGATCAATGTGGGACTGGATATCTTCCTGGTGGCGGTCTTTCATATGGGGGTGGCCGGTGTGGCTGTTGCCACGGTTCTTTCCCAGGTTTTCGCTTTTTGCGCCTGCCTTTTCGCCCTTCGCCGGATAAAGGTGCTGCGCCTTTGCCGGGGGGATTTTACTCCGGATCGAGGAATGATGGCTGCCCTGATCCGCATGGGTGCGCCCATCGCTTTCCGTGACGCGTTGATTTCCGCCAGCGATATCATCCTGCAGAGCGTGATCAATGGCTTTGGGATGCTCTTCATCGCTGGAATCAGCGCCAGCCGCAGATATTTCGGCATGATGGAACTCGTCGCCGCAGGGCTGGAAGGGGCGGTGGCTACCTTTGTGGGCCAAAACTATGGGGCAAAAAAGCTATCCCGCATTCGGGAGGGAATGGGCAATGCCCGAAAGCTCTCCCTGGGAGGTTCCATCACCATGGCGCTGATCGTGGTTTTGCTGGGCAAACAGCTAATCGGCCTTCTGGTGGCAGGGGATCCCTCGGAGATCGCCGCCGTGGTGGATATCGGCTACAAAGGCATGCTGGCTTTCGCCCTGTGCCTGCCCGCTCTTTATATGCTTACGCTGCACCGGTCCGCCCTTCAGGGGATCGGAAACGCCTTCTTCCCCATGTTGTCGGGCTTTACAGAGATGATCCTTCGCGTTCTTGTCGTCCTCACCCTGCCTCCGCTGCTGGGGGAATGGGCCGTATACTTCGCCTATGGCATCGGATGGGTCGGTGCGGCGGCGCTGCTGATGATCACCTATGGAACCGAATACAGGAAGGTTTGCGGGAAGCTGGAGACGGCGGAGAGCCTGCTCTAGACGCGAAAAAAGAGACGCCGCAAAAGAGAGCGGGACGCGCAAGGCATATCACCTTTCAGCCCTCTCTTTGTCGGACCGCCTCTTTTCCATTTCCGTTGGCTGCTCTTGCTGCCTATAGGATGTTGGAAGACGTGCACTCCACCCGAATGCCGTTATCCTTCAACCGGGTGAGCTTTGCCTTGTTGCCCGCCCCATCGTCCAGGGTCATCTTTTCAATTTCATGCTGGGCCATGAAGTTGACCACTTCGCTTTCCACAAAACCGACCCAACCCCTGCGACTCGTCTTTTTCCTATCCACGCCCTCGATGACCTCATCGATTGTGGGCCTTCTCTCCTCGCTCATGGGGGACCTCCTTCTTTCTATTGAGGCATCATCATAATACAAAATGGCCGGACCCGCAAGGGGGAAGAACACCGCTGTTATGCTTTTGGCGCTTTAAAAAAGCCGATGCCGTTGAGCATGATTCTTTCCGCTATTTGGGCAATTTCCATGGCTGAGTCCACCATCCCGTCTTGAATCCACTGCCGGAGCAAACCGATGCAGCCCCCGCTGATGAAGGCGTAGAAGCACTCGATCTCCCGGGGATTGGCCAGATTGAAATGCTGGGAATAAGCGGACAGGCAGGCCTCCTTGCCGATGGACAAGAGCTTATCCACGAAGCCCTTATCGCCGTAGTCCCCCAGCATAACCACGCGGATATCCGCATTGTCCTTGATGCATTGAAAGATTCGCGCACAGCTCTCAACAAGGGAGATCCGCGCATCCTCCGTGACCCTGCCCGATTCCAAGGCCCGCTGGAAATCCCCCATCACATCGCTTTCGATTTGCTCCAGCAAGGCGAACACGTCCGTGTAATGGGCGTAGAATGTGCCCCGGTTGATGCCGGCCAGGGCGCAGAGCTCCTGAATGGTAATGCTTTGGATGGGCTTTTGCCGGAGCAAACCGGTGAACGCCTTGCGGATCATGGCCCGCGTCACCCGGACCCGATGATCCGTGGATGTATTCTTCATGAATGCCTCCATTTTTCAAACGCTCGTTCGCCATTCATTCACCATCCAGTGGCTTCGCGTTATCGTAGGAGTTTTCGGGGCGTAGCCTTAGAAGACCGCCTGGATGAGCAGCATGTATATGGCGGTTCCCGTTCCGATGGTCAATAGCATATTGCGCCGCCAAAGATGGATTCCACCGGTGACGAGAATGCCCGCCGCCTCCGGGATGCCGAAAGGGCTGGCGGTGAATGTAACGTTTTTCAGGCAATAGACGACCAAAAGGCTCATGGCCGCGTAGGGCAATACCTGGCTGAGATACTGGATATACCGGGGCGTTTTCTTCCCCGGAGGGAAGAGCAGAAACGGCGCAAACCGGGTGGCCATGGTGCCCAGCACCACCATCAGAATGGTAACCGCGCCTTGCCAACCTGTCAGCATCATGCCCGGGCACCTCCCATAAGAGGCTTTCGAAGAAGGGTCAACGCAAGAAGGGTCAACCCCATGGCGGGGAGCAAAAAGCTGCCGGGGCCAAAGGCAAGCAGGCAGCCAACGGCGCAACAAAGGCCGATCAGGGCGGAAGCATGGGCCTTTTGCCCCAGCCATTGCTCCAGGAAAATGACCACGAACAGGGCGGTCATCACGAAGTCGATTCCCCTGGTATCAAAGGGAATTGCGCCCCCCAATAGGCCGCCCAGCGTGGCACCACCCACCCAGTACAGGTGGTTTAAAAGCGTTACAAACACCATAAACCAGCCCTTGTCCACCCCCTCCGGCGCGTCTGTGGAGCAGAGGATGGAAAATGTCTCATCGCATAAGCCGAAGATGAGGTAGAATCGCTTGAGCCCCATGCCCTTGTACTTTTCAAGCATGGAGACGCCGTAAAACAGGTGGCGAGCGTTAACCATCAGCGTGAGGAGCAGGGCATATACGGGGTTGAAAGCCGCGGTGAGAAGCGTCATGGTCACGAACTCCATGGACCCGGCAAAGATGCACAGGCTCATGACGGTAGGGAGCCAAATGGGAAAGCCCTTGCCGCGCATGGTGAGCCCATAGGCAAACCCGAGAAAGGCGAAACCCATCAGGATGGGCACGGTATAGGGGAAAGCGGCCTTCAAGGCGGTGGTCTTTTTTTGCATGGACGGGGCAGCCCCTCTTTCGCGTTGGTGATCGGCATCTTATTGTATTACTCCGGCACCAAATATTCGGAATTTGGCACGGATCTTTTTCCGTCCAGTGGCGTCGCCCTTCACTCAGCGTAGCGCTGCTACGCCTCGTTCCAGCTCCTTGCTGGGCGAAAAAATCTCTCGTGCATCTCTTCCGAC